>DATBID010000615.1:0-13744 GCA_036557125.1 Bryobacteraceae bacterium | reverse complement strand
GGGTATTTCCGGATCTTCGGGTTTCGCGGCACCGCTAGCGGCGAGGTGGAAGAGGCTGTGGCTCTGCGGACGGGCGACCTTTCCGGCGACCCGCCGCCGCTGGTTCGCATCCACTCCCAGTGCCTTACCGGGGACGTATTTCACAGCCTGCGCTGCGATTGCCGGGCGCAACTGGAGATTGCCGTAAAACACATCGCGCAGGAAGGCCGGGGTCTCGTGATCTACGAGCACCAGGAGGGCCGCGGCATCGGCCTTTTGAACAAATTGCGCGCATACGAACTACAGGATCAGGGCGCCGACACTGTGGAAGCCAACCAGCGGCTCGGCTTTGAAACGGACCTCCGCAGCTATAAGCTCCCCGCGGCTATTCTCGGTTACTTCGGCCTCGAAGCTGTTCGCCTGCTCTCTAATAATCCGGAAAAAGTGGAGGCGGTGGAACGAGCAGGCATTCGTGTATCAGAACGGGTGCCGTGCCTGGCCGACGTGATCGATACCCGCGAAGCGTACCTGCGTACCAAAAAAGAAAAAATGGGCCACTGGCTGGCATAGCGGGCTTCCCTCCTCGCCTTAAAATAAAGTCGTGCGCTCTGCCAGCACCTCTTCGGTTTCGGAGATCCTCGAGAGGCTGCATATCGAGCCAGTGAACTCCGGCGCGTGTTACGGCGACTGGATACCCAACCCTTCCGGCGGCGAGTTCGAATCCATCAATCCCTCGACCGGTGAACCGCTGGCGAAAATTCTGAGCGCCGGTCCGGCGGACTATGAAGTTGTGGTGGCGCGCGCACAAGAGGCTTTCCTCGATTGGCGCATGGTGCCCGCCCCCAAACGCGGCGAAATCGTGCGCGAAATCGGCAACGAACTGCGGGCGCATAAGGCCGATCTGGGCGCCCTCGTCACGCTCGAGATGGGGAAGATCCTGGCTGAAGGGATGGGCGAAGTCCAGGAGATGATCGATATCGCCGATTTCGCGGTGGGCCTTTCCCGCCAGCTTTATGGCCTTACGATGCAAAGCGAGCGGCCGGCCCACCGCATGTTTGAGCAGTGGCATCCGCTGGGAATCGTAGGCGTGATCAGCGCGTTCAACTTTCCCGTGGCGGTGTGGTCGTGGAATGCCATGATTGCGGCTGTGTGTGGAGACTGCGTGCTTTGGAGGCCTTCCCCGGAAACGCCTCTGACCGCCATAGCGGTGCAGAAAATCTGCAATCGCGTGATGGAAGCCAACGGATTCAAAGGCATCTTCAACCTGGTGGTGGATGCGGGCACCGCCATCGGAGAAATGTTGATCCATGACCGGCACATCCCGCTCGTCAGCTTTACAGGATCGACTCAGGTTGGCCGCCACGTCGCCGAAGCAATCGCGGGCCGCCTCGGCCGCAGCATTCTCGAGCTCGGAGGCAACAACGGCATCATCGTGATGGACGACGCCAATCCCGATCTCGTCGTCCGTGCTGTGCTCTTTGGCTCCGTAGGAACCGCCGGGCAGCGCTGCACCACGACCCGCCGGTTGTTTCTCCAACGCGGCGTGACCGCCCGAATTACGGATGCACTGATCAAGGCTTACAAGCAAGTCAAAGTCGGCGACCCCATGGAGGAAAACACGCTTATGGGGCCGCTGGTGAACCGCCGGGCGGTGGACGGCATGATAGCCGGACTTGACCGCATCCGCGCCGAGGGCGGCGAAATTCTCTATGGCGGCGAGCACATTATGGGATGTTTTGTGCAGCCGACGCTGGTAAAAGCGCGCCCCGATATGCCGGTGCTCAAAGACGAAATCTTCGCGCCCATCCTCTACCTGGTCGAGTTCGACAATCTGGATGACGCCATCCATTGGCACAACGATGTGCCTCAGGGATTATCGTCGGCACTGTTTACCACCAATCTGATCGCAGCCGAGGCGTTTTTGAGCCATCGCGGCAGCGATTGCGGCATCGCCAACGTCAATATCGGGACCAGCGGGGCGGAAATCGGAGGGGCTTTCGGGGGCGAAAAAGACACGGGGGGAGGCCGCGAGTCGGGCAGCGACGCCTGGAAAGCGTACATGCGCCGCCAGACGAATACCATCAACTGGTCGAGCCAGTTGCCTCTGGCGCAGGGGATTGAGTTTCAGTCGTAACCGGCCAATTTCTTGTCTCGTGCCATTTTCTTGACGCGAGAATTCTTCTCTATCCTGTTCAATCTGAACGCACATAATTTGGCCTCGCGCGTGCCTCAGACGAAGCGATGCTGGATGGGGTTGCCAACCAACTCGAACGCTACATGGACCTGCTGGCGGCGCGGCAGAAGCTGGTAGCCTCCAATATTGCCAACGCGGATACGCCCGGCTATCGCACGCGCGATCTGGATTTTCAAGGCGAATTTCAGAGCGCGGCGGGTTTGACTCCGGAAGTGGTGCAGGTAGTGGGACTGCCTGTCAAGAACGACGGCAACAATGTGAGTCTGGACCGCGAGGCACGCCTGCTTGCCGAGAACGCCCTTCGCTTTCAGGTGGCCTCGAACCTGATGCGCAGTGAAATTCATAACTTGCAATCGGCCATTACGGGAGGCGGGCAAAGCGGATGAGCCTCTTCTCGGTACTGTCTATCGGCTCTTCCGGTATGGCGGCGCAGCGCACGCGGGCCGAACTGCTCGCCGAAAACCTCGCCAATGCCGAGACCACTCGTACACCGGAAGGGGGTCCGTACCGCCGAAAGGACGTGGTTTTCGCCTCCGCCGATATCGGTTCGCCATTCGCCTCAACCTTCCAGTCTGAGTTGGAAAACGCCGGCGGCGTGGCCGTGGACAATATTGTCGTCGATACGCGCGATCCGGAGCGCCGTTACATGCCCGGACATCCCGATGCAGGTGCGGATGGATACGTCGCCTTTCCACGCATCAATCCCGCCGAAGACATGGTCGATCTGATGGGCGCGACGCGCGGTTACGAGGCTAATGTCGCCGCGATTTCGGCGGCGAAGGACATGATCGAGCGCTCTCTCGATCTAATGAAATAGTCCATGGCTGCCCCGATCACACCTGTTTCTCTTCCTGCGCTGGCCGAACCCGTCAACGCGGCGGCCAAGCCCGCCGCAACAGGGGGCGCCTTTCAAGAAGCTTTCGTGGCCGCGGTCCAGAGTGTGGAATCCTCGGGCGCGGAGGCGTCGGCCTCCGTCCAGCGATTTCTGAATGGCGAGGGGGAAGAACTGCATACCACTATTCTGGCTACGGAGCGGGCCCAACTCACTTTCGATCTGTTCATGCAAGCGCGCAACAAGGTAGTAAGTGCGTACCAGGAAATCATGCGCATGCAAATGTAAGGTTTTGGCTGCCAACCGCCGATCTTTGACATAGGTCGTGGGGTCAGGCTTTCAACCTGCCGCCGGGCTTCCGCCCGGCGAATCGCCCCGCTGAGCCCAGAGCCTGATTAAAGCTTGACTAAAAATGATCTGCGGCACACATACTTGCGATGAATAAGCTGCTCGCCAGCCTGAGCATGCGCCAGCGGATCACCATCGCTTTGGTGGCTCTGGCGGCGGCCGGGAGTCTCTACTGGCTGGTGCACTGGCGGCGAGAGGCGGACTTTAAACCGCTTTTTTCCGGCCTTGCTCCGGAGGATGCCGCAGCCATCGTGCAGAAGCTAAAAGAAGGCGGCGTCGAGTACCGTCTTTCCGATAGTCTTGGCACTGGTTCGGGAACGGTGCTGGTGCCCTCCGCGCGCTTGGCCGAACTCCGCCTGAGCCTGGCAGCGGCCGGAATACCCAAATCGGGCCGCATCGGCTATGAACTCTTCGACCGGAACAATTTGGGCGCTTCCGAATTCACTGAGCACGTAAATTACAGGCGGGCGCTCGAAGGCGAGTTGGAGCGGTCCGTGATGTCTCTAGCGGAGGTCGAGCAGGCGCGCGTACATATCACCTTTCCCAAGGATTCCGTGTACCTGGATGCGCAGCAGCCCGCCAAAGCCAGCGTGCTGGTGCGCCTCAAGCCGGGCGCGCACCTGTCCCCGCAGAACGTGCAGGCGATCAATCATCTGGTAGCGAGCGCGGTAGAAGGACTCGCGCCCGAGGCGGTTTCTGTTTTGGACATGAATGGCAACCTGCTGGGCCGTCCCCGCGAGCCTACCAACCCTGATGGAACGGAGCCTTCCGCCTCCTCCTTGGATTACCGTCACCAGGTGGAAACAGATCTGATGAATAAGATCAACTCCACACTCGAGCCGCTGCTTGGAGCGGAGAAGTTCCGCGCAGGAGTATCCGTGGATTGCGATTTTTCGGGAGGCGACCAGAGCGAAGAGATTTACGACCCAGCCCGCACTGTCATGCTCACCTCGCAGCGCACCGAGGATAGCTCCGGCTCGGCCAGCGCTAGTGGCGTGCCTGGGACGGCGTCGAACTTGCCGCGGCCCTCGTCGCGGCCGGGGAACGGTTCCAGCCGCTCCTCCCGCGTTTCGGAGAACATCACCTACCAGTCCAGCCGCACGGTAAAAAAGACTCATTTGCCGCCGGGGGTGATCCGCAAAATCTCGGTGGCCGTGCTGGTGGACCAGGCGCTTAGCTGGGAACCCGGCAAGAATGGATTCCGCAGAGTACTGACGCCGCCTTCTCCGGAGAAACTGAAGGTCATACACGATCTGGTAGCGGGCGTGACAGGTTTCAGCGCCGAACGGGGCGATCAGCTTGTGGTGGAAACGCAGCCCTTTGAAAACACGCTGCTGATGGAACCCCCGCCAGGTTCCCAGGCGCCCGGGGCCCCGGGAGCGCGCGGCCCGGCGAAGATGCTCCAGTTGGACCGCAATACTCTGCTCATCGGCGGAGGGGCGCTGGCGGCTCTCATCGTCATCGGTTTCGTTGTGGCCATGCTTTTACGTAGAAAGAAATCAAACGCGGTCGAGGTCACTGGTCCGGCGGAAATCGCCGCCCCTGCCGCCGGCGGAAGTGCCGTGGAAAAGGAGCTTGAGTCGCGTCTGGCCGAAGCCGAATCGATGAAGCATCAACAGGAGGCCAAGGCTTTGAACCTCTTGAAACTTACGCCCGCCATCACCAAAACTGCCGAGATTATGGCCAAGCATCTCCGCGAGAAGATTGCCGAGGAGCCGGAAATCTCTGCGCAGGTCTTGCGCACCTGGATCCGTGAAGAAGAGGCCTGAGGATGATTCTCAACACCACTAAAGCGGAAACCGAAAGTCTGACCGGGCTACGCAAGGCCGCCATGCTTTTGATCGTTTTGGGTGAGCAGTCCGCGGCCGCTGTTCTCCCTCATCTGAATGAGGATGAAGTGGGGAAAGTCAGCCGTGAAGTCGCCAAGATTACAGCAATCTCTTCGGAACAAGCGGAAGCCGTCCTCCAGCAGTTTCATCATCTTTCCACCGCCGGTGATTATGTGGCGCGCGGCGGCCTGGAATATGCCAAGAAGGTGCTGCAGCGAGCCTTCCAGCCGGACCAGGCAAGGCGCTTCCTCGATCGCCTCGCCAAAGCGCTGGGCGCCGAAGCAACCTCTTTTGACGCCATCGAAAAAGCCGATCCCCAGCAACTCGCCAAGTTCATCCATAATGAGCATCCGCAAACCGTGGCGCTGGTGCTCTCTCACCTCAACGCCACGCAGGCAGCAGCACTTCTTGCCTCTCTGCCTGCCTCGCTCCGTTCCGATGTGGCCCAACGCATGGCCAGCCTGGACCAGATCTCTCCCGAAATTATCTATAAGATCGCCGGTGTTATCGGCCAGAAGTTGAAAACTCTGGGCGAGTTCAGCCGCGAATCCTATGGCGGTGTCCGGGCTGTCGCGGAAATGCTGAACCGGCTCGATTCCGCTACGAGCCGCGAAATTCTGGACTCCATCGAACAGCAGGACCCCAACCTGGGTGAGACCATCCGGCACCTGATGTTCGTCTTCGAAGATCTTCTGCTCATCGATCAGATCGGCTTAAAGGAAGTGCTCACCAAGGTGGACCGCAAGGTCTTAACCGTTGCTCTAAAAGGCACCAGCGATCAGCTCCGCAATCATATCCTGGCCTGCATGTCGCAGCGCGGCGGAGAAATGTTGAAAGAAGACATGGACGCTTTAGGCCCCATCAAAATCAAGGACGTAGACGCGGCGCAACAGCAGATCATTTCTGTAATCCGGCAGCTCGAAAGCGAAGGCGTGCTGAGCCTGAAGGGAGCCGTCGGCGAACAATATGTCGTCTAGGCTGATCCGGCCGGAAGACCCCTGCCCGGGCGTCGTCCCGATGACTTGGCGGCAGGTAGAAGTGCCGGGGCGTACACCATCCTATGTTCCTCCCCCGCCAGCCACCCCCGCTGGACCTCAGCCGCTTGCAAAGAGTTCGCCGCCAGCGGCCGGCTCGCCCCCTTCAGCCCCCGATATACGTGAAATTGAAAATCGCATTCGGGAAGCTCACGCCGCCGGGGTCCGGGAAGGAGAAGCCGCTGGACGCGGTAAAGCCGCGGCGGAAATGCAGCCCGTGATGGAGCGCCTGGCCCGCTCAATTGACGAGATCGCCAAGTTCCGTCCTCGGCTGCGGCGGGAAGCGGAGCAGGATCTGATTCGTCTTGCCATGGCAGTTGCGCGCCGGATTATACGCCGGGAACTGACCATCGACCCGGATGCTCTTCATGGTCTGATCCTGGGCGCGCTCGAAAAACTCCAGGGGCAGGAGGTCTGCCGGGTCCGCCTCCATCCTTCGCACGCCGCGGCTGTGACCGCCTGTCTGAAACAAATAGCCGCCGCCTCGCCGGTGGAGGTGATCCCGGATGCTTCACGGGAAGTAGGCACGGTTATCTTCGAGACCGACCGCGGCAACCTGGACGCATCGGTCGAATCGCAGCTTCGCGAAATCGAACGCGGTCTGGGCGACCGCCTAAGGGGTACGACAAAATGAGCGCCGACATCTCCTTACAACCCTATATCGACCATCTGGAGCGTATTCCGTGCATGTCCTGGACGGGCCAGGTCACGGAAGTGGTCGGGCTGCTGATCGAGTCTCGCGGTCCCAATGTCGCGATTGGAGACTTTTGCGAAATCCGCACCGGGAGCGGCCGCTCCATTCGTACCCAGGTGATTGGATTCCGCAACGGCCGCGTGCTCTCAATGCCCCTCGAGGAGATTGACGGGCTGCAACTGGGCGATGCTGTCGCGGCCCGCAGCGAAGATGCCCGTGTGGAAGTGGGCCGGGGATTGCTTGGGCGGGTGATCGATGGTTTCGGCAAGCCGATCGACGGAGGCGCCCAATTGGCGGTGGAGAACGCGTACGGCCTCTATGGCGTTCCCGGAAATCCGCTGGACCGCGAGCACATAACCAAGCCGCTGGTTACAGGCGTGCGCGCGATCGATGGCCTGCTGCCCTGCGGCTTGGGGCAGCGCATCGGAATATTCGGCGGCAGCGGCGTGGGCAAAAGCACGCTGCTCGGCGCGATGTGCCGGCAAAGCTCGGCCGATGTGGCGGTGCTGGCGCTGATCGGAGAGCGCAACCGGGAGGTCAGGGGATTTCTGGAGCAGGAGCTCGGTCCGGAGGGCCGCAAAAAATCCGTGGTAGTGGTGGCGACTTCGGAGCGGCCCGCCCCTCTGCGGGTGCGGGCCTGCTTTGTGGCTCTGGCCGTGGCGGAATATTTCCGAGATCAGGGCGCCAATGTCCTGTTGGTCATGGATTCGGTGACCCGTCTGGCAATGGCGCAGCGCGAAATTGGCTTGGCTGCCGGTGAGCCGCCCAGCCAGAAGGGCTACACACCATCGGTGTTCAACATGCTCCCCAAGGTGCTCGAACGAGCCGGCAATTTCCGCAGGGGTTCCATCACCGGATTCTTCACGGTCCTGGTAGAGGGCGATGATTTCAATGAGCCGATCTGCGATGCGGTGCGCGGCATCCTCGATGGGCATATCATCCTTTCCCGGCAGCTTGCCGCTCGAGGCCACTACCCGGCCATAGATATTTTGCACTCCATCAGCCGGCTGACCTCGCAAATTGCCTCCCCGCCGCAGAAAGAAGCTGCGCGGAAAATGCGCGAGGCGTTGTCGGCCTACCGCGATGCGGAAGATTTGATCCAGTTGGGCGCTTATGTCTCGGGCGCCAACCAGGTGCTCGATTCATCCATTCAACTTCGTCCCGAACTACTGGATTTTCTGCGCCAGGATCATTTAGTCAGTTCCCCGCTCCAGGAAACTTTGAACCGCATGCAAACTCTGTCCGGACGCCTGGCGCCCGCGGCTCCCGCTGCTCGCCCGGCCACGCCTCCTGCCGTAGCTAAATGACCACGTTTCGCTTTCGTCTGGAAAAAGTTCTCGAATTGCGCTGCAAGCAGTTGGAATTAGAGGAAGCCAAATATCAGCAGTGCGTCCGGCAGGTGGCTGATCTGCAAGCCGAACGCTCCCGCATGGAGGCTGCGGGAATCGGCGCCGAAACGCAGGTGCGCGCCTGGTCGCCGGTCACCGGCAACGACCTGGCCGCCCTGGCAAACTATCGCAAATATATCGCCGCGCAGGAACAGCAGATCGCAGTTCGCCACGACGAAGCTCAAAAACTGGCCGAGGAGCAGCAGAAGGCGATGTTGGAAGCCCGCCGCCGCTGCGAGTTGCTGGAACGTCTCAAGGAACGCAAGCGGGCGGAGTGGCAAGCCGCAGCCGATAGGGAATTGGAACAACTGGCGGCGGAATCGCACTTGGCGCGGCTCTCCCGACGGGATTCCTGACAGCGCTGGTCAGGGTGCCGCTTCAGTACTGGGCTTCTATAATGGGAGTCATGATCCCCGAAACGCTGGCCGAAACCGCCCAGCCGGCGGTCCCCTTAACCCTCGAAGGAGCGAGCGTGCTCCACCAGATGATGCGCTTCCGCCGTTCGGCCTGGCGCGCGCTTTCCGCAGCCGACCGGGCTGCCATCGCCGAAGAAGCTGCGCAGTTGCTCCATAGCTGGGAACGCTCCTCCGAAGGCCGGCAGACCGCAGTCTATTCCCTGCTCGGTCACAAGGGCGACCTCTTGTTTGTGCACTTCCGGCGGGATTTCGAAGAATTGAACGAAGCGCAGTTTTCGCTTGGACGCTTGCGCCTCAGCGATTATCTGGAATCCAGTACTTCCTATCTCTCAATGGTGGAACTGGGTCTCTACGAATCTTCCGCCAAGGTCTACGCGGATCTCGCGGCGAAAGGCATTACGGCGCACTCGGAGGAGTGGAACCGTGAGATCGAAAGCATGATCGCCCGCCAGCGCCAGGCAATGACGCCGCGTCTATGGCCGGAAATTCCCGCAACCAAATATATTTGCTTTTACCCGATGGACCGCCGGCGCGGCGAATCGATCAACTGGTACCGCGAACCGATGGCCGAACGCCAGCGTATGATGCACGAGCACGGCATGATCGGCCGCCGTTATGCCGGGGAAGTGCGGCAAATCATCACCGGCTCTATCGGCTTCGATGATTGGGAGTGGGGCGTCGATCTGTTTGCCGACGATCCGCTGGTTTTCAAGAGGCTCATCTACGAAATGCGCTTCGATGAAGTCAGTGCTGTTTACGCCCTGTTCGGAACGTTCTTTGTGGGCGTACGCGTAGCCGCCGAGGCTTTGACGAATCTATTGAGGCCCTAATCTTCCGCGATATTTCGCGCAATCTCCGTATATTCCAATTCGAGCAGCGAGCCGCAGTCCGCGCACACCGGCCGCCCATCGCCCAGCAGGTAGACCGACGTCGATTCACACCGCCCACACGCGACCGTGGGATCGCCCGCCTCGGGCCCAGGTTCAGGGGGAAGCACTCCTTTTATGGTTGCGCCCAGCACTCGGGAAACCGGCTCAAACGTGGCTCCGCAATCGTTGCAGACGTGGTTGAAACAGCAAGTAGGCGTGCAGGTGTAAAACACCGCGCCCGATTGGCAAACCGGGCAGTTCAGTTCCAGCTTCCGCGTCCGCACTACTTCGGAGCGGGAGCGGTTACGGCAGGTGCAGCGGGCGTTGAAGCGATGCCGAAAAATTCTGGATCGAGTGTCGCGTTCGCCTTCTTCTGCATCTCTGCGAGTACCTTCCGCCCCTCGTCGGCGCGCACCCGCTGCTCGATCTCCGGCTTGAAATCTTCGAAGCTCTTGCGGCCCTCAACTTTGATGATGTGATAGCCGAATTGCGTCTTGATCGGCTGGCTGATCTCGCCCACCTTCATGGAAAAAGCAGCTTGCTCGAAGGGTGCCACCATTTGCCCGTGCTTGAAGAAGTTCAGGTCCCCGCCGCGCGCTTTCGATCCGGCATCGTCCGATTCAGTTGAAGCCAGTTGCGCGAAATCCGCGCCGTCAACCAGTTTCTTGCGGATCTCCTGAGCTTTGGCCAGCGCTTCGGCGTCGGTCAGCTCTTTCTGGCCCGCTTGCGCCGGCGCAGGCGATCCGGCCGCGCGAATCAGAATGTGGCGGGCGCGCACCTGTTCATAGTCCTTTATGTGGGCATCATAATACGCCCGCACCTGCGCATCGTCCACCTTGATGCTTTCGGCAATCTGGTTGAAGGTTCGCTGGGCCAGCAGGTTTTCCGCCTGGAACTGGGCTTGGGTCTTGTACTCGGGCGATTGGTCCAGTTTGCGGTTCTTGCCTTCTTGTGCCAGCAGCATAACGTTCATCAGGTTCTGCCCAAACTCTCTCCGCCCCGGGCCACGGGCTGCCGCGCGATACTGCTCCGGCAGGGAGTCGATGATCTGATTGAACTCCCGGGCCGTGAGCTTCATGTCGCCGGCCGTAATGACAACCTTGTCATCCGGAACATTGGGAATCGCCGGCGTAAGCAGTGGCGAAGCCTGGCCACCAAGGCTCGGTGGACGGTTAGGTGCCGGCGCCGGGTTCTGGGCAAGCAGACACCCCACCGGAACAAGCACGAGAATGCCGAAAAACTTCATTTGTTTATGATAGCAGCCCGGTTTGCAACGTCAGCGTAGAATAGACAGCATGGGGGTTGAAGTACAGGCGCTAGCGATCACACTCGGCGCCTGCTGGAAACGCCCATCGTGATCCCATTAATGGAAGTAGTGGCACAATAGCCCTCACCTGGCCGGCTCGATCACCGCCGACATCGATCCCCGCGACCGCGCCAGCCGGTGGTCGGGGCCGTAGCCGTGGATCTGGTCACGGGCAAATTGGGCCTGCGGAAGTTCGCAGGTAATCAGCACCGTCCGCCCTGCCCGGTCCACTTCCTCAGCGTGGCGATATGCCTGATCGAGCGAAAAATAGAAAATCTTTTGCAGCATCTCGATCACGTAATCGTAGGTGTGATCGTTGTCGTCCAACAATACAACCCGGTACAGTGGGACGGTGCGATCCCGCTCCCGGATTTCAACATCTGGGGCAACGCCCGGGCGCGGCATAACGCCTCTACTGCGCTCCCCGGGTGAGGATCATAGTTTTCAGCGTAACAGGAATTAAAGGGAGGGGTTAACCGATTCGTGAAGACGGTTTACTTGGATTATCAGGCGACGACGCCCGTTGACGAGCGCGTGCTGGAAGCCATGCTGCCGTACTTCGCGCGGAATTTCGGCAATGCCGCAAGCCGCGCCCACAGCTTCGGCTGGACCGCGGAAAAGGCCGTGGAGCGGGCGCGCAAACGCATCGCGGATGTTGTTGTCGCTAACCCCCGGGAGATCGTTTTTACCAGCGGCGCGACCGAATCGAATAACCTCGCTTTGAAAGGAGTGTGGGAAGCAAACCGGTCTCGCGGTAACCATCTTGTCACTTTGGCGACCGAGCATAGAGCGGTACTCGATCCGCTCCGCCATCTTGAGAAACTCGGCGCGGAGGTTGCTATACTTACTCCCCACTCTGATGGTCTGATCGATCTCGACCAACTCCGCGCCGCCATCCGGCCGGAAACTCTGCTGGTCAGCGTGATGTACGCCAACAACGAGATCGGAGTGATTCAGCCGATTGGCGAGATCGGAGCGATCTGCCGCGAGAGAGGCGTGCTGTTCCACAGCGATGCTGCGCAGGCATTTGGAAAGTTGCCCATCCGAGTTAACGAATTCGAAGTTGATTTGCTCTCTCTGACCGCTCATAAGATTTGCGGTCCGAAAGGTATTGGCGCTTTGTACGTTCGCCGGGGCGTAGACCTCGTCTCGCAGATCGACGGCGGCGGGCATGAACGGGGTATGCGGTCGGGCACACTGAACGTGCCGGGCATCGTTGGTTTCGGCGAGGCTGCCGCGATCTGTGCGACAGAAATGGATACCGAGGCGGGGCCGATTGGCAGCCTGCGCGACCGCCTGTTGGAGAAGATTCGGTCCTCGCTCGATGGCGTGCGGATCAACGGTGCGCTTGCACCCCGGCTACCTGGCAATTTGAACCTCGGGTTTGAAGGGGTGGACGCCGGCGCGCTCCTCACCCTGCTGTCGGAGATCGCCCTCTCCACCGGTTCCGCGTGCAGTTCCGCCTCTCCCGAACCCAGCCACGTACTGCGTGCACTGGGCCTCTCGGCAGCCGAAGCACGATCCTCGGTTCGTTTCGGCCTGGGCCGCTTCACCACAGAAGAAGAAGTGGATTACGCCGCCACGCGGGTTGTGGAAGCGGTGCGCCAACTGCGCGGCGCGGCGTGAGACGGGCGTGCGGCGACACTGCATAGGCATTTTCCGTCAAGGTTGTGGACAGCCGGATAACACAACGATATCGCTTATGTGGCGCTACGCTCGCTGGACGAAATTGGAGCGGATTGCGATTTGACCGAGTAGCGAGGATTTGGTTTGTAATATGCGTTAGTCGGCTCTAAGTGTCCGGCCTGGGTCGACCGTTGTCGCTCGACGAGCCGGAACATAACTTGCCAGCGCTGCCGCTGCTATAAGCAGCGCTGCAACTGCTGCATATGTGGCCGGATCAAGCGCCGTCACTCCGAACAACAGCGACTTCATCAGGATAGTGAGTCCCACAGCGGCAAAACAAACCAAACCCCACGCCCTTCACCGCCAGCACCAATCCCTGGCCCAGAAACATACGTCTCAGTGCCGCTGGTTCCGCGCCCAGCGTCATGCGAATCCCGATCTCGCGTGTCCTCCGCGATTATTCGCATCGTAGTCTTCCTCTGCCCGGTTCCTATTTAACGTGCGCGGCGTCCTTCTCGTTTTCGCAAAACATCTCGAAAATGTCGTGTCGGGGACCAGGTCGTGAGCGGCCCGGATCGTGAACGGCCGCGTATACATCTTCGGATCGTCGAAAGTCATCTCGACATCCAAGTGCCCGAAATCGCGCCGGTGGAAGCGCTCAATCGCGCGCATCGCATCGCTGCGCGGATGTAACATGCCATCGAGTGGAGTTTGATCGTTAAACCCGCGCGTTTCCACCACGAACGTGTCGCCCTCCCAATGGCCGACAGAATAGCCGAGATAGGCCGGCAGTTCGAATTCGGCGGGAAAGGTGCGTCCGTCGGTGAAGATTTGGCGATGCAAGTTGCCCACTTCGTAAAGAATCATCGTCTGTTTCAGCGCCTGAACAATCTTGATCGGTTCGGAAACCATCCCTGCCAGTGACCAACCGAAGTCGGTATCGCAGCCGTTTATACCATCTTTACCTTGGCCTGGCGGCGCATCATAGATGCAAAGGCCTCGCCCGTCACCAACGGAGGCGTGGGAGGGGCGCTCCCGGGTTTGAGGCTGCTGAAATAATCGGCGTTGAAGTCGATCAGGATGTCGAATCCGTATTTGTTCTGCAATTCGAGGCTCATCTCTGGAGGTAAGTTACCCAGATCCAGCTCGCAGTTCGGCGCCCCAGCGCAAAAAGCCGTCGGAGTTCCGCAGTAGGCGTGGCCTCATGCATCCACACGCCGGTCAGGTCG
>DATBID010000614.1:0-3739 GCA_036557125.1 Bryobacteraceae bacterium | reverse complement strand
CGTACTGGAGCTTACCATAGATGACAAAGGGCTCATCGCGGATTACAGCGTGCGGCAGGGCCAACTGACTCCCGAAATGATGACTATTATTCAGTGGTCTATGTTTACGCCTGCGATGTTTTTTGGCCAGCCGACCTGGGGTAAAACGCTGCTAGTACTGCCTGGCCGCCACAGCCGTGGTACGCGCGGCTGACTAAGCTTTCAGCTATCAGCTTTCAGCGATCAGCTAAATCGGAAGCCGCTCCGCGGCGTTTGCTTTGGCTGAAAGCTGACTGCTGAAAGCTGACAGCTCCATGCGCCAAAAGCTCGGGCAACACTTTCTCATTCGCGGCTCCCTCCTCGAAAAGATTGCCGCCGCTGCATGTCCGCAACGGGAGGGCCTTGTCGTAGAAATCGGTGCCGGGCGCGGTGCGCTCACGGCGAAGCTGCTCGAGCGCGCCGATCGCGTAGTGGCTATTGAGCTGGATTCTTACCTGGCCGAACATCTGCGTTCCAAGTTTCGAGGCGAGCCTCGGCTCGAAGTCATCGAGGGCGATGTGCTCGAAGCGGACTTGGGGCAATGGGGCCGCGTGCCTATTGCCGGCAACCTGCCGTACTACATAACGTCGCCCATTCTGGAGCGGATCACCCGCCTCACTCCTCCACGCGCGGTGTTGCTCATGCAAAACGAAGTAGCCGAGCGGCTCGTAGCAAACGCCGGCTCGCGAGCCTACGGTTTTCTCACAATCCAGCTAGCCGTGCGCATGGAGGCGCGGCTGCTTTTCCGCGTCAAGCCAGCCGCTTTTCATCCACCGCCGAAGGTGGATTCAGCAGTCGTGCTCCTGGAGCCGAAACGAGAGCCGCCGCTCGTGGACGATATCGACGCGTTTTTGGAATTTGTGGGCCATTGCTTTCGGCACAAGCGGAAAACGCTGCGCAATAATCTGGCCGAAATTTACGGCAAGGAAGCTGTAGAGACTTGGCCGGAGGCGGGCTTGCGAGCCGAGCAGCTTTCTATCGAGCAGTTTCAAGAGCTGTACTTGCGGATCAAGGCTTCCGATGCAGAACGTGGGTGCTGATATCCGGCCAGAATTCGCGGATTTCGTTGGCGAGCACATCGCGTCCAATCTGCCATCCGAACTTCACTGCAATCGTGCCCACGTTTCGGTCCTGGCTCGGATAGTAGAAAGCCGAGACACCTTGCGCAACACCCCGACCCAATATCTCGGAGGCATTTGAAAGTATCGTGGCCCTGGTAGTTGGGGGTGATCAGGACACGGGAAGCGGCATAGACCGCGCGACTAAAGAATCCTCCCTTGCCTTTGGCGTAGTAGCGCTCATCCTGATGGAGGAGAGTAGGGAAGGCAAAGGTCACTAAGTAGTTTCCGTCGGTCTTATCCACAAAGCCGCGCCAATAATATCTGCCATAGCCTTTCAACCCTTCGCCCAACTGGGGATGCGCGTTCGACCACTCGGCCAGCGCCGACGTGATCCCGACGAAAGCGAACGCCGAATAATCGAAGCTGTCTTTACTCGCGATTTTGAAGGCCTCTTTGGGCGTGGGCGGCGGCGGTTTCGTGCCTGCGGTCACCGCTCGAAAGTTAGGCATCACCCCCGCAATCCGAGAAGGCTGCTGCTGTGAGCCGGGTGTGGCGGGCGGAGCCGGAGCCGCTGGAGGGCTGGCGGCCCTCTCCGCCTGCTGATTCTCAGGAGGTCCGGCTGACTGCGCAAATGCGCAGGCGATCGGTAGGAGAAGCGCAAGAGAAATTACCAACTGCCCTAGCTTGCCCGCGGAAAGTCTGGTTATGGGCACCACCGAACGGAAGCACGAGGGCAACCGATGTGTGGGCCGGCGCCCGCTACGTGTTCCGTTCCTTACTGTGCCTGCTGTACTGCCGTCTTCGCTCCCCCGTGCGAGTACGTGGAACGAACTTTGTAGCGCAGCCGCCGCCAGCCGATCACCACGGATGTCACGGAAAGCGCCGTTCCGCCAAACATCAGGCTCAGCACCACGAAATCCCAAACGGGGCGATGGCTATAGAGCCACGGCAGATCGATGGAGTGCAGCCCATGATAGAGCCAGCGATTCCAGCGCGAAATTCTTGCATAGCCGGCGACGATCCGGGCGGTCTTAAGGTCGATATAAAATAGCGAGCCTTCCGGATCGTTTAACCGCACCGCCAGGACGGGAAGAGGTTTTTGGTGGTGGCGATCCACGTAATACGATTCGTAACGGTTGACGACGCGAACCTCCGCGAGTTGGTGCGGGCGGGCAGCGTGAGCCAGAATGCCGGCAATGCGCTTCGCGTCAAACAAGGGGCGGGCAGAGCCATTCACCGGAATCACGAGCGACTGTCGTGGAGACTGGTGCGCGAGGTAGACCGGCTGGCCCGCGAACATGGCCAGTTCCAGCTCGCGCGTCCCCGCGCCGCTTTCCTTCAAAGCCTCTCTGGGATCTTTGCCTGTGAATGCGCTCGCGTCGACAGGGCTGCGCAGCGCTCGCGCTAAGCGGGAACCGTCCGGCCCGTCGTCCCAGCCGAACGGATCCATGGAAAGCATGCCGCTAAACACCCAGGTGCACGCCACCAGGCCAAACAACAGCCCCAGGATCGTGTGCCAGCGCTTCTGGCCCGCGTAAGGGATGCTGGACCGCCCACGTGGGAATCGGTAGCGCATCCGGCGCGGCGAATACAACAGAAGTCCAACCAACAGACCGAAAAGCGATGCCACGGAGCCGATTCCCGAGGACCACACGACCACCCGGTTCCAGATGGCGCCTTTCCGGCGAAGAGGCGTGAAGTAAAGCCAGTGCGGGATGGCGCCGAACCACGCCCCAAGCCGCGAGGCCCGCGTCGTGTACTGCACCACTTGACCGTTGACGGTGGACACATAGACTTCTTCGCCATCGGGCCACGTGTACTTCATCAGCGGGCGCAGATCGCGGAATTCGCCGCTAACGGTCCATTGGTCTTCTCGAGTGATAGGCCCGTCCGAACGGGCGAGCGCGGCGGGTTGGCCGGTCCAGGCAGCCGCGGCGTGCAGCGTCAAATCGGCGGGGAATTCATCCTGAAGCCGGCCGTCGTCAGCATAGACGAGCAGCATGTCGCGACCGAATTCGAAACGGTATGCCGGGCGGCCGTCGAACATCAACAGGCGGCATCCGGTTGGCCTTTCGATAGCATTCAGACGCGCATAAGCTTCCGCCGGCGAGAGGCGAACGCGGTTCGAATCGAGCGGCGCGGCCCTGGCGAGCCGGTCTTGCGCGCCAACTGTGGGGTAATCGCAATACATCAGCACGATGCCGGAAACAAACCACATGGCGAACAGAACGCACAGCGATACACCCAGCCAACGATGGGTGAGAATACTGAAGCGGCGAAACAGAACGCCTACGCGCGGCATCAATCGCATTCTACGATGTCAGAGAGGATATCTTTTGGCCATGGCGGCTCCCCTGCCAGCGCGGGGGTAGTATCATGGAAGGCTCCCTTGGGCAACGAACCCCCCGGAGAATTACGCCTATGTTTCTGGCTTACGATCCCACCACAAATCCCTTAAACAATAACGAATGGGCTTTTCCCCTTCTCGAATGCATTCACATCGCGGGCTTCACCCTTTCCGTTGGCACGATTGCCATCGTAGACTTCCGTCTGCTCGGCCTGAGCAGCGGACAGAAGCCTGTCGTGTTGCTGCGCGAGACCGCGTCCTGGACTCTGTTCGGCCTGGTGATCATGCTGCTCACCGGCCCGTTGATCTTCTC
>DATBID010000613.1:0-6513 GCA_036557125.1 Bryobacteraceae bacterium | reverse complement strand
GGTGGGCATCTGGCCGTTCTTCAGCCGCGTAACTCAAGTCAATCAGAACGGGACGGCTTTCCGTTTCGGTCTGATCGGTAAGTTCCAGAGCTTTGCGGCTGGATTCTCCGGAACCAGCCAGAAACACGATTTGCGCACCGGAAAATGTGTCTGCCTCAAGCGGCTCGATCACGGCAGGTTCATCGCCCAGGCGCGTAAGCGTGCCCGGCTTCTCCTCGTCCGCCGCGATCAAGCGGAGATCCAAGTGCGGCGCGGCCGTGGCGGCGATATCGCGGATTTCGCGCCCCAGCAGCGTCTCGCTGCCTACCAGAACAGCTTGCGTCCGGCTTTGTCGATCGGGCATAGCCCTCATCCAACCTGATGCTCCGGGTCCATAGGATAGCTCGGGTGAGGCGGAGGCCGCAGCCGCCGCCGGATCATGCCCCCAATGCGGATCACGATGCCGCTGCCCACATACAGGATCGCCATCGCCAGCAGCACCACCCGCCCATAATTCCAAATCGCGTAAATCACAGCGCCTAGAAGAATCAGGATCAGTGTCGAATAGGCCTTGCTCAGGCTGATGCCCTTGAAGCTGTAATACCGCCAGGTGCTAACCATCAGGAATCCGAGCAACAGCAGCAGGACCAGCCAGCCAATCACCAGCGGCGGCCAGACCAGCGGTTCGCCATCGCCGGCGAAAACAATCGCGGCAACCAGGCCCGCCGCCGCCGGAATCGGCAGTCCCACGAAATATTTGCGGTCTGGGCGGCCCGGATTTTTGGGAACGGGATTTTTTTGAATGTTGAAGCGCGCCAGGCGGGCCGCGCCGCATAATAGAAACAGGAACGCGACAAAGTACGCCGCATTGAAAATCGGCCCGCGAATGCTTTCCGCTAGCGTAGGCTCGATGAATTGCACGCCCCAGGCGATGGCCAGAACCGCGGGCGCGAGGCCAAAACTGATCACATCGGCCAGCGAATCCATTTCACGGCCGAAATCGGAGGTGGTGCGCGTCAGCCGGGCAATGGTGCCATCCAGGCCGTCGCTGAATACAGCCACGCCAATCGCCAGCGCCGCCACCGAAAAATGCTCGGCCGCTCCGGGGCCGCCGGAAGCTGCCTGCATGGCTCCGCGGAAAGAACGCAGGATCGATATATAGCCCAGAAAAATATTGCCTGCCGTGAATAGCGTGGGCAAAGCGTACGCGGCGCGGCGCGGCCGGCGATCGGGCGAGCGCGGATCCATGAACCGGTCTCTAAGCGCCATAACTTTGGGCCACGTCCAATCTGCGGGCGATCACGCTGGATCCGGCCGCCACACGCATTCCAGGGCGCACCACGATCTCCCACTCCGGCCCAAACAACACGTCCACCCGAGAGCCAAATTTAATCAATCCGATCCGTTCACCTTTCTTCACTCTGTCTCCCGATCTCGTGCGGCACACAATGCGCCGCGCGATTAGGCCCGCGATCTGCTTGAACACCACCGCGGTGCCATCTCCTTGGACGGTAATGGCGTTCTGCTCGTTGCGGCTGGACGCCTCTTCCCGGCTGGCCACCAGAAACCGGCCCTTCTGATATTCGACCTTGCACACCGTGCCTGCAATGGGGGTGCGGTTGACATGTACGTCGAAAATATTCAGAAAAATGCTGACCCGATTCACGGCCGCGTTCTCTGCCTTCACCGCGACCACTTTGCCATCGGCAGGGGACACGGCGACCGGCCCTTCCGGAATGGCGCGCTCCGGGTCGCGAAAGAAATAGAGGCAGAAGGCGGCCGCCAGCCACAGCGGGATCGAGAACCACCCGCCGGCCAGCCACCACACCACGGCAGCTCCGGCAGACAAAGCTGCCGCATAATAAATGCCGTCTTTGACCATTTCCAGCCTTCATTTTCCCATAGGCAAAGAAAGCGCCCACTTTGAGACAATAATCAAGTTGCGAATTCTCCTCCTGTTTCTATTTGCGGCGAGCGGCTGCTCGGCGCTGATCTATGAGATCGTCTGGTTTCAACTGCTGACGTTGGCCATCGGCTCGACGGCGGTTTCGCTGGGCATTCTGCTGGCTGCATATATGGGCGGCCTGGCGATTGGCAGCGCGGCGTTTGCCAGACTGCGGCTTCGGTATGTTCATCCCCTGCGGGTCTATGCGGGCATCGAATCCGCCATCGCGGTCTGCGGGCTAGGTGTGCTGGCAACCATTCCAGCCATCGGGCAGGTGTACGTGGCCGGCGCGGCGCACGGGCTTCCCGGCATGTTCCTGCGCGGTCTAATTGCCGCAATCTGCATGCTGCCGCCCACGATCCTGATGGGCGCATCGCTACCGGCAATTGTGCGCTGGCTGGAGAGCACGCCCGACGGAGTCGCATGGTGGGGCTTCCTCTATGGCGGCAACACGGCCGGGGCCGTTTTTGGATGCCTGGTGGCCGGATTTTACTTACTCCGGATCTATAACACGGCTGTAGCGACTTATGCGGCGGTGGCAGTCAACTTACTGGTGGCAGTAGTTAGTTACCGGCTCTCTTCGGTTCCTCTACCGAAAAAACCGCTCCCTGACGGTCGCGGCTCCGATCGGCTCGGCTCTAATCGGGTCAACAATCGAACCCGCGTTGCTATCTACTTGGCCATTGCTCTTTCCGGCGCAACCGCGCTCGGCGCGGAAGTCGTCTGGACCCGCCTGCTCGGCATGATGCTGGGCTCCACCGTTTATGTGTTTTCGGTAATTCTGGCCGTCTTCCTGACCGGCTTGGCATTGGGCAGCGCAGCGGGGTCTTGGCTTACGAAGCGAATTGCGGATTCCCGAGCCGCATTCGGAGTCTCGCAGCTTTTGCTTCTCGCCGCCATGGGCTGGACGGCCTATATGATCGCCGATTCCTTGCCCTATTGGAACGCCAATCCTCTTCTTTCCGCCGGGCCTTGGACGAGCTTTCGCTTAGATCTGATCCGCTGCTTCTGTGCGATCCTGCCGCCCGCGCTGTTCTGGGGCGCCAGTTTTCCGTTGGCATGTGCGGCGGCGGTTGACCCGAGAGCCGAGCGCTGGGAAGATCCAGGCCGATTGGTTGGCCGGATTTATGCCGCCAACACACTGGGCGCGATCGCAGGCGCGCTAGGAACCAGCCTCGTGCTCGTGCCGTGGATCGGCACACAGCAGACTCAGCGCGTGCTCGTGGCGCTTGCTCTTCTCAGCGCCTGGGTCCTCCTCGCGGGTTACCTTCGCCGCCGCTGGCAGTATGTTGCGCTCATGATTTTCTCACTTCCCCTCGGAGCTGCCGTCATGTGGCGCGTTCACGCGATTCCCGGAGGCGTCATCGCCTACGGCCGCCGCATGAGCATCTGGAACGGCACCGTGCTCTATACGAAAGAAGGGATCAATTCCTCAGTAGCGATTTCGCGTTCGAGCGATGGCGAAACGGAAGTGGATGTGAATGGCCACGTGGAGGCCACTACCGAACCTTACGACATGAGGCTCCAGCGCATGGTCGGCCATCTCCCCGCTATTCTGCATCCTGCCCCCCGTTCGGTGCTCGGCATCGGATTTGGTGCGGGAGTTTCCGCCGGCACCTTCACCCGCTATCCGACGATTGAGAAAATCACTGTCTGCGAAATCGAGCCGGCTGTTCCTCCGACTTCTACCCGCTACTTCGCACATGAGGATTACGACGTCCTGCACAACCCGCGCACCCGCATCGTGTACGACGACGCCCGCCACTTCGTGCTTACCACGCCAGAGAAATTCGACATCATCGCCTCCGATCCGCTGGATGTTTTCGTCAAAGGCACGGCGGCCCTCTATTCGCAAGAGTACTTCGAAGCGGTCAAGCGGCGCTTGAATCCGGGCGGTATGTTCTCGCTCTACGTGCCGCTATATGAAACCGACGAGCTTACCATTCGCAGCGAGCTGGCTACTTTTTTCGCGGCATTTCCCTACGGAACGATTTGGGCGAATACTGTGGATGGCCAAGGATATGACATGGTGTTTCTCGGCCAGGCCGAGCCGCTCAAGATCGACCTGGACGAAGTACAGCAGCGCCTCGATCGCCCGGATTACGCTCCCGTGGCCGCGTCACTGCGCGATGTCGGCCTGCCCACAGCCATGAGTCTTTTTTCCACCTACTCCGGCAATGCTTCCGATCTTGCCCCGTGGCTGCGCGGCGCGCCCGTCAGTCACGATCGCGACTTGCGCCTCGAATACATCGCCGGCTGGGGAATCAATTCCGCTATGGCGGATTCGCTCTACCGCGAGATTCTCCGTCATCGCCGCCTGCCCGCGCCGATTTTTGGCGGATCGGCCGAGCACCGGCGCGCGCTGTACTTTGCCATGCTGCCGGAAACGGCCAACCCCAATTGACGCTCATCGCCATTACTCGCGGCGTCAGCCCGGCTCTGAACCAGTGCGAGCTGAGCTGGCAGCCGCGTGAGGAAATCGATCTCGATAAAGCCATCGCGCAGCATCGTGCGTATGAGCAATGCCTGCGCGATCTCGGGGCGGATGTGATTTCGTTGCCGCCGGAGCCGGACCTTCCCGATTCCATGTTCGTCGAGGATCCAGCCGTCGTTGTGCCGGAAGTCGCAATCATCACGCGCATGGGAGCCGAATCGCGGCGCGCTGAAGCGGAGAGCCTCGCCACCGTTCTGGCCCGCTATCGCCCGGTGCGATACCTGCGCGAGCCGGCGACTCTTGAAGGCGGCGACGTTCTTCGCATCGAGAAGACCGTATTCGTTGGCAGCTCCCAACGCACGAATATGGAAGGGATCAAACAACTGGCTTCAGAACTCAGTCCCTTCGGCTACTCCGTTCGTGCCGTCTCGGTCGACCGATGCCTGCATCTGAAGTCGGCTTGCTCGTGGCTGGGAAAGCAAACCGTTCTGGCAAATGCCGAATGGATAGATATTGGCATCTTGGAAGCAGCAGGTTTGCGGATTGTGCCAGTTCCGCCCTGCGAAACACGCGCGGCCAACGTTCTGGCAATTAACGGAACCGTTGTTGTCCCCGCGGCTTTTCCGGAAACCGCCGCCCTCATCGCGCAACTCGGTTTCCCCGTGCGCACCCTAGATATCTCGGAGCTGATGAAGGCCGAGGCCGGGTTGACCTGTTCCAGCATTATCCTCAGCACCTGACGCGACAAACTGCTACTCAGCCCAGCGGATGACTGGAATCTGCACCGATTCGAGTCAGTCCCGATTCTCACGAAACCAAGGTCTGTGGAATGACATCAAGTTCGCAAAGCTTCTGGTCGGGCTCGTAAAAACCCGAATCACATCAATCCGGGCTGGGCTATGAATGCGCCTCTCTAGCGGGCGCGCTACGTGCTTATCAAGCCAATCCTCACCGACCATGAGCGGTATACCAACAGCCTCGTTGGTAACGTAATCATTGAGACCAGTTCGATTACCGTCTCTGATTGGTAATCCCCACTTATTCACGGTTGAGTACAGACCGACGTGCCCGATTGTTGCTTCGCTGAGTGGACCGATCTTCCAGAGCACAGCAAATACAGTTGCCACTGCGAAGCTCCGTAACAGCGTATTTCGATAGGCGGGATTGTGGAAGTCCTGCTCAAGATAGCGTGCCCTCGTATCGTTCTGCCGATAGATCCAAGCTACAACAGCTCCGTTCGCCGGATGAGCGACGTATGACGTGAACCATTTGTCGTCGTCGCTCCATCGATTCCATTGCGTATTACTTATGATCTTGGCCCAATCCGCAAAAAATGGTCCGTCCAATTCACGGCGTGTCTTCGGTTCTGTCGCGAGGCGGAATCCGTGTTCGACTCCAAGTAACAAAAGCTCCTGCAGAATTAGGGGTTTCCACTGGATGCCGCGTCGCAAGATTCGTGATGTATTCGTCCCACAACATGATGCTCTTCCGACAGTTCGCCCCGCGACATCGGTCTTTTGCGGCTGAATGGGAGCGGTGATTATGTCAGGCGTGTCCTCTGGGTCCGCGGGAGCACAATCAGGGAGGCAATTGGTTGGGTCATGAACAGGCCCTGTCAACGAGGGATCCTCAGGATAAGCGAAGGCAGTAGATGTCGTTCCTTCACTCGGGTTGACTACGCCCTCGCCGTCCGCGTGTATGGGCAATGCGCAGAAAACAGCAAAACCCGTCAAGAAAGTAAGGAGGATAGTCTTATTGGTTGATATCAACTTGAGTCGGAGCCCCTTTGCTTGTGGTCCCGATGCAGTTCTCGACAGGGAGGCGCAGTAAATTTCCCTTAAAGAAGTCAGTCGGTGGCTTTAGTAACTTTCGTTTCCTCTGCCCAGGCCTGGGGAGATAGTGATGTGAGAGGATCTGAATATTTGGAGATCAGGGATGTTATGCTGACCCGGTCCGATGAACCTGCGGCTGATCGTACAACCCACGGCTGCCGCGGTTCTCGCGGTTTGTGGCGGGTTGCGGGACGCCTGACAGGATCGGCCCCTTTCTTCTCTATGCTCCTTCGACCGTGATGCCCAGTATGAACAGACCGAAGACCGGCTCGCGGCATTGAGCCTTAACTTGTTCCAGTCCTAAATATCGTGCGGTAACCCCC
>DATBID010000612.1:0-7785 GCA_036557125.1 Bryobacteraceae bacterium | reverse complement strand
GCGAAAGAAAGCGCCTGCTCTCACGGCGACCTCGACCCCGTATTGCTGGCCCAGCGGGCAGCGGCGAAGGCGGAAAAATCAGCGGCGCCGCGAGTGCTCGACGCCGGACGCTATACGGTGGTGTTGGAGCCGGCGGCAGTGCTCGATCTGGTTGGACAGATGTTCGGCGATTTCAGCGCGACGGCCATTCGGGACGGGCGCAGCTTTCTGAACGACCGGCTAGGCAAAAAAGTTTTCGGCGGCAACATCACTATTAGGGACGATTGTTTTCATCCGCTACAGGCGGGCGCTCCGTTCGATGGCGAGGGAGTGCCGCGGCGGGTGCTGACCCTGGTGGAAAACGGTGTGGTGCAGGAAGTGGCGTATTGCCGCCAGGCCGCGGTACAGGCCGGCGCTCTGCCGACCGGACACGGATTCCCGCTGCCAAACGAAATCGGCGAGGCGCCCGCGAATATTGTGTTTACGGGAGGCGATTCGTCTCTGGAGGAGATGATCCGCTCCACGGAGCGCGGAATCCTGGTGACGCGGCTGTGGTACATCCGCGAGGTGGATCCGTATGAAAAGATTTTTACCGGGATGACGCGCGACGGCACCTTCTTGATCGAGCGTGGAGAGCTTGCGGGCGGGGTACGGAATTTCCGTTTCAATCAGAGCCTGGTGGAACTGCTATCGAACGTGGAGATGCTCGGGCTGGCGGTGCGAACGGCAGGAGAAGAGAGCATCGATATGGTGGTGCCTCCGATGAAGGTGAGGGAATTTAATTTTACGGAAGTGACGAGGTTTTGAACGGCGGCCAGTCACTTCCCGCCATCGAGAGCGTCGAGGCGTTCTTCGTGGCGCTTGGCAATCTCCGCGAGTGTTCGGATGAACTCATCGGTTTGCCGGAAGAGAGCTGCAACCTCACTGAATTTCCGATCTGTTTCCGTTTCGGATGCGCGGAGCAGTTCTACAGATTCGGCTAGGGCCTCGTGCCGCTGGGCCAGCCGGTCCAGCCGTTTATCCGTTTCCGCTCCCGCCGCGCGCATGGCTTCGATGGATTCCATCAGCTTTTCCAGCCGTTCGTCGATCGTCATGCCTCTATCGTATCCTCATGCGCCGCCGAATCTCTCAAAAGGCTCTAAAATCCCGCCGCAGGCGCGCAATGGCGAGGAGCACTACCAGCGTGATGATCGCCGTAGCCGGGTTGTTCATGCCGGGCGTGTGGCGAAGAGCGGTGAGATGGAAGGTGATGGCGCCGAGCATTACGAGCGATAGTAGGAGCGCGGCGCGGCGGCTGCGGCGGGGGATGAGCAAACCGACGGCGCCGAGGACCTCCAGAACGGCAGTGAAGTAGCGGAACCATTGGCCCCACCCGATGATTCCGAACATGCTCACTTCCAGCGGATAGTTGATCAGCTTCAATCCGCCGGCAATCAGGAATTCCGCCGCGCACAGCACGCAGAGCACCCAGGCAACGATGTTGCGCGCCGAGCTTTTCTTCTCACCTGCATACCCTACACTTGCGGTTGCCATGATGTCGGATTGTAGCAGAGCGAGGTGCGCGGGAATACACCCCACGAGTTGAAATATTCTTGGGAGGTACTAGAAGGAAGTCCTATTCCTGAGCGGGCATCTGCTGCTCGATTTCGCGCCAAGCGCTGATCTTGAGACGCCGGCAGACCCAGCAAAGTGGTTCGGAAGCTACAGTTGTGGTGTCTGCCCCACATACCGAGCATCGGATGGTTTTCTTCAGCCGATCGGTGGAGATCGACTGTTTTGCCTGTTCCAGGATCTCCGGAGGAATCACCGGCTCAGGCCGTGGTTGCGGTTTGCGTCTCATAAAAGAGCAGTCCTGTTTCAATATCGCAAATAATCGATTAGGGAACAAGTCCGCCAAAGAGATCACGCGTACTATGCGGCCTCGGGAACCTGTACTAATACAGCGACATCAAGCGACGCGCGGCAACGGGGGCAGCGCTGGCCCGGGGCTACGCGCGGCTCCTTGCCGCGGAAATCAATTTCCGCCGGAACGGTGTGCGTGCAAATCGGGCAATGAACCCGGCCCAGGGTACGGTCATCAGAGAATGCTTTCATTTTTCAGCCTCAATAGTTCGGACGAAGTTCCGGATGCAACGGTTGGACCAAAATCGTAAATATTCTTAAGCGGCGCTGAGAGGGGTGCGCGACATAGGCTATGAGCGTTTGGAGAACGGCAAAACGAGTTGCTGGATTGCTCCGCGTCCAACGGCCAGCTCGCTACGGATCAGGCCATCGGAACTCACGAGGACGCCGGTGGGAGTCGCCGTGCAGTCGTACGCTTCAGCGATTTCAAACTCCCGCTGCAGCAGAATACGAGACGTTTCGAATTCCTTCAGCTTCGGCAGCAGATCGCGCGCCGGTCCGCGGCTGATCACGACGATATTCAGAACTCCCGCTAGCTCGCGCGTCCAACGGACGAGGCTCGGAACCAGGGCATGGCAGGACTCGCAATAGGGATTGGAGAATACCAATAAAACATCCGTTCCCTGCTCTCGAAGAGATCGCAAGGTCCGTGTCCCGCCGGCGATTGCCGGCAACTCAAATTCGGGGGCTGGCGTTCCAAGAGGCAGGCCAATGCCCTTGGCGCTGGGTCTTGCCGGTGCTGGAGGGCGCGCCGGGGCGGGGCGACGTACCGGCGCGGGGTGTTGAGGGGACGAGGAGCTTGTGGCGGAGGATGCGCGTTCGATAGGGGCGGGGGGCTGGACGGGGGGACTCGCCAACTCCTGCGGTTCCTCATCCCCGTCGTCAATGGCTGGATGGGGCGGCGATTCGCTAGCCTCGCGTTCCGGCCGCGCCCGGTCGAGCAGCCGGAAAAACAGGATGCCCGCCGCGCCGGCCGCGACCAGAGCCACCTTCTTCTCCTGACCGTCCAAGCCGGCGACCCATACCCAAAAACCTGGTCCCACCCGCAGCGGGCCTCGCGATACCAGCCACGCCGCGCACGCCGCCAACGCGGCATCACGCGACAATGCCGGCCAGCCGACGGGTTTAGAGTGTAACTGGCCGAAACAGCGGCAGGCTGGCTTGCGCCCGCGCACGATCGAAGCGCCGAGAGCGATCAAAAACAGAGTGAGCAGCGCCAGCGCGCCGCAGGCGCCATACCATGCGAGACCAGCGGGGACTAGCGCCGCCCCAATCAGGAATTCCAGAGCCGGTAGCAGCACCATCAAAGGTTTCGCCAAAGCTAGGGGCACGCCAAACTCGCGCAGGGTTTTACGGAATCCCAGAGGATCGAAGAATTTGGCGGCCCCGGCAAGGAGAAATACGAAAGCCAAAAGAAGCCGGGCCGCTAGCAGGGCAAACTCCGCCACGATGGCGCCTCTCCTGGAAGATTCCTCATTTTCGCCACTGCAGGCCAGCGCGCGCTCGAACCGCTGCCAGGATCGAGATACGCCGGACTTTGTTCCATCTTCCACCAGTTTAATGATTGAAAGCGGTTGACATCACGTCCAGGACTTTAACCGCGCTGAGCGGGTGCAAGGAATTACGGGAAAGCCGATGCTACTCTGAAGGAATGACCACGCCGCAGGCCGCTCCGAAGATCCAGCTCTCGACGACCCCCGATTACCGCGAAAGCTATGCGAATAGTGTGCAGGTGCGCGTGAACCTGTGGGATTTTCTGCTGCTGTTCGGGAGGATCAACCAGACCGCGCCGGATAGCGTCAGCATCCAGAACTTCCAAGGCATCTACGTCAGCCCGCAGCAGGCCAAGGCGCTGTTGAACGTTCTGCAGCAGAACGTGACGCAATATGAGACGGCGTTCGGAGAGATCCGGCTGGAGCCGCAAGGGTCCGGCGGGATCGTGCAGTAGAGCCAAAGAGCCGTTCCACATCCCTTCCACATTCTCAGTGCTCCGCCAAACCGGTGCGCTATCATGATGGCAGGCCGATGCCAGTCTCCAGCCTGAACGGAACCGACGAAAGCACATTGGTCTCACAATCGCGCGAAGGCGACGATCGCGCGTTCGCCGAGTTGGTGCGCCGTTACGAGGCCAAAATCTTCCGGCTCGCGCAACATATCACGCAAAACCGCGAGGACGCAGAAGATGTTTTGCAGGAAACCTTCCTCAAAGCCTACGAACATCTGGACCAATTCCAGGGGCAGTCGAAGTTTTACACCTGGATCGTGCGGATTGCCGTGAACCAGGCGCTGATGAAACTGCGTCGCCGGAAAACGGACAGGTCCGTGTCGCTCGATGAAGGCATCGACACAGGGGAGGACACAGTCACTCGCGAGATAGCGGCTTGGGATGAAGACCCGGAGCAGCGGTTTTCCCGCGAGGAACTCGGCGAACTTCTGGAGGCCGCCGTCGAGAGCCTGGCTCCGCCCTACCGTTCGGTCTTTGTGCTCCGGGATATCGACGAACTCTCTACGGAGGAAACTGCCGAAGCTCTGGGGCTTTCTGTACCGGCTGTGAAAAGCCGGCTACTGCGGGCGCGTTTACAGCTTCGCGAGAAGCTGACCCGCACATTTAAGCGCAAGGGAGACGACGCCTTTGCTTACTTGTAAAGATTTTCTCAAAGAGTTGAGCGACTATCTGGACGAATCCACCGATGCAGAGCTGCGAGTCAAACTGGAACAGCACATCTCGCAATGTCCGAACTGCTGGGTGATCGCCGACACTACCCGGAAGACGATCCGTGTCTATAAAGGGGTGGATCTCTACCCCATCCCTAAGGACGTGGAGGATCGTCTGATGCGGGCGCTTGAGAAGAAGATGGCCGCGAAACATCGGTAACCGCAGGTACTGTTGGATTGGCAGGCGAAAGCGTCTGCTCCACCCTCACCTGCGCCGCGGGTTCCGGAGGCATCGGCCACCGGGGATGGGTGCAAGTCATCGCCCAGAGAGCTAATAGAAGTTCATTCATAGTATAGAAATCGGCAGGGGCGCGGATTTCCTTTATACCCGTGCGCTACGCTGAAAACATGAACCGGCGAACCTTCTTTCGATCCGCCGCCGGGGCGCCCGCCGCCCTGTCGCTCCGGGCCGCGTCCGGCGCTTCTTTCGAGACTCGCATCCTGCGGCTGAATCTCCGCCACACCTGGACCACGACCATGTCTTCCAGCGAGTACCGCGACACTCTGCACGTGGTCTATTCGCGCGACGGTGTCACGGGGCATGGCGAAGGGGCGCCCATCGTCCGTTATAAAGAGGATGCCAAATCCGCGCAGAAGGCAGCCGATTCGGTGCGCAACCTGCTGCTCGCCGCCGATCCCATGCACTTTTCCAAAACCATGGCGCAGATCTTCCGCGCCGTGGATGGCGAATGGGCCGGCAAAGCGGCTATCGATATCGCGCTGATGGATTGGGTGGGGCAAAAGTTAGGAATCCCGCTTTACACCTACTTCGGCCTCGACCCGAAAGATACGCCGCTCACAACTTTCTCTATCGGCATCGATACGCCGGAGATCACTCGCCAGAAAACCCGCGAGGCCGCCGAATATCCGATCTTGAAAGTCAAGGTCGGCCTCTCTACCGATGAACCCACCATCGAAGCGGTGCGCAGCGTCACCAAGAAGCCTCTGCGCGTGGATGCCAACGAAGGTTGGAAGGACAAGGAAGAGGCTGTCCGCAAGATCAATTGGCTTGAAAAGCAGGGAGTCGAATTCATTGAGCAGCCGCTGCCCGCGGATATGATCGAGGAGACCCGCTGGGTGCGCAGCCGGGTACACATTCCCATCATTGCGGACGAAGCCTGCCGCCACGCCTCCGATATTCCGAAACTGCGCGAGGCCTTCGACGGCGTGAACGTGAAACTCGATAAAGCCGGCGGGATTCTCGAAGCCTACCGCATGATCGAGGTCGCGAAAGCCATGGGCATGAAGACCATGCTGGGGTGCATGATCTCGAGTTCCGTTTCCGTTACCGCGGCCGCGCATCTTTCTCCCCTCGTCGACTACGCCGATCTCGATGGCAACCTACTCATCGCCAACGACCCTTTTCACGGCGTGCGCGTAGAAAAGGGCAAATTGCTTCTCCCGAGCCGTCCCGGGCTGGGACTCACGCCCGCCTGAGAGGCTGACGATGGCTGCCCATCGGGTGATCATCCTCGGCGGCGGCTTTGGCGGACTCTACGCGGCCCGCGCCTTAGGCCGAGCGCCAGTTGAGCTGAAACTCATCGACCGGCGCAATTTCCATCTCTTTCAGCCGCTCCTTTACCAGGTCGCCACCGGTTCGCTTTCTCCGGGAGAAATCTGCGCGCCGCTACGCAGCATCTTGTGGCGGCAAAAAAATACCCAGGTGCTCATGGGCGAAGTTGTCGATATCGACCCGCGCGCCCGCACCGTGCAACTGCGCGACGGCGCCGTGTTTCCGTACGATTCCCTGATTGTGGCCACCGGATCGGAAACTTCCTACTTCGGACACGATTCGTGGCGCGAATGGGCGCCCAGTTTGAAGAGCGTCGAGGAGGCAACGGCCATCCGCCACAAAATTCTGTTCGCCTTCGAAGCGGCCGAGCGAGCTACCACCGAGGAGGCGCGCCGGCAATGGATGACCTTCGCCATCGTGGGCGGCGGATCGACGGGCGTCGAACTGGCAGGCGCCCTCGCGGAGATTGCGAATCACACCCTCAAACACGAGTTCCGCTCCATCCATCCTGGTAGAGCGGAGACATTGCTGCTCGATGGCGCGCCCCGGATCCTGCCCACTCTCCCGGAAGACCTTTCCCTCCGTGCTGCCGACTCCCTGCACCATCTAGGCGTGCGCATCCGCACGGGCGTGAAAGTAGCGGAAGTGGATGGCGATGGAATCCAATTGGAAAACGAGCACGGCCAGATAGAAAGGCTCCCTACCAAGACCGTGCTGTGGGCAGGCGGGGTCCACGGGGGCGCTTTCGGGCGCGTGTTGGCCGAACGCACCGGCGCGCCTTTGGACCGCCATGGCCACATTCCTGTCGAAGGGAACCTCACCATCCCAGGGTTCCCCAACATCTTCGTGGTGGGCGATCTGGCGAACCGCCCCGGGCCGGACGGAAAGCCGCTGCCCGGCGTGGCGCAGGTAGCGATGCAAGGCGGCGCTTATGCCGCGCGAGTAATCGCCGCCCGCGCCAAAGGCGAACCTGCGCAGTTCGGTCCCTTCCATTACTTCAACAAAGGCGATCTTGCCGTTATCGGCCGGAACGCGGCCGTCGCGGACATCTTCGGTCTCCATCTGCACGGCCTCCCCGCCTGGCTGGTATGGTTATTCGTGCACATCATGTATCTGGTGCAGTTCCAGAGCCGTGTCCTGGTGTTTATCCAGTGGGGATTCCAGTACCTCACCTTTAGCCGCGGCGCGCGCCTGATCACCGGCAACCCGCAAGCGGTGGCGGCCGAACTCGATTCCGACGCGCCGCCGCCCGTGCCGCGCGAGCGCACGTTACGCTAAACGAACGCCCTTACCTGCTCCATCAACCTGAGCCAGCCATCCACCGAGCGCGTGTCTCGCCCGAATCCGGGAGCGAAATGTACCTCGTGAGCGCCAATCTGCCTGCACGCGGCTGTATCTTCCTTAATCTGTTCGAGCGCGCCGCTGAATATCGGCCGGTCTTTTCCCAGCGGCTTCTCCGTAATTTGTAAATTGGCCCGCACCACTAGTTCGAGCGCTGCACCATTGCGGCCCGCTTCCGCCGCCATCTGCTTAATGGAAGAGAACATCTGCGCCATGCCTTCTATCGGTATCCCTGTCGGATTCCAGCCATCGGCAAATCTGGCCACGCGCGCCAACGCGGCCGGAACGAAGCCCGCCAGATAAATTGGCGGGTGGGGCTTCTGCACAGGCTTCAG
>DATBID010000611.1:0-35111 GCA_036557125.1 Bryobacteraceae bacterium | reverse complement strand
CTTCGGCTTGGGAAGGAATTACATTCGTGCGGAAGCCTGCCTGGATCATGGTGGGAGCGATGGAAGTCCGGAGCATAGTGTAGTGGCCGGGCTCGTGGTTGTAAAAATAACGATCGGCTTGCAGGATGCGCGTCGGATCGAGAACTTCGCGATAATGGGCGGCATCGCGAGGCGGGCTGATCGCGGCGAGGCGTTCGAAATACGCGCGGGTGGCTTCGTTGAGCCGAACCGGAGTTTGCCACTGGGCGACCTTGGCGACGGCTGCCGCGAGATGAGCGACGGCATTTTCGCGAATGGGACGCGAGCCGTGGCCGGATGGGCCGTGAGCGATTAAGCGCACGCCCCGCGGAACTTTTTCGCTGACGGTGATAAGAGCGTGGTGGACCCGGCCGTTGTCTTCCAGAACGGAGCCGCCCTCGGCCAAGGCATATTCGGCTTCGATTTCGGGCCAATGCTGGTTGACCATGTAGTCGATGCCGACGCGCGGGGTGCCTTCTTCGCCGGCTTCGGCGAGAAAGATGACGTCGCGGTTGAGCTTGACGTGCTGGCGCTTGAGTTCTAACAGCACCATCAGACCGGCGACGACATGGTCTTTGTCGTCGTTTGCGCCGCGGGCATAGATGATGCCGTTTTTGCGGATGGCGGCGAAGGGATCGACGCTCCAACGTTCGCGCTGCGCGCCAACCACATCCGTGTGGCCCAGCAGGAGGATGGGCCGCTGGCCGCCATTGCCCCCGTTGTAAGCCTTGATGCGGGCAACGAGATTAGCGCGGTTGGATTCGAGCGAGAACAACTGGGCGGGGATGCCTTCGCGCTTGAGAATGGACTCGATGGCCTGCGCGGTCCGGGTTTCATTGCCGGGCGGGTTGGTGGTGTCGATGCGGAGAAGGGTAGTGAAGTGGTCGAGGATTTCGGGTTCGATTCTGGACCAGTCGACGGGGTAGCGTGCTCCCGCGTGGAGAGGAAGGGCAATGGCAAGAAGGAGGGTGAGCTGGGCGGCGGGGGTCATAACGGTATGTTGCCATGCTTTTTGCGGGGCATGGTGTCGACTTTGTTTTCAAGCATGCGCAGGGCGGTGATGATGCGGGGACGGGTTTCGTGGGGCTCGATGACGTCGTCAATGAAGCCCTGCTCGGCAGCGATGAAGGGATTGGCGAAACGATCGCGGAACTCTTCGATCTTTTTCTGACGAACGAAGCCATTCTCGCCCGCGTCGCCGGCTAGTTCGCGGCGATAGACAATGTTCACTGCGCCTTCAGCGCCCATAACGGCGATTTCGGCCGTGGGCCAGGCGAGGTTGATATCGGCGCGGATGTGCTTGGAACCCATGACACAATATGCGCCGCCATAAGCTTTGCGGGTGATGACGGTAATTTTGGGGACGGTGGCTTCGGCGAAAGCGAACAAAAGCTTGGCGCCGTGGCGGATGATTCCGCCGAATTCCTGCTCGGTGCCGGGGAGGAAGCCGGGAACATCTTCGAAAGTGAGCAGCGGGATATTGAACGCGTCGCAGAAGCGGACGAAGCGCGCGCCTTTGACGGAGGAATTGATATCCAGGCAGCCGGCGAGATAGGCGGGCTGGTTGGCGACGACGCCGACGGGGCGGCCATCGAGACGGACAAAGCCGATTACGAGGTTTTGGGCCCAATGCTGGTGGACCTCAAAGAATTCGCCATGGTCGACCACGCGGCGTATGACGTCTTTGATGTCGTAGGGGAGGTTGGACTCGGGCGGAATGACCGAGTCGAGAGCGGAGTCCATGCGGTCCCAGGGATCGCTGCTAGGGGTGCGGCGGGGCGGGTCTTCGCGATTGTTCTGGGGGAGGTAGCTGAGCAGTTCGCGAATCATCTGAAGGCATTCGGCATCATCGGCGGCGAGGAAGTGGCCGACGCCGGAGACAGAGTTGTGAGTGAGGGAGCCGCCGAGTTTTTCCTTGGTGACGTCTTCGTGGGTGACGGTTTTGATGACGTCGGGGCCGGTTACAAACATATAGGAGGTGCGATCCACCATGAAGACGAAATCCGTGATGGCGGGGGAGTAGACAGCGCCGCCGGCGCACGGGCCCATGATCGCGGAGATTTGGGGGATGACGCCGCTCGCGAGTGTGTTGCGGAGGAAGATATCGGCGTAACCGGCCAGCGACAGGACGCCCTCCTGGATGCGCGCGCCGCCGGAGTCATTGAGGCCAATGACGGGCGCGCCGGTTTTGAGGGCGAGGTCCATGATCTTGCAAATCTTGCGGGCATTGGCTTCGGAGAGGGAGCCGCCGAACACAGTGAAATCCTGCGCGAATACGTAAACCAGGCGACCGGCGACCCGTCCGTAGCCGGTGACGAAGCCATCGCCCGGCACGACTTGTTCATCCATGCCGAAATCGCGGCAGCGGTGGGTGACGAGTTTGTCGAGTTCCTCGAAGGAGCCTTCGTCGAGCAGCAGTTCAATCCGCTCCCGCGCGGAGAGCTTGCCTTCTTTATGCTGGCGGGCGCGGCGCTCTTCTCCGCCGCCTTGTTCGGCGGCCTGGTGGCGGCGATGCAGTTCCTCGAGTCGATTCACGGCACCATTGTAGCTTCGCGAGACCGTTACCATGATTCGAAGGCGCCCACGTCCGAGCCGCGACCGTCAGTACCTACGCAGTTGGTTTGTGCATGGCTCCAAGGCGGAAAAGATCGCTCCGTCAGCAGCACCAGTCCCATCAGGTCAGCATAATCAACCTGTTTGGTTCCGGCTACGCCGGCTTAGGGAGCGGTCTGCAGCCCCCTAATTCTGGCCCAAAATCTCTTTCAAGGCCGGGATGCTATTAACAGAAGGTGTCAGATCCGGCAGCGTCTTGATGTAAGCGTAAACCTCCGCTAGTTGGGCATCCGGCAGCACCTTCGCCGTGTAGTGGGGCATTTGGCCGCGGCCTTTACGAACAACCGTCATAAAGTTTTCCTGGCTCATCTTCATCGGAACCAGCCGCGCACCCGAGCCGTTTTGCCCCGAAAAACCGTGGCAAGCATAGCAGTTAAACCTCATATACAAGTCTTTACCGCTGGGCTTTTCCGTTGGCGTCTGAGCGGCAACGATCGCTGCGCCAAAAAGCAAAATCAAAACAGATTTCGTCATGCTGCTCTCCCTAGCGCGGCTGCGTAACCACGTCGATCAGCGCCGGTTCTCCCTTCTTTACTCGCTCAATGCCGCGCCGCAGCGCCGGAGCCAAGTCATTGGGATCGGTAATGGGACCTTGTCCGTAGAGGCCATAGGTTTCGGCCATCTTGGCATAGTTAATCCCCGGCTCCCAAAGCTTCGTCCCAATGTGGCAGCGATCCTGCCCGCGGTTCCGCCGGGACGCCATGTTTTCCAGCATCATGACTTCCGCGTGATAGCCGCGATTGTTGTGCATGATTGTGAGCAGCGGAATCTTATGGTGGGCGGCGGTCCACAAAACCCCGGGCGCATAGTTGAGATCGCCATCGCATTGAATGTTGATCGACAGGCGGCCATGCTTCTTGTTGGCCAGCGCCGCGCCCACCGAGGCCGGAGCGTTATACCCGATACCACCAGCGCCCTGTCCGCCGATGTACTGATAGTGCTTATCGAAATTCCACAAACGGCCCGGCCATCCGCTGATGAAAGCCTGCCACGATACCAGCGACCAGTCCTCATGCTCGATCATCGGCCACAACTCCGCGCAGACGCGGGCCAGACTAACAGGGCTCGCGTTCCAGCCTACGGCCGCCTGTTCGATCAGCCGGTCGCGTTGCTGCTTATGTGCCACGGCAATCTTGGTCCCCCGCTCGTCAATCAGCCGCTTGCGGTCCGGTGTGATGAGTTTCTTGCAAGCTTCGATCAAGGCGGGAAGGGTCGCCTCGGAATCGGCGCCAATGTCCAGATCCAGGTCTGACGCGTAGTGCATGAAGTCCTGAATGTTGCTCTTCATGAACAGATCGATGGAAGAGATGTTGATGGTTTTCGCGCCGCGGGCGCGGGCCGCTTTCGCCGTAGCGGTCGCATCCGCGACTTCCAGGCAGAGAGTGACATCAGCCTGATAGCCAGGACCGCCGGTACCGGACAGCGGATGGCGATTCGGGAAATTCATTCGCTCCTGGCTGTTGACTGGCGCCTGCAAGGTTTCCGCTAATTCCTGCAGCAGCTTTCTGCCATTGGGAGTGCGCACTGCGCGCTGTTCGATAATCAGGGGCCGTTCCGCCGCCACCAGCATTTGCGCCATTTCCGCCACCGCACTGGCATCGGCCGAAGGCGGCGCGGTCATTACTAAACGCGGAACTTTCAAATTGCCCGGCAACGGCTGCGTCTGTGTTTCATGGCTTGCCACGATGAGCACCGGGCCCATCGGCGGAGTCATCGCGAATTTGTAACCCCGCACCGCGCTCTCCGCGAAAGCGCCCAACGACTGGGGAGAATCGTCCCATTTCGTGAAATCACGAACCAGCGCACCCATATCGTTGGCGCTGTGATACGAGGCGACGCCTGATCCGCGCTGGGCCGCGTCGGCGTGGCTGCCCACTACCATATAGATCGGCACGCGATCGGCGTAGGCGTTATAGATCGCCATGGAAGCGTGCTGTAATCCGACGGTGCCGTGGATGAGAGCCATCATCGGCTTGCCTTCGATTTTGGCGTAGCCGTGGCACATAGCCACCGCCGATTCTTCATGGCAGCAGGTGAGAAACTCCGGCATTTGGTTATCGCCGTAGTTGATCAGCGATTCGTGCAGGCCATCGAACGTGGAACCGGGATTGGCCGCGCAATACTCGATATTCAAGGATTTCAGGACGTCGACCATGAAATCCGAGCCGGGGTGCTCGACGATTCGCGCCCGGACGTCTTCGGGGGGAGCGGCGCTGGTGTCTGTTTCCAGCGTCGTTCGGTTAATCGCCGCGCTGCCATTCCGCGGTTGCTGTTGGGCCGGAGCGGATACCGGCGTTGCTGCCAGAGCCGCCGCACCCGCTGCTGCACCCTTCAAAAAGTTCCGGCGCCCTAATCTGTTTTTCTTCGATTCCGCCATGATCGCCTCCAGTTCAGAACTGAATCTCGCCACCAGGGTTCCGGTTCTCGGTGGAACCGCGAGAGTCGTACTATTTATATACCCAAAACCTCCAGTCGTCATGCCCGTCGAGCTGACGGTTTGCGGCGGCTGATCCCACGCGGCCTACAAATAGCTGGTCCTGATAACTGAGCGATTTTGCGAGCGCCCGATTTTGAATATGTACCGACGAAGTTATCGAGACTCTTCGACCATATAAATACCAAAGTGAAATCCAAATCGTGAGGATACCGCGCCTAACAACTCAGATCAATATTGGAAATCAGCCTCGCCGCAAATTATTAATCCAGAATGATTGACTCTGCTCGATCACTCGCATTACAATCCTTACCAATACGCACATTCAGGAGCAATTCATGAGACGGCTCACCAATTCAGCCTTATTACCTACAGCTCTGACTTTTGTCGTTTTCCTGCTTTCCAGTGTTTCATTGAAAGCTCAAGCCACCACGGGTGAAATCCACGGCACCGTTCAGGACCCGACACAAGCAGTCGTCGCGGGCGCTAAGGTCACCCTCACCAATGAAGGGCAGAGTGCTGTTGTGCGGGAAACCCAGACGCTGGCCGACGGCAATTTTCTACTCACGCCACTCCTGCCCGGCACCTACTCTCTGACTGTGGAGGCTTCGGGATTCAAGAAATACAGCCAGACTGGCATCGTGCTGAACGTGAACGATAAACTCGGGCTGCCGCCCATCACTCTTGAAGTCGGCGCCGCCGCTGAATCGGTTAGTGTCCAAGCAAATGCCGTCGCGCTCGAAACCGTCACTGCCGAACGCTCCGGCCTCGTGAATGGCCGACAGATGATCGACCTTCCGCTGAACGGCCGCAACTACACAACGCTGCTCGAAACCATACCGGGAGCCGCGGGAAACTTCGGCGGGAACCCGAATGTCAATGGCCAGAGCAATTTCCAGAACAACTACAGTGTCGATGGCCAGACGGTCACCGATATCGGCGTCAATCAGCAGTTCGCCTACAGGATCAATGTCGACGCCATAGCTGAATTGAAAGTCTCAACGAACAGCCAGGCCGCCGAATTCGGCCGCGCGTCCGGCGCCCAGATTGAGACGGTCACTAAAAGCGGTACGAAACAGTTCCACGGCACCGGGTGGTGGTTCAAACGCGGCGAATTCATGAACGCCAATGATTTCATTCGGAATCTCTCCGGAGCGCAACGCAGCATCTACCGGTTCATGCAGGCCGGCTTCAATATCGGCGGTCCAGTGCTGCTTCCATTCGGCTGGAACAAACAACATAACAAGCTGTTCTTTTTCGCGTCGAACGAGTGGGGAAGATCGAACACACCAACCGCTTTGGATCAGATCACCGTACCCACGGCTTTGGAGCGTCAGGGGATCTTTACAGATGCGGTGAATGCCGGCGGCGTTGTACAAACGATTTACAATCCGAATAATCGCAGCCCTTCCAATCCGCAAGGTACGCCCTTCGCCGGCAACACCATCCCGCAGAGTCTCTGGAGCCCCTATGGGCCGCAGGTCCTGAACTGGCTGCCGTTGCCGAACGTCTCGAACAACCCGGCGTACAACTACCAGTCGCAGGTGCCGGCCCAGGCTCCCACTTACGATCAGGTCTACCGCGGCGATTACAACATCAGTGACAACTGGCGGTTCTATGGCCGTGCAATCATCAGCAAATCTACTCAGAACAATCCTTATGGCCGCGCCGACTCAGGCAATCTGCTCGGACTTTCGCCGCTGTACGCGCCGACTTATGGTTGGGCCCTCAATTTCGACACGGCCACAATACTTAGCCCGACTCTGACAAACGATTTTCTGTTCGGCTATGCGGTCAACGGCATTCCAGGAGACGCCCCGCCGGCCGGCAGTCCCTACTATCGATCCGTTTCCGGAATCACGATCCCGCTGCTCTATCCCAACGCGGACCCAAGCCATTTGATTCCCAACTTTTCTTTTGTCGGCGTCCCCAGCCCCCTCCCAAACGGCGCTCAATTCACCAGTTTCGCGGGACTCCCATATGCGAACCGCAATCCTATCTGGGACGCAACAGACAACCTGACAAAAGTCACTGGCGCCCATACGTTCAAAGCCGGAATCTTCTATGAATATGCCGTAAAGACAGAGAGTCCTTTCAAGCCGATCAACTCCACCATATACTTCGATACCAACTCGGCAAACCCAGGAGACACGAACTGGCCATTCGCAAATGCTCTCCTTGGCAACTTCAATAAATATTTGCAGCCCAATACATATCTTGCGCCGGATTACCGCTACCAAAATATCGAGTGGTATGCGCAGGATACTTGGAAGGTCAAGTCGAATCTGACCATAAACTATGGACTGCGGATGAGCATATTGATTCCGTTTCGCGACGACAAGGGAGCTATGTCGGACTTTCTTCCGTCGGCGTACAACTCCTCGCAGTCCATTACTTACTATGTGCCTGGCTTGCAGGGCGGCCAACGTGTTGCCTTTAATCCTCTGAACGGGCAGTATTATCCTGCGGCGCTGATCGGCGACATCGTTCCCGGATCCGGAACTCTCTATAACGGCATCGTCGTCGAAGGGCAGAACGGTATGCCTCTTGGGCTGCTCAAGGACCGAGGTGTGCAGTGGGGCCCGCGCTTCGGACTCGCTTACAACTTCCTCCCTAAGACCGTGCTTCGTGTGGGTGGTGGAATCTTCTATGATCGCGTAACTACTTTCGAGGTCGGCACAACCAGTAACTACGACACCAACCCTCCGTCACTCGTTCAAAGCCAGATCCTGTACGGCAATTTGGCGACGATCCCAACGGCCTCGACAGTCAATGTACCGGCCACGATCACAGGCATCTCTCCCGATGGTCATGTGCCGATGGTTATTAACTACAGCGCCGGGCTTCAGCGGGAACTGCCTTTCGCGACTCTGCTCGATGTCTCTTACGTTGGCTCGCTGTCTCGCCATCTGCCGGAACAGGATCCATTCAACTACGTGCCGTTCGGCAGCGCGTGGCTACCGCAGAATCAAGACGCCACGCTTGGCTCACCGCAATTTAACGGCGCCACAACCCTGCCGACTCAGCTTTACCGTCCTTACGCGGGTTACACCTCTGGTTCCTATTACACTTTGGGCAGTTCCGCCAATTACAACGCCTTGCAAATTGCCGTCAACCATCGGGTGGGCGCCGGCCTGACGTTCGGTGTTTCCTATGCCTGGTCGAAGGCCCTGGGCATCCCCGGGTCATCGCTCGGCACTCCCGGTGTCGGATCGATCCTCAACACGCGCGCCTTTAACTATGGGCCCTTGGGCTTCGATCAAACCCAGACTCTCGTTATTAACTACATTTATAACCTCCCCAACGCATCGCGCGCGGGCTTCCTCGAGAATCCAGTGGGCAGAACGATTCTGAACGGCTGGCAGTTGGGCGGGCTGATCAACATCCACAATGGAATACCTGCACAGCCGACTTACAGCATCAGTGGCGTCTCGGCCCTGACGTTGAACCGAACGATTACAGGCAGCGAAGATATTGCTCCGCGCGTCGTAATGACTTGTAACCCGAACCTCTCGATGGGCGACCGCAACATCAACCAGTGGATCGATACGGGCTGCTTTGCTCCCGCTCGGTTGGACAGTGTAGGGGATGATTCCGGCATCAACCGGCTGCGCCAGCCTGGGGCCAATCAATGGGACATGTCGCTGTACAAGAGAATCAACTTCACCGAAAGAGTTTTCGCCCAGTTGCGCCTGGAAGCATTTAACGCTTTCAATCACACCCAGTGGGCAACGTTCAATTCGACCATCGTCTTCAACTCGGCCGGACAGATCATCAATCTGCCCAGCCAGTTGGGCGGCACCGGAGGCCGCTTCGGCTTCGGCTCTCTGAATACTACGCGCGCCAATTCGGCCCGCATCCTTCAGATCGCAGTGAAGTTCTTTTTTTGAGACATTGATCTTACGACAAACGACTACAGAGGCCGCATTGTGTGAGACACAAGCGCGGCCGCTTCAGCATCCCGGTTTCGCCCACACGCCCCGCTCGTGCATTCGCGTGATTTGTTTGCGGATCACCTCGTCCCGATACTCCGCGTGCTTCATGGGCGCCCGCTCCAGGTACAGATTCTTCGGATAAATCGGCGTCTCATAAAGCATCTGGTACAGCTCCGTGCGCAGGTCCTTGAGCCAGTTGTCCCATTGCGCCCGCGCCCGGTGGTCGCGTAAAGCTTCGATATCGATCACCCCACCCACATAAGTCGAGCCCGCTCCATAATCCTGCCTGCCCACAATCTGACCTCGATAGTTGATGACGAACGAACGCCCGCCAAACGTATCGATGGGCGTGCTCTCCTCTGGGAACAGGTAGTAAGTTCCCATGTTGGGCGCAACGACGTAAATGTTATTATCGAGAGCCCGCGCCCGGCTTTGGATTTCGAAATACTCGTTTCCCGTGGCCGGGTGAGGATAAGACGCGCGATAAACCACCTCGGCTCCGTTCAGGGCGAGCGCCCGCGCGTTTTCCGGGTACGAGCCTTCGTTGGCCATCATGATTCCCAGCCTGCCGATTCCGGTGTCGACCACCGGCCAAAATGCCTGTAGCGTGCGTCCGTATTTTTCGATCCACCAGTCGTAGATGTCATGCGGGCACACTGAGTGCTCCACCGGAAACAGCGGCGACACCTTGTAGTGCTGCAGAATGACTTCGCCCTTGGGATCGAGGATGAAACCCACGTTGAAGAATCGGTCTTTCCAGTCGGGATGTCGCGCCTTGGCTTGGGCAATCACGTAGGTGTCGTACTCATGGGCGAGCCGGCCCAGGAACTCCGTCTCCTCTCCGGGAATGTCAATCGCTCCCTGGCGCGCAAACTCGGCGTGATCGAGATCCAATACTTCATCGTTAAACCCTTGCAGCGCTCCTTCAGGAATGGCGATCAGGCGCACCGGTAGATCGAGGCTGGAAAGCCACGCCGCCGCCTTTATGAGATGGCTCAGGTGCTCCAGGTTGACGCGAATATCCGCGCGTCTGCGAATTCCGCGGACGGTAGGGATGAGGCCTACCGCGGTATAAGGCTTAATCGGCGGCATAGCTTCGATTCAGCTCGTCGCGGGCAGACCCGCCAGTGCCATCGCGATTTCTTCCGCCGGATACTCGTAGTTTAGGAGCTTCCCCGCCTGATAGTCGATATAAGACTGCATATCGAAATGTCCATGTCCGCAAAGATTGAAGAGGATCGTTCGCTCGTTCCCCTCCTCTTTGGCGCGCTGAGCTTCGCGGAAGACCCCCGCAATGGCGTGGTTGGCTTCGGGCGCGGGCAGGATACCCTCGGCGCGCGCAAATTGGATCCCGGCGGCGAAGGCATCCAGTTGCTGCACAGCGATCGCTTCCACCAGCCCAAGATCCTTGACATGCGACACCAGCGGCGCCATTCCGTGATACCGCAATCCGCCCGCGTGAATGCCCGGAGGAATGAAGGTACTGCCCAGTGTGAACATCTTGACCAGAGGCGTCAGGTGTCCGGTGTCGCCGAAATCGTAAGTGAACTTTCCTTTGGTCAGACTCGGGCAGGCTGCCGGCTCCACGGCCACGACCCGTGCATCGGTTTGACCTTTGATCTTGCGCTTCAGAAACGGCATCACCAGGCCCGCAAAATTCGACCCGCCTCCCGTGCAACCTATGATTACGTCCGGTTCATCGCCCGCGAGGCGCATCTGCTCCATGGCTTCAAGGCCAATCACGGTCTGGTGCAACAGCACGTGATTCAATACGCTGCCTAGCGCCGTACTTCGTGTGCGGGTCCTTCGCCGCAACCTCGACGGCCTCGGAAATGGCAATGCCGAGCGATCCGCGGGATTGCGGGTCTTCGGCCAGGATGCGGCAGCCCGCTTCCGTGGTCCGGCTGGGACTGGCTGTGACCGATGCGCCCAAAGCCTCCATCAAGGCGCGCCGGTAGGGCTTTTGATCGTAGCTGATGCGCACCATATAGACCGTGCACTCCAGGCCAAAGAACGCACAAGCCATGGCCAAAGATGACCCCCACTGGCCCGCTCCGGTTTCTGTGGAAAGACGCTTCGTGCCGTCTATCTTGTTGTAGTAGGCCTGCGCCACAGCAGTGTTCGGTTTGTGCGAGCCTGCCGGACTTACCCCTTCGTATTTGTAGTAAATCTTCGCGGGCGTATCCAGAACCTTCTCCAGGCGGCGCGCTCGGAACAGCGGCGTAGGCCGCCACTGCGCGTAGACTTGCCGCACCTCCTCCGGAATTTCGATCTCCGGTTCCGCGCTGACTTCCTGCAGAATCAGGCTGGCCGGAAACAGCGGCGCCAAGTCAGCCGGCCCAATGGGCTTCAGCGTGCCCGGATGCAAAACCGGCGCCAGCGGCTTCGGAAGGTCCGGCAGGATGTTGTACCAGGCTTGGGGGATACGGCTTTGTGGCAGATTGTACTGGATCGGGTTCATGCGGAACATTCTACTGAGGCGGCTACTGTTGGTGTGGATTATCCGGCGACGCAGGGGCGGGCGCTGCCCCCGATTGCGGCAACTCCGCCTTGCCATCGAGTCCAAACACCAGTAGCCGCGGCTTCATCGGCGTAGCCTTCTCATTGTTCTGGCCCAGACTCGGGGTGCCGCCCGAGCCGCCCATCAGCGCAATGTATTGTTTGCCATCCACCGCGAATGTCATGGGCGGTCCCATGCCATTGCGCATTCCCGTAGGCAGGTCGAGCAGCACTTCGCCTTTTTCAGCCGAGTAAGCGATCAGGTGTCCATCCGGCGCAACCTGGAATACCAGATTGCTCGCCGTGCTCAGCGTGCCGCCGTAGCGGCTGTTGCCCACGGGCACCCGCCAGCGGATTTCCTCCTTCACCGGGTCGTAAGCCACCAGCGTGCCGAGCCGGCCATCCGGCAGCGGCTCCGGACCGATTGCGGGCGCTGCCGGCTGCACCGTCAATCCGCGCGTATTCAGCTTCAAACCCGTTTGTCCTGCGCCGCCGGCTCGCGTCGGGTCCGGTTTGAAATCGTAGTCGGTGGCATAAGAGAACGTGTCCCAACCGCGGGTGGAAACGTACACCAGCCCGGTTTGCGGATTGAAAGACATGGGCGACCAGTTATGCGCGCCGCCGCCGCCCGGCGAGACCGGCACGGGATCTTTCCCATACTTCACCTCAGTATTGATGATGGGCCGCCCGGTCTTCTGATCGATGCCTTTTGCCCACGTCACTCGCGAGAACGGCTGAGCGGAGAGAAACTCGCCCGTAATCCGGTCCAGCACATAGAAGAACCCGTTCTTATTGGCCTGCATGATCACTTTGCGGGGCTTGCCGTTGATGTTCAAATCCGCCAGGATCATCTGCTGCACGCTGTCGTAATCCCACTCATCGCCAGGGACCATCTGGTAGTGCCACTTCAGCTCACCCGTGTCCACGTGCACGGCCACAATGGATGCCACGTACAGATTGTCGTGCCCCGTGCTCACATCCTTGGTGCGCAGCGCTTGCGGCCAGGGTTCCGCGTTTCCCGTGCCCACGTACAATAGCTCGCTCTCGGGGTCGTAGGAGATCCCATCCCAAACCGAGCCGCCGCCACCCAGCTTCCACCATTCGCCATCCCAAGTGGCTGCGGCCTTGCGCATGGCCGAGTTCTCGAAGCCCTTCGCCGGATCGCCCGGAACGGTGTAGAACCGCCAGGCTTCGCGCCCGGTATCGGCATCGTACGCGGCAAAGAAGCCGCGCGTGGGGCGGTCGCCTCCCGCCGCTCCCACGATTACCTTCCCCTTGGCAATTCGCGGCGCCATGGTGAGCGTCTGTTCCTGCTGCACATAGCAGACGCGAGCTTCCCATACGGGCTTTCCGGTATCGGCATCGAGCGCCTCCAGTCGGCCATCGTTTATGGGGACGTACACCTTGTTGTGATAAAGCGCCAGCCCGCGGTTCACCACGCCGCAACACATCTTGTCTTTGGTGGGGTTCCGGTTTACCAGCGGGTCCCAGCGCCACTTCTCCACGCCCGTGCGCGCATCAACCGCGAACACGATGCTCCAGTTGGTGACGCCGAAGATGGTGTTGTTCCAAACCAGCGGCGTCGCTTCCTGATCGCCGCCGCCATCGCCAACCTCGTATGACCAGACCAAACCCAGGCGTTTCACGTTCGAGGCATCGATCTGCTTCAGGGGGCTGTAACGGGTCTCGCCCGGCGTGAGGCCATAAGACAGCCAATCGCCGTCCGAAGCCGATTTCGCAGTGTTCCTCAGCGTCAGATCGTCGACCCGCCTCGTTTGTGCGAACAAGGATAGAGAGAGGGCAAACACGAAAAGGCAGCGCATGAGATTACTCATAGGATTTTGCGAGTCTATCACGCCTGAGCGCGACAGCCTGAAGCCTGGAATTGTTTACACGCTCGACCGGAAATACGCCGCGTCATCTTTGTGTTCACACTTCCTTAGTCAATTCCGTTCGAGATCACACCATTTTCACATTACGGTGGGGTGCTGCCAGGCGTGATAATTGCTGTGAAGTGATTTGCGGATAAGCCAGCCAACCAGGTAAGGTTTCCATGAATCACCACGAGCGGAATCAACATGCCGAGCGTTGCCCGCATTGCGGCGCTTGGGCCGAGTGGTCGTTTTTGAGTTCGGAGAAAAGCCAAATCGAGGTGATGTGCCCCGATTGCGGTCGCTACAAGATGGATCGGGAGGAGTTCGATCAGGCCGTTACCGATATATCGAAAACTGAGGAGTTTGAGCGCTAGTGAATCCCGATTCCTGGCACGCGGGTTGCTACCTAGATTAAGGGGAGTTCACTATGGCGGATACAACCGTAACCAAGGTCAGCTCGACTTTTTCGCCGAAGGGCGATCACGGAGAGACGTACTTAGCGTCTGGAAAATCCGTTTCTCTGAGGCTGTGGCGAGAGCCGCGCCGCGAACACAACAACAGCACATCGAGGCGCGATTATGAAACGGCAGGCTACGTGATTAGCGGCCATGCCGAATTGGAAATCGAAGGCCAGACTGTGAAACTCGATCCGGGTGATTCGTGGGTCGTGCCCAAAGGCGCCGAGCACCGTTACCGCGTTCTTGACGAGTTCTTAGCCGTCGAGGCCACCTCCCCTCCCGCGCATGTTCACGGCCGCGATCTCTAGCTTCCGAAAGATCTCTGTAGTGGAGGGATTTATGAAAAAAGATGCGATTGCCTGCTTTGTTGCCGGTGCTGGTCTTATGTACTTCGCTGACCCCGACAGGGGCCGGCGCCGCCGCGCGGCCGTCCGTGACAGATTTGCCGCCGGATGGCATGACTTCACAAATGAACTCGATAAGGCCGAACGTGACCTGTCGAACCGCTCCCACGGAGTCGGCGCTGCCGTCTCGTCAATTTGGAGAAAAGACAATGCGGATGAGCCGGTCATCTTGGGGCGCGTCAGGACTGCCATCGGACGGGCAGTGAGCCATCCCCACGCGATCCATGCCAGATCGCAGGGGGAAGGGCAAATTGTGCTGGAAGGGCCTGTGCTCCGCCACGAAGTGGATTACCTGCTCAAGCGTGTAAGGGCCGTACCGGGCGTTCGCGACGTGGTTGAGCGCCTTGAGGTCCACGACGATTCGCAAGGGATCTCGAGTCTGCAAGGTGGTGTGCCCAGACGCGCAGTCTCCGAATTTGCCCAGCAGAACTGGACCCCTTCGCTGCGGGTGGTTTCCGCCGGCTTCGCGGGGACGATGCTCGCCGCCGGCTCCCGGATGGACAGCCCTGCCCGCTGGATCAGCATAACCGGCGGTGCGATGCTGCTGGCCAGAGCGATTTGCAACAAGCCGTTCGCGCAAATTTTCGGGGCCAAAGGCGGCGCCGGTGTGGTGAATCTGGAAAAAACCATCCACATCAATGCACCCCTAGAAACCGTGTATTCCTTCTGGGCGAACTTCGAGAACTTCCCGAAATTCATGACTCATCTGAAGGAAGTTCGTAACCTTGAAAATGGCAGATCGCACTGGGTAGCGCCCGGACCCGGCGGGATTTCCATCGCCTGGGATGCCCAGATCACGGAGCAACAAACGAATCAATTGCTGGGTTGGCGGAGCGTTCCGGGATCTGTGGTACGCACGGCCGGCGTAGTGCATTTCGATCAGGAACCCGACGGCCGGACCCGCGTGCAAGTCCGGATGTCCTACTGTCCCCCGGCCGGTCTCGTTGGACATGCTGTCGCTTGGTTATTCGGCGCCGATCCGAAAACGGAGATGGATGAAGATTTGGTCCGCTTGAAATCGCTGCTCGAAACCGGCAAAACACGGGCACATCGAGTGGCGGTTACACGCGAGCAAGTGGCGGGCGCGCCGGCTGAAAAGCCGCAGCACGCCTGGTAGCCATGGATCGAGAATTGCTAAATATCCGATACGGAGGATAATCATGCCTGCTATGCGTACTAGCGCGAGCGAGATCTCGCAAGAAAACCGGCAAGACCATCCGGTGGTGCAGCATCTTCAGCAAGAACTGGCGAACGCCTTCGTTCTGTACGCCAACTACAAACATTACCACTGGCAAACATTCGGCCCCTTATTTCGCGACCTCCATTTGATGTTCGATGAGTTCGCCCACGAAACCCTTGAGACCATTGACGAAATGGCGGAACGGATTCGGATGATCGGGCAGAATATCGAACATGTGCAACTGAAACAGATGCAGGAAGCCGCGAAGGTACATTCCTCCGCGCCTGATCAGTCCATGCGCGAAATGATTGAAGAGGCCGACGCGAACCTGATGGTCGTCATCAAGGGCCTGCGGGACGCCGCCCGCGTCGCCGACCAGAATCACGACCCCGGAACGGTGGACCTGTTTTCCAAGACCGTTCGCACTCACGAAAAGCACGAGTGGTTCCTACGGCAGACTCTGAAGAAACGGGACGGCCTGACGGGATAGATGGGAGTTAAAGCCGTGGGAGACAGAGAGGCAGTATGATTGTCTGTGATCTTTGCGGTCAAGCGAGAGAATGTCTGCAGAAGGAAATCGACAGCAGGGAGTATGACATCTGCGCCGAATGCTGGGAATCTCTTGCGGCAAAATTGAAAGGGAAGGGAAGAGTCAAAAGGAGACGGGAACCCGTGGTGCTGCCGCCCATAATCAAGGAGCCGCAAGAACCAAATGAGCCGCAGCAGCCAAAGCCGCCGATGGAGCCGCCAAAAATCTGGGGCAGGCTTCAATAGTCGGGTCGAACTCTATTTGGCAATCAGCTTCTGAAACTCGGTCCACCGGCGCGTATTGGCCACGTCCTGAGTTTCGCACCACCCGCGGCGCGCCTGGTCGACTCCGTAGCGCATGCAGCCGAGTTCCTCGACCCGGTGCGCGTCGGAACTGATGACTAGCTTCACGCCCGCATTCTTCGCCATCTGCGTGTGCAGGTCGTTCAGATCGAGGCGTTCCGGCTGAGCATTGATCTCTAACATAACCCCGTGATCGCGCGCAGTCTTCACCACTTCCTCCATGTCCAATGGATATGGCTCGCGGCGGCCGAGAATGCGGCCGGTCGGGTGCGCCAGGATGCGTGCGGCGGAATGCCGCATTGCGCGGGTCACGCGACGCGTCATATCCGTCCGGCTCATGTTGAACCGCGAGTGAACCGAAACCACGACCAGATCCAACTCCCGCAGAGTGGCATCGTCCAGGTCCAGATTGCCGTCTTCGAGAATATCCACTTCCGCACCCTTGAGGATCTGGATCTGCGGGAGGCTCTTTTGCGCGCGCTCGATTTCGCGGAACTGCTTGCGAAAACCTGCGCGATCCAGGCCTCCGGTTATGGCCACTGCCTTGGTGTGATCGGTGATCGCTAGATATTCGTAACCGAGGTCGCGGCATGCCTGCAGCATTTCGAGGATCGTATTCTTACCGTCGGAGTACGTGGTGTGCATCTGCAGATCGCCCTTGATCTGGCGAGCCTCCACGAGTTTGGGGAGCCTGTTCTCGCGGGCTCGATCGATCTCACCGCGGTCTTCTCGCAGTTCGGGCGGAATCCAGGGAAGGCCGACTGCGCCGAAGACTTCTTCCTCGGTGTGACCGCCGATGCGTCGATCCCCCCGAAACACGCCGTATTCATTGATCTTCAGGCCCTGCTTTACGCCTAACGTCCGAATGGCGATATTGTGTGGTTTGGATCCGGTGAAGTAATGTAACGCGGCGCCATAGGATTCCTCGCGCACGATTCGCAAATCGATTTGCAGTCCGGGGCGGAGGACAATGGAGCACTTGGTGTCGCCTTTGGCGAGCACGTCTCTTACGAGCGGATAGCTAAGGAACCGGTTGGCCACCGCGGGCCTTTTTCCCTCTACCGCCAGAATGTCGATATCGCCGACCGTATCCCGCCGACGGCGGTAACTACCTGCGACATCGATCGCCCGCAACCTTTGAGACTGCCGCAAGAAATCGACGAGCGGCTTCACGTAAGCCTCTGCTTCGGATAACCGGAAGCGGCCGCCGGCGGCTTGTCTATCGGCGATACCTTGCAGAATTTTTGCTTCGAGAGTTTCCTTAATTCCGCGAAGCTCGCGAAGTTTTCCCGATCGCGCCGCTTCTTCGAGTGCGACCAGCGACTGAATGCCGAAAGCGTCGTAGAATTGCCGGGCGCGCTTCGGGCCCAGAGCGGGAATGCGCATGATCTCGACCAATCCTTCCGGGATCTCAGCAATCAGTTCCCGCCGAACGGCTAGGTCGCCCGTCTGGACGATCTCGCAAATCTTTCCTGCCAGGTCTTTGGCGATGCCGGGAAGCGTCTGGAGAGCTTTCGGATCGGTGGTAGCCAGCGAGGCGCAAGATACGGTGAGAGACTCTACGGTTCGAGCGGCAGTGCGATAGGCCCGCACGCGAAACTGGTTGGCGCCCTGAAGATCGAGCAGGTCCGCCACTTCCTCGAAAATTTTGCCGATATCGATGTTTTCGATCAGTTTCACCGCGCCGGCCATAGTCAAATCCTACGCGGGAACAAAGTGGAGGCCCGGAACTGGTAGTGATTTTCGCCCTATTCCCAGTGCGGGCTACTCTTCTTCAGTCCGCTTCCCAAACTGAATTGGAACCACCAGTCCCTGATTCCTTTTTCTCATGGAACTTACTCCGGCTCAACCGCTGCATCATCGTATTTAGTAACTTGCCCAACTAATCCGGTCCTAACTATTTCATTTCGAGACTCATGAAACCTTTGTGGGTTTTTGCGCCATGGTTCGAGTGTGCCAATCCTTCCGATAACTTCTGTTTCTTCTTATGCCTGCCACCGGTTACGTCCAAACTTCCTTTACGTGCCGCATTGCGGGACGCTCGCCCGCTCTTCTTCTTTCCAGCCATTCCGGGCTCCAGTCTGACTACACAATCGGGCGGGCAATAGCAAGGCCACTGTGCTTCGCAGTGTGGTTTGGTCTCGTAGGTGCAGAAACGCTGGTAGACAGAGGAACCGGCAATGCCTTTTCTTGACCGCAGCGACGCCGGGCGAAAGCTGGCAGAACGGCTGAGCCATTATGCGGATCAGCCCGGCTGTCTAATCCTGGCGTTGCCCCGCGGCGGAGTTCCCGTTGCCTATGAAGTGGCGCGCGCGCTCCATTTGCCGCTGGATATCTTTCTCGTGCGAAAGCTCGGTGTGCCGGGGCATGAGGAGTTGGCGATGGGCGCGCTGGCAAGCGGAGGCGTGCAGTTTCTGAACGAGGATGTGGTGCGCTCGCTGCATATCTCGTGGCAAGCGATTGAGGCGGTGGTTCGGAAGGAGCAACGGGAATTGGAGAGGCGCGAGCGCGAATATCGCGAGGGAAGGGCCACCCCTGAGGTATCCGGACGAACCATCATTTTGATTGATGATGGATTAGCGACCGGCGCCAGCATGAAAGCTGCGGTTCTTGCCCTGCGGGAGGCTGACGCCCGGAGAATCGTGGTGGCCGTGCCGGTGGCTTCGCCCCGGACCTGCTCGGAACTGGCAGAAATTGCGGATGAGACCATATGCGCCGAAACACCGGACGAGTTCTTCGCGGTCGGTGAGTGGTACTACGAGTTCGCCCAGACCACAGACCGCGAGGTGCGCGAGATTTTGACAAGAGCAGCGAAGGAGTATTCGCCGGTTCCCGCGGGCCGTGGTTAGGAGAGGATTCGTTAACTCCGCATCCGCGTCATCAGGTACATGCCGGCTAATGCGAATACGGCGTCTGGGGACCAGGCGGCCATTTGGGGGGGCAACTGGTTGACGTCGCCGACCTTTTCGAAAAAGATGCTGATGCCCCAGTAGCTAAGAGCGATGGCGAGGCTGACGCCGATGCCGGTCATGGCGCCGCGGTTGCCGACCAGGAAGGCGAACGGGATGGCGATCATAGCCATGATCATGGCGAACAGCGGCACGGAGAATTTGCGGTGCAGGCGCACCTGCAGGCTGATGGTGTCGAAGCCGCTCTGCTTCAAATCGCGGATGTAATTTTCGAGCTCGAGAAAATTCATCTGCTTGTCCTGAGCGGGAGCTTTCAGGAAGTAGTCGGGGGCTTCGGTGATTTCGGGAAAGGTTTCGGAGGCGAAGCGCGTAGTTTCGCGGCGGCGGGTGTCGCGGAATTCACTGGCCCAGCCGTTTTCGAAAATCCACTGGCTGCGCGCGGCATCCCAGCGGGCGCGCTCCGCGGAGATTTCGCGCTTCAGGCGGAAGGTGGCCGATTCCAGATCGAAGATATACACGCCGGCCATTAATTTCTGTTTCGGATCGAAGTAGCGGTAATAGAAGATGCGCGAGGAATCGCCGGTGGGAGCGCCCCAGATCCACTTGCGGTCGGGATTCAGATAGGTCTGGGTGGCGCGGCCTTTGATTTCGTCGCGGAGGGCGTCCTGAGTGCGATTGGCGCCGGGGACGTAATAGTAATCGAAGGCAAACAGACCGCCGCTCAGAAGAATGCTGCCGAGGAAGACGGGCATGGCCATCCGGTAGAGACTCACGCCACAGGCCTTGAAGGCGGTGACCTCATTCTGCTTGCTCATGACGCCGAATGCGCCCAGCACGGCGAGCAGAATGCTGATGGGAAGGAACTGGTAGATGAGGCTGGGACTGAGGAAGAAGAGATAGGTGAACATCTTCGTCAGGGAGATGTGATTGCGGATCATGTCCGGCACCAGCTCGAAGAAGTTGTAGACCAGGGTCATCATCACGAGGCTGGCGAGCCAGAGGAAGCAATGAAAGACGAAAGTGGAAAGGATGTAGGTATCGATAAGCTGCGGCAGCAGAGGCAGACGGCCAACGATGCGCGGCCCCCCGAGGCCCATTCGCTGTGGTTTCCAGCTTGCGAACAAGGAGCGGATTTCGCCTAGCAGGTCGCGATCGCCGGGCCGCTCCATGCGGATCAGCAGGATCAGTCCGGCGATTCCAAAAACGGCGTCGGGCAGCCACATCGCTATTGGAACGGGGAGCTTCTGCTGGCGCGCCACTCCGATCAGCGTGATGGAGGAAAGGTGGTAGCAGAAGAAGGCAAGGAAAACGGCCATAATGTAGGCCGCGGATTTGCCGCCCTTGCGGGTGACGATGCCGAGCGGGATGCCGACGAGCGCGAGCATGATGCAGGCGACCGGCAGGGCGTAGCGGCGATGCAGTTCCACGCGGGCTTCGATCCAATCCGGACCGGCATAGCGCGCCAGCTCGCGGGTGTTCATCTCGCTAAAAGCTGGGCCGCTTGATTGATCCTGCTGGGAAGCATCGAGCGCCTGTTCGCCTTGGGGAAAAGTGCTGTCGTGGGCGGTGCCGTCCTTGGCCATTTCGTATTGGGCAGCGTCGCGGAGGGCGAGCTGAATGCGGTTATGGGCCAGATCGGAAACGACGACGGCATCGCGCGCCACGGTGATGAGAGGCCCATCGGCTTTGGCGCGGATGCCGCCGCTGGTGCGCTGCTCAGGAGGGGTGACATCGGCCATGAAGACGTTGCGCCACAGAGCCGGATCGCCGGGGCGCACGGGGGGAACGTCGCTCACGTAGAGAACTGTATTGGGGAAATCTTCATCGAAGACGCGCGGCTCGATGGTGGCGGAGAGTCGGGTGGCGAGCAGGCGATCGACGATTTTGGTGGTTTGGCGGAAGGAGAGCGGGGCGAGGCGGAGAGAGGAAAACGCGGCGAGGGCGGCGGCGAGCGTGGCGAAGAGGAGGACGGGTAGGATGACTTTGCGGCTGGAGACGCCGCACGCGCGCATGGCCACGACTTCGCCGTCGCTCGCCATGCGGCCGAGGCCGATCAAAATGCCGACCAACATGCCGAACGGAATCGTCCAGGGGAGCACAGGGGGCATGGCTAAGGCGAAAAGGGTGATGAAGGTGGCGGGGGAAGCAGAGGTGTGGACGAGCACCTCGAAGATTTTGTCTACGCTGTGCAGGAAAATGACAAACGTGGCGAGGAAGGTGCCCAGGAACGTGCTGGAAAGGATCTCGCGGAAAACGTAGCGGCCTAGGAGGCGCATATCAGGAGAGAGGAGCCAGGAGCCAGGAGTCAGGAGATAGGAGCTGGAATAGAGGCATTGGCAATTCAGGGTGTGAGATCCGGAGGGGGGACCACGGGGAGTTTCGGCTGCTCATCCTCGATGGGATGTAATTCCAGGTCGTCAATCAGGATCGAGGGAGCGATGACGGCCGCGTTGGCTACGTATCCGGCTCCACCCATGAGCGCAAACGGCGCGAGATTGTCCATGAAATCGAACGTGATCTGTTCGTCGCCGGCCGCGATGATGTCCTTGAGCGATCGTGTATTGAAGCCGCGAAAACGCATGCCGCGAATCAACTCTTCGCGGCCATCGGGGTAAATGCGATACGCCAGAATTGGAATACTGACGGTATGTCCACTCCCGGATTGGGAGGTTGCCAACAAACGGCGTACTTCATTGACTGAGGCGGAGGAGGGAAAATCCATCTTTCGTACGATGACGCCATAAGGCTTGCCGCGCGCCTTGATCAACTCCAGCAACTTGGCTTTCAGTTCCGCCGCGGACATGGTCTCCGAGGAGCGCACAAACAGGTTGCTGATGCAGGGAGTATCCGCGCCGAACGATCCGGGCAGACGCGCGCGGCCATTGGAGCCTTCATAGCCGCGGACCGGCTGCCGAGTGAGCAGGTAACCCTTCAAAATGCCCTTCTCGATGAGGCGCAAAGGCCGAGCCTCAACGCCCTCGCGATCAACGTCGAAACTGCCAAACAGCGGCTTGCCCTGCCATTCCTTTTGGGTGGGATCGTCCACTACATTGAACGATTCCGGTAGCACGCGCGCGCCGATGCGGCCTTCGAGTTCGCTGGTATCGACGGCACTTGCGCGGCCGCGCGCTTCGCCCACCGGTTTGCGCATGAGGCCGAGATTCGTGCTCAGCATCTCCGCGAACACCTGCGGGCCGGCGACGCCCTCAAATAAGATGGGCCCACTGTAGTCTTCGCCGACAGGCGCATGGGACAGCGCCACGATGTTCTGCGCCAGCGATTCGATGCCGCTGCGCATCTCGGCTTCGCCTGGCAGGCGCGAGGTTTCGACTGCCTGAAAGACCACGGCATCGCGAACGGTCATACCGTCGGGCGCCTGGGCGGTGCCGCGGGCGCGGAGATAGGCGGTACGATCGGGGACGCGAACTTCGGTGCCCTCGGAATTTACCAGGTAATAGCCGCCGTCGCCGGCATTAAATTCCACGCTCGAGATTTCCACTTGCGGGTACTTATCAAAGATGGCGGAAAGGGAGCGGACGCGATCCGTCCAGGCATTCTGGTCTAGGTTGAGTTTCCGGATTTCGCCAAGGTCGTGAAGGGGCTGGGCATGGGCGAAATCGTTGATTTTATCGTTGACAGTGAGATTGCGAAGAGTGGCGCGCTTGCGGGAGATGGCTTCGACGGCGGATTTGTAGGCCGAATCGGTGGCCAGCCAGAAATACCGGCGGAGCACCGCGTAGGAGTCATCGAGCGGGAAGCGTTCGAGATCGTAGCGCGAGCCGAAATTGAAATCGGTGCCAACGTAGTTGGTGTTGTCGAAGCTGTAGTTGCCGACGCGGACGGCGACATCGAGATTGCGGAAGTGATCCTGGCGGCGGCCGGTGAGGCCTCCAAGCGTGGCAGAGACGGTGAAGCTTTCGGCATCATCCATCAAATATTGGATGAAGTAGGGGGCTTCGAGATTGGGCACGGTGAGCTTCATGGACCGCCCGATCTCGTCGCGCATAGCGCGAATGATGGGGTCGGGGTTGGGTTCGGGGCTGGCGGAGGGCTGACTTTGGGCGGTCAGCAGCCAAGCGACGGGCGCTAATGCACTCAGTGCCACAAGCACTCGCGGCGCGATGCGCCGGGCAGAAGCCCGGCGGCAGGCTGAAATCCTGACCCCACTCATCGTGCGCTCCGGGTCACTTCGGCATCTAAGGGGATGGGCAGCAACGGCGGGCGATCGTTCGATTTAGCTTTCTTTTCGATTTCGATTTCGGAAACCAGAATGGAGGGAGAGACGGCGGAAACGGGCACGCTTCCGGATTCTGCGCCGCAATAGCCATTGAATACCTCGGGCTTGTTGCCGGTGGCCAGGATTTTGGCGAAGCTGGCGAGCGGGGTGCCGACGATATCGGCGCCGCGCACGAGTTCATCGGGGCGCCCGTCGGCGTAGACGCGGTATACGATGATGGGGATCACCTTGAAGGCTTGCAAGCCGGAGCGGGCGGTGGTGGTGAAGCCGCTGGTGATGTCTTCGAAGTACAGGCCGTAGGGCTTGCGCTGGCGCTTGATTTCATCGATGAGCATAGCGCGCAGTTGCTGATCGGAAACGCCCTTGGAAGATTCCACGATGAGGTTTGACTGGCGGGAGACGACTTCGTAGCCGGGCTGGCGGCGGCCGTGGCCGTTCGAATGATCGATGCCCTGAATGGGGGAGCGAGACATGAGAAAGGTCTTGAGGACGCCGTTTTCGACAGCGGTTACGGGACGGGCTTTCACGCCTTCGTCGTCGTATTCGTACCATCCATTGAGGTCGATGCCGTCAATTTTGCGGCGGGTGGGATCGAAGACGACGGAGAGAAAATCGGGGAGCACTTTAGAGCCGATGCTCTTAGTGAAGGTCTGGCCTTCGGTTTCGTCTTTCTGGCGGTGGCCTTCGATGCGATGGCCGAAGATTTCATGAAAGAAGACGCCGGCGGCGCGGCCGGAAAAGATCGCGGGGCCGACGAACGGCTCAGCTTCGGGCGCGCGGAGGAGGGCTTCGAGATTCTTGGCGACGCGATCGATGGCGGCGAGGAGGACGTCGTCTTTGGGGAGGCCGGAAGGATCGACGGCTTCGAAGGTTTCGCTGGTGGAAAGGTCGGCGCCGTCTTCGGCTTTGGCCGAAGCGCTGATGACCACACGGGCAAAGCCGCGGCCGTGTTCGATGCGGCTGCCTTCGCTGTTGACAAAGTAGCGGATGTCGGTCTGGCCGCTGACGCCGACGTGGGAGGTGAGGATTGCCGGATGGTTGAGGAAGCGGGCGGACAGGTTTTTCACGCGATCGCTCCAGGCGGCCTGGTCGAAGCGGAGTTGCGGCGGCGGTTCCTGGAATGTCGCGGACGGCTCGGAGGAGAAATCGGCCGAAGTATCTTCGGCGGCGACCTTCACCTGGGCATTGGTTTTGATGCGGATGAGGCGCTCAGCCGCGCCGCGGTAGGCGCGATCGGTATCGAGCCACACGCGGCGTTTGATGGAGTTGGCGTTGTCCTCGAAAGAGAGCAGGGAGCCGGAAGTGAACTGGACGCGCTCGCCGCGGACGCGATGGTAATTGTCGAGCTGGGGACCGCCCACACGCACGGTGACATCGAGGACACGCTCCTTGCCATTGTTAGTGGACTCGATGGCTCCCAGCGTCGCGGAAACGCTGTGGTATTCCTGCCCGGTGACCTCGTAGCTCATAAAGTAAGGCGGCGGCTCGCCCTTTTGGCGCAACACGGTAAAGTTGCGATTCAGCTCCTGCGAGAGGGTATCGAGGAGGAAGGAGGGCTGGGCTGTGGCTGCGAGAGCGGCCGCGAAAAAGAGCATGAGCCGGGAGGGTGGGAGAAAAGTCAAACGACTAGGATATCACCGGGGGGCACACGACAGCCTTGGGTTTGGCAAATGTTTGCAGTGTGAACAGCCCGTTTACCCGCGGTAGGTGGCGCTGGAAGTGTCTGTCTCCCAGAGACGCACGGATTCGAGACGCACGCCGTTCGGGCTGCTGATGCCTTTGCTGACCTCGTCGTAGATGTACTTGGCGATATTTTCGGCCGAGGGGTTCAGGACGTCGAAGGGCGGAAAGTCATTGAGCCATTGATGATCGAGCCGGTCAATCACGCCCTGGAGGACCTTCTTCAAGGCGACGAAGTCCATGAGGAGCCCTGTGGAATCGAGCGCCGGCCCTTCCAGAGTCAACTGGCAGCGATAATTGTGGCCGTGCACGTTCTCGCATTTGCCGTGGTAGTTGCGCAGGGCATGGCCCGCGGCAAAGCTCTGCTCAATGGTCACTGCAAACATCAAAATGCCTCACGCACCGAAAAACTCCTCGACGTCTTTAATGCGGGTGGTGAATCTGTAATCCGGCAGACTATCGAAAAACACCTGCCCGTACCGCTGTTTCGTAATCCGGTTATCCAAAAGAACCAGGACCCCGCGGTCTGAGCGGCTGCGAATCAGCCGGCCGAATCCCTGCTTTAGCGCGATGGCGGCCTGGGGGATCTGGTAATCGTAAAACGGGTTGCCCCCGGCCTTGCGGATGTTTTCGATCCGCGCGCTGACTACGGGATCATTCGGCACCGCGAACGGCAGTTTATCTATAATAACGCAGCTTAGCTGTTCGCCAGGCACATCCACGCCCTGCCAGAACGCGGAAGTCGCGAACAGGACGCAGTGGGGAGTGGAGCAAAACTCTTCGAGCAGGGCGCTGCGCGGGCCGGTTCCCTGGAGCAGGGTTGGATAATCGATTTCGAGCGAAACCGCATTGAAGACGAGCTGCATTTGCTGGTAGCTGGTAAACAGGACAAACGCGCGACCCTGGCTATGCCGCAGAATGCTCACCACCTCTTCGGCCGCGGCGCGGGCAAAGGCCAGATTGCGCGGATCGGGAAGATGCTGCGGCACGTAGAGCAGTGCCTGGCGGCGGTAATCGAAGTGGCCGGGCACAACCAGCGTTCTGGCGTTGTCGAGGCCCAGCCGCTTCTGCGCATACTCGAACCCGCCGGAGACGGCGAGGGTGGCGGAGGTCAGAATGGCGGTTTCGACCTGATCGAACAGACGGGCGGAGATGATCCGCGATACGTCAATCGGGGTGGCCTGAAGAAAACAGCCGCGGCCGCGTTTTTCTATCCAGAAGACGTACTCTTCATCCTGCTCTTCCATCACGAAGCGGAGGGTTTCGGATAATTCCTGGGTGCGCCGGAACAACGGCACGATCTCTTCCGGGGGATCGTGCAGCAACTTCAGATGCGAGCCGATCAGATCCAGAATGGCACGCACATCCGTGTAGATTTCCCGGTTCTCCTCCAGGAAAGCGTCCCGGGCAAGAAAGGGGCTGCGTCCTTCGCCATCGCCGAAGAGCGAGAAAAACTGGTTGGCTAATTCGTCCAGCCGGTCCAGAATGCGATCGAGTTCCGGAGTGCCGAATTTCTTGACACGGCTGACGGAGGCCAGATCGCGCCGCAGTTCCTGAAAGCGGTAGTTGCTGACGGAGACTCCGAAGTATTGCGCGGCTACATCTTCGATTTCGTGCGCTTCATCGAAGACCACGGCGTGGTATTCCGGGAGAATGCCGCCCTCGTAGTTTTCATCCCTCAGCGCCAGATCGGCAAAGAACAGGTGATGGTTGACGATGATAATGTCGCTTTCGATGGCGCGGCGATGCATGGCCGTGAGGAAGCAGCGCTCGAAATTCGGGCACTTCTGGCCGGTGCACAAATCGGCGCGAGCATCGATTTTCGCCCAGGCGGTGCTGGATTCGGGCAAAGTTTTCAGCTCCGCGCGATCGCCAAACTCGGTGGTTTGCTCCCAGGCGCGGATGATTTCGAAATCGGCCAGTTCTTCGAGTCCGGATAGCACCGGCTCTTTGGCGGCGTCATAAATCTTCTGACGGCACGCATAGTTGTTGCGGCCCTTCATGTAGCAGACGCGGAGAGGGCGCCCGAAATGTTTCTGCAGGAAGGGAACGTCCTTAAAGAACAACTGCTCTTGAAGGTTCTTGGTGCCGGTGGAAACCACGATTCGCTTGCCGGAAAGCAGCGCTGGTATAAGGTAGGCGAGCGTCTTTCCGGTACCCGTTCCGGCTTCCACAATCAGGTGGCGCTTGTCAGCTAGCGCTGATTCGACCGCCTCGGCCATAGCCACTTGGCCTTCGCGATACTCGTAGGCCGCGTGCCACTGCGAGAGAGTTCCGCCGGCCACAAAGAACCGCCGCGATGCGCTGGTTTTCGGGCCGGTGCGGGCCTGGATGGGCATCGGAACGATTCGATTTTAGCAAGCAGCGAAAGCGGACGCGGCGCAACTCGTCTTCCCACCGAACAACCTGTTCGGTGGGAAGGGAATCTGGCGTTGAAAACAAAAGGAGAGCGGCCGAACAACTTGTTCGGTTTTGACTAGTCCGCCAGCGGATCGGGCCGCATCTGGAAGTGCACGACTTTGGGCATGGTCCCCTTGCCGGTTTCGGAATGGAAGGGAGTGCGGGTGCCCCAGGTGGTCCAGACACCTTTTCCCTTCCAGCCGGCATTGGCATCGTCGATGCGGCCGTCCATTCCTTTGGCGAAAAAGCCCAAAGGATAGGGAACGCGCATCACTACCCATTTGCCGTTCACCAGGGCCAGCAGGGAGTCGGAGCTGTTGCCGGTTTCGATAGGGGTGTTCCGCCCCAGCCCGAGCGTGTCATATTCATCCACCCAGTCGTAGTAGTGGGAGTCGTCGCTGCCGGATTCTTTTACGTTCTCGAAATTGGGTCCCGGCGAAGGATAGAGGGTCCAGCCTTCAGGGCAGTGCTGGCCGAGGGCTTTTGGTCCGTTGAGCGGGCCCTTGCATTTGCGGCGATCGAAACTGGCCAGGTGGCCGCTTCCGAGCGCAACCCAAACAACGCCGTTGCCATCCACATCCATGCCGCGCGGCGAATAGCCCCAAACCTGAGCTTTGGGATTGTTCCACGGCACTTCGTAGTATTCCGCCAGCGCCGTCTCGGGTGGATGCGAGCCCGGATTCAGCCGCACGATACCGCCCGGGAAGCCAAGCACGCTACCCCAGACCATGCCATCGGGGCCGATACCGATGCCGTAGAAGGCCGCGTTGATGCGGGTGTCTTTCTTAGGGTCGGGGACACCGCTCACGATGGACGAAACTCCCAAACTTTCGCCGCTTGGCGCGGTGACCACTTTCTGTTCCGCATCGACGTATTCGTCGCGCTTGCCATTGCCGTTGGTGTCCAGGATCAGGGCGGTCCAGCCTTGAGCTTTCTGTTCATCGTGCGTCTGATCCCAGACCTTGGTGTTCAGCCAGCCGACCACACCGCCACCGCCGCCGCTGCTGGTCCACAAGGTGTCATTGGCATCGCGCGCAAATAACAGGTGATGGGTGCTATAGCAGGTGTCGATATCCCACACCTTCTTGGTGGAGGGATCGTACATCGCAAGTTGGCGGCCGGAGCGATCAAGCGGCGTAAGTTTGGCCGATTCCTGGTTTGAACCAGCCTTGCAGTAAGCCGGGTCTTCGGCGGGACGGATGCGCGCGGTGAACCACACGCGTCCGCGCTCATCAAACATAGGATTATGCACGGTGGTGTGGCTGTCCCAGATCGGTTCCTCGCCCCAGAACGTAGAGGCCTGGAGCGGCTTGGGCTGGCCCGGAGTGTGGGGATCACGATAGGGAACCGGCACCCGCGCGAGGGTGTTGTGGACCGGGTCGAGCACGGGCAGATAGTCGCGGCTTTCCTCTGGGGAGCCGTAGATCAGGCCATTGGCATTTACTTTCGGGTTGCGCTTGTCGGTAGAAATCTCGTCGTGCAGATAGGCCTTCTCGTCGGCCCAATCCCACTGCGTGATGACGACATCGCGTTCCAGGCCCTGAGGCCGCGGGGGCGCGGAGGCTGGAAGCTCGCCTTTGGCGATGCGCGTGGTCCAGTCGCCGAAGAGTTGCGTGGCCTTCTGTGGTCCCAATTGGTTCAGACCGCCCATCATCGCGCTTCCCGCCTGGCCCGATTGCACGCGGCGCAGCCATTCCTGAGCGGGTGAATCGAGCTTGCTGAACATGGCGGGAATGGTGCGCGTGTACTTGTTGCCGAGCTGATGGCACGACTCGCAACTATCGGTCTTGATTAAGTGGATCCATTGGTCCTGAGTCTTGACGTTGGGCGAGATACCGTTGCCGGAGGGACCGGTGCCGGGAAATTCGTTCTTTTCCGGAACCTTCAGCAGCGCGTACCAGTAATTTCCGGGATAAATTTGCGCGGCTGTCTTGGCGTCCGGCGCAATCTTCGGCGTGAGGTTGACGAGCTTGCCGGGCTCGGCGGTCACCTTGGGGGAATCCACCAAGCCGTAGCCGCGCGCCCAGACGGTGTATTTGGCCTTGGGCAGATCGGGAACCACGTAGCGGCCGCGATCGTCGGTAACGACTTCTTTGATGTATCGCGTCGGTAAATCGGTCGTTTCCGCGATCACCCAGACACCGGCTTCGGGGCCCTTGCTGCTCGCGACCACGCCGCCGATATCGTCGGAATTGATTTTGACGGCTGCGGCGGTCTGCTGCGCGTTCAGATGGGTTCTGCTGGAGACTAGATATCCGGCCATGGCCAGAGCGGCCAGCCCGGCAACATAAACAACTCGCTTTCGCATCGGTAAACCTCCTGGGTTCAGCGATCAGCTTTCAGCATTCAGCAATCAGCTCAAAACCGGTTTGGCTGAACGCTGATCGCTGACTGCTGAGAGCTAAGTTAATTTCAGCGCCTCATTCATGGCGATGCGCTGCTCGCGCAAGGGATCGTTGACCACCTTGCTCACATTGTTAATGACCATGGTGGCGTGGTCTTTTGCAGTAAAAGCCGGCCAGTGGGGCATCTTGGGATTATTCGGGTCGCCGGTTCGCGCAAACGCGATCCAGGTGTCGCTGAGCTTGTCGGCCAGAGCCATGGCTTCCGGACCGCCGCCGGTAAGGCGCGCGGAAATTTTCACGTTGTCGAAGGCGAACGGAATCTCCATGGTGTGCGGCGATTTCAGCCGGCCGCCTTCGACCGGCGTTTCCCAAGTGAAGTAATACACATAGACCGGAGCCTTGCCCAAAGCCGCGCGGCGCTCCGCAATTTTCATGGTGGGCGCGCCGTAGCGGTAGTCGCTGGCAATCAGAAAATAGATATCGGACGCGGACGCGCCGGGGTTGAGCTTGCGATAAAGATCGATCATGGAGGGAGCACGGTCGCCCAGCAGATCTTTCACCCGCATGCGCAGGCCTGCATCGTCCAGGCGGAAAGCGGTGGGATCGTTGGCGGAAAAGAGAGTCATTTCGGTGCGCGTGCAGCCGATCATCACCGGCACTTCCGCTGAAACGGGGGATGCCTTGGGCTGGAAGGGATGTTGGGGAAGGATCTTGCCATCCACGGCGGGCGCGAATCCGGAGATGGATTGATCCACACCGGGCGATTCGCGAACCACTGCGAAGTAGGCGCTCATGATCTGATTGACTGGAAGCTGCTGCAGCTTGCGGACGTCGCTTCTGGAGACGCCCAGTTTGGCCAAGAGCCGCTCGGCATTGCGAATGGCGATTTCGCGGCCCGCCACTTGAATCGCCGCGCCGCTTTCAATGGTCGCGCGGTGGAACAGGCCCTTTGCAGTGGGCATGGCGAGCAGGGTTTCGACTTTTCGCCCGCCGCCCGACTGGCCGAAGATCATGACCGTGTTGGGGTCGCCCCCGAAATTCGCGATATTGGCGCGGACCCACCGGAGCGCCGCGACGATATCGAGCATGCCAGCATCTCCGGAGGCAGTGAAATCCGAGCTGAACTCACTGAAGTCGGCGAAACCTAGTACATTCAGACGATGATTGATGCTGACCACCACCACGTCCCCGCGGCGCGCCAGGTTTGTGCCGTCGGTACCGGGAGAAGAGCCGGAGCCGGTGGCAAACCCGCCGCCGTGGCACCAGAACAGCACCGGGCGCTTGCGGCCATCGTTCAAGGCGGGTGTCCAGACATTCAGGACAAGGCAGTCTTCGCCTTCCGGAGGGAGGTTCTGCCCAGCCGTGCCCAACCCCGCCGGCGCTGGTGGGGCGGCGGGGTCGCGCTGCGGAGCGCTGTGGCCGTATTGGAGCGCGTCGCGAACCCCGCTCCATTTGGGCGGAGCGGCCGGCGGCATGAAGCGATTCGCTCCGCTGGTGTTCGCGCCATAGGGAATTCCCTTGAACGTCTTGATGCCCTGGTTATCGATCCCCCGGACTTTTCCGGAAGACGTTTCCCCAATCGCGTATTTGGTCTCCTCGCCCCAGGCGTGTGGGAGCAAGGTAACGGTGGAAGCCGAGGCTGCCCAAACATGCCGCCAGAAACCGCGGCGGCTGATGGCGCCAGAGAGAGCCGCAACCATAGGCGTGGATCCTCCGGGGGAAGATTCTATCACTGGCCGAGGCGCTTGGGTTAGCGAAAAGCAGACTGGCAATAGAAGAGGTTGTCCTGCCTTGGCCCAAACACGGCCTTTGGACGAATTTTCCGGACTTACTCCAAAATTCCCGACTTGTTGGCGCCGCCCGGATCGGCCAACCCCTTGTTCTTGTAATCGTCTCCCATCGGTAGTAGGATTGCCTAAAACTTCGCGAGAGGGAGGCGTATGCGATACCAGCTAGGTTTATCACTATTGCTGCTCGGTGCTTCGGCCCTGCATGCCGACCAATTCAACTTCTCGTATTCAGGAACGATTCTGGGTGGAGGAAAGGTTAGCGCTGCGGGTACGTTGACCGCCAAGAATATGGGCGGCGGCGTCTACCAGGTAACCAATATTTCCGGCACGCGTAATAACACGCAGACGATTACAGGATTGGCGCCGGGCGACCTAAGTTACCTCTATACCGGAGCCGGTGGCCTTTTCGGATTGACAACCAAAGGGGGCATGGTCGAGTTTGGTCTGAAGGGAGTTAGCGGCTACGACAGCTTTGAATACCTCAGCGGCGTCGGGTACGCGGAAACAATGTTTAACTCCCACGGCGTGCCGACTTCCACCGCCACCCTCAAAAGCCTGAAGATTACCGCCATGCCGGAGCCTTCGACGCTCCTGATTTTTCTAACCCTCGGAGTGCTGGTCTGGGCGCTGGGCCGAAAACTCCCGATCAGATTGGTGCGTAAGCCGTAAAAACGGTCCCAACCTGGCGGTATCACGTGCGGTCGCTGCGTAGCGTCTGCCTCTCTATAGTTCTGATCCTGAGCGCCTGCTCTCGCGATCCTGGAAAGCAAAAAGCGTCCTACTTCGCCAGCGGTCGCAAGTACATGGCAGCGGGCAAGTATCAGGAAGCGGTAATTCAGTTCCGCAATGCTATCGAGGTCGATTCCCGATTCGCCGCAGCCCACTATGAGCTAGCGCATGCCTACGGCAAGCTCCAGTCCCCGCAGCAGGCGTATCGGGAACTAGTGGCGACCGTGGGTCTGGAGCCCGGAAACGCGGACGCGCAACTCGAACTGGCAACCTTTTTCATCGCCGGCCGCAAATACGAGGAGGCGCAGAAGGCGGTTGAAAAGGTGCTTGCGGCCGATTCTCACAACGCCAAAGCGCATGCGCTGCTCGGTGAGATGCATGGCATGCGTCAGATGTGGCCGCAAGCGATTCAGGAACTCGAAACGGCTATCAGGCTCGACCCCGCGCGTGTCGAAACGTACGCGCAGTTGAGCCGCGCGTACCTCGCATCCGGGCAGCCGTCTAAGGCTGAGGCAACGCTACACACGGCCGCCGAGCGCCGGCCGGACTCTGCCGATGCGCGTGTGAACCTGGGCCGTTTCTATCTGACACAGCACCGATTGATGGAAGCGGAGGCGGCGATGCGCGCCGCAATCGAGGCGGCTCCCGCTGCGGCTCTTCCCCGTGTTTTGCTCGTCAGGGTTTACATGGAGGCAGGCAAGCTGGCCGAAGCTGAGCGGCTATGCCTGGAACTGAAGAAAGTCGCTCCCAACGATCCGGACGGCTATGGAGCGCTGGCATTTTTCTATGAAGCCACGGGGCAGAAAGAGAAGGCCGCTCGCGAGTTTCAGGCGGTCATAACTCAAAGGCCAAAGGATCTGGCCGTCAAAGCCCATCTGATAGGAACACTCCTCGATCTGAACCGGATCGACGAGGCTAATGGCCTGAATGAGGAAGTCCTGAAGGACCATCCGGGCGACTCGGGTGCGCTGATCGCCAAAGGCAGGATTCTGATTGTGCGGCAAAATTACGCGGAGGCGAAGGCAGCACTCGAAGAGGCAGTCCGCGCCAATCCGCAATCAGGCGCGGGCTTCTATTTTCTGGGGGTGGCACAGAATTTTCTGGGGCTTGCCGCATCGGCGAAGGCATCGTTCGCGCGCGCTCTCGAACTATCGCCCGGATGGGAGGACGCAAGTCTCGCGCTGGCGGATGCCGATCTCCGCAGCGGCGATTTCGATACCGCCCTGCGTCTGGCTCGGGACACGCAGGCGGCCAACCCGAAGTCGGGCATCAGCTTCGTAATCGGCGCGAATGCAGCCATGGGCAAGGGCGACCTTTCGCTGGCTGAAGACCAGATTCGCGCCGCACTTGCAGGGGACCCCATGCTGGTTCAAGCCCTTCAGGCAGAGCTGGAACTGCGCTCCAGGCAGGGGAGAATTTCGGACGCTGTGCAGCACCTCTCGATGCTGGTTATGGAGCATCCGCAAAGCGCAGCGCTTGATTTTCTACTGGGATTGGCCTATTTCAGAGGGCGGGAGTTCGCAAAAGCTGAGGAGAGCGTGGAAAAAGCGGTCGCGCTCGACTCAAAGACTCCGGACGCTTATGCGCTATTGGCCGAGATCGCCGGGGCGCGCGGTGCAGAGGAGAAAGCCATCGCGTGGTATCGCATGGCGATCGCGCAGAATCCGGCCAAGGCGGAAAACTATATGGCGCTGGCGGGTTTGTACGAAAAAGAAGGGAAATGGGAGGAGACCAAGCAGGCAGCCGAACGCGCGCACGCGTTGGACCCGAAATCGCCCTTCATCGCGAACAACCTCGCGGATCTCTACCTGGACCACGGGGGAGACGTCAACACTGCGTTTTCTCTAGCACAGCAAGCCCGGGAAAAATTGCCCGATTCCCCGGTCGTTTCCGATACCTTGGGGTGGGCCTACTACAAAATCGGATCCGCGGAGGCGGCCGTCGCGCTGTTAGCGGAGAGTGTGCGCCGGGTTCCCGATAACCCGATGTACAACTACCATCTCGGTATCGCATCTGCGGCATCCGGGCACTTCAGCGATTCCCGGCGGTCGCTGGAGCGGGCGCTTTCCGAGGATCCGAATTTTCCTTACGCGGCAGAGGCCAGAAAAGCCCTGAGTTCACTTCCGAAACCCAGCCACTAAAGACTCCATATCAAAAGATGTAGGATGTTGGCATGGACGTAGTTACTACCGGCCTGATGACATTCGAGGAATTCGAGCGGCTGCCGGATGAGCCGGGCAAGCGCGAATTGTTGGATGGAGAGGTGATCGAGATGCCGCCGGCCGATCGGGAACACTCGCAATTTTCAAAATTGATCTATGACATCCTGCGGCCCGCCGTCGAGGCAGCACACGCCCGCGGTGAGGCGCTGGAATTAGGCGAGGTATGGCACGAAACCGGCTACAAACTTGGAACCAACCGCTACGTGCAACCCGACGTGAGCATCACCCACTCTGCTCAAACGTACGGCAAGTACTGGAACGGCGCTCCTGCGATTGCGATCGAGGTGGTCTCCGATAGCAACACCGCGCGTCAGATAGAAAAGAAAGTCGAGTTGTATTTCCGCCACGGCGCGCGCGAGGTGTGGCGCGTTTATCGCGACCCGTTACACTTCGTGATCCACTTCGCCGACAGTTCCCGCACCGTCCGCGAAGGTTCTGTGACTACGCCATTGCTGCCTGGATTCGAGTTGCCGCTGGCCTCTCTTCAGGACGTGCTCGATCAGAAAGCGTTAAGTCCCCGCAGGCCGCGGCGCCACGACTGATACTTTCACCG
>DATBID010000610.1:0-25018 GCA_036557125.1 Bryobacteraceae bacterium | reverse complement strand
TCTGTTGCGTGTTCATCTGAAATTCTCCTGTCCGGACTATCCGGACCAGTCTATCGAAAATGTCAGATCAAGTAATGGCTACTGCACATCAGCGCCACTGGGCCAGCCTCCTGGAGTTTGGTCAACAGCACTATTTCATCCCGCAGGATGGCGCGATCCGGATCGGCCTCCCGCTGCTCGACGATCCCATACTCGGCGTTGTCTTTCAGGCGCGTGACGAAGAACACCTTGCGACGGCTCAACTCCAGCCACCAGTCGAAGTCCTGATAGCCACGGTCGATCACCACCACCGTGCCGGGCTCGAACTGGAGTCCGCGCGCCACCTCCATCTCGGAGGTCTTGCCCTCGGTGATCACCGCAAACTGCGGCAGATCGCCGTCGTGATCCAGAATCAGATGAAGTTTGACGGCTCCTTTGCTGCGCCGGTATTGCGCCCAGTCGAACACACTCAAGCACACCGGAATTAGAGTCGCATCGAGGCTCAGCAGCTTATGCTTGAAGCGGAACTTGCGCTTGCCGTGTTGCATTGCGTCGGCCACGCAGCGCTGGTACAGCGCCTCGAACACGCTCTGAAACAACTGCCATGGCCGATGCTCGTTGGCGTAGGCCAAGGTCGAGCGCTTCGGCGCCAGCGCCACACCCAAATGCTGCAACTTTCCCTCGCATGCGGCCAGCCCGCCCACGATCTCCCGCAAGGACTGCGCCCGACCTAGAGACCTAGCGCCCCCCTCATCCAGACCCCGGCGGACTAATCGAGCGTCTGCTGGTGTTCCTCGGGCGTAGCTGTCCTCGGGGCGGCGGCACTCCGAGGCAGCAATCCACCGGTATCGTGCATGACAGCCATTCGCTCCGGAATGTGACCCGACATGGCGCCGAAGTTGATCAGGGTGTGGCCTTCACGCGCCGCGTACCACTCCCCAACTGGATTGACTCCGACTTCGAGTTCGAGTGCCGTAGTGACGCCATCACGTGCTTTGAATTCGTAATTCTCCGGCGTCTGTCCCTGGGAGTGTAGGTCAATGAAGCCGGCCGTGACCACTAATCCTTTCACATCGACCACGGGTGCGTCCTTCGAGCGTTGAAGCCGATACGGCGGCGATCCGCCCCCCGGATTCCAACAAGGTCCGCTGTATTCTCACTCTGGCGGCGGGGTTTCCGCGTTTCCTGCAGTCTCTGCTCTCAACTGCTGGCTGAGGATCCAATTCACGGCATCGGAAAGAGATGTGACGCATGCATCGGGCCGTTGCCGAGGACGTCCCTCGGCGTAATGTCGGTTAATCCAGACGGTGCGACATCCCACGTCGGCGCCCGCTTCAATATCGCGCCAGCGGTCGCCTACGGCGAAACTCTCCGCCAAATTGATCGGATGCTTGGCCGCAGCCTCCAGGAGCAGCCCAGGTTTGGGCTTGCGACAGGCGCATCCGTCGACATCGTCATGCCAACAGACCAGGAAATCGATAATCGGCAGTCGGGCTGCCAGTGCGGCGTTGATGGCGTACACGGTTTCGCGGGTCTGGGTTCCGCGGGCCACGTCGGGTTGATTGGTGACCACGATCAGCAGAAAGCCGGCTTCCTTTAGACATCCGAGGGCGGAGGCGGCATCGGGAAACACCTTCAATTCCTCCACCGAAGCGGGAGGATGCGGCAGGCCGCTACGCACCTCGGCTTCGTTGAGCACGCCGTCACGGTCCAGGAACACGGCTCTCCGCAGCGCCGCCATGAAGCGATCTCTCAACCCTTCGGGCCGAAAGGGCCGCGTAGAAACCGCTCCAGATCGCGGATGCCTTCGAATGACCCGATCTCAAAAAAGCGCTCGGGTGCTTCGTAACCGGCCAATTCTCCTATCCGCAGTAGTTCCTGGTAAACGGCAGCCAGGTCGAAGGGGACATCCCCGGGAACGGTGTCGAAGACGGAACGCTTGAAGACGCCGAGACCGTAATCGATATGCCGCATCAGCGCGGTCCCCACGACCTTATCGTACGCCAGAATGCGCCCTGCGGCGAACTCCACATTGCTAGCATCCCACTGACCCTCGTTGCGGAAAACCGTCATTAAGGCCGGCTGCCGGGATTCCAGAAAGGCGTTTTCGACAGCCCAGTAGTCACACGGCAAATAGGAATCGCCGTACAACACGAAAAAAGCCTCTCCGAGCAGGGGCAACGCCTTACGAATGGCCCCCGCCGTGCCCAAAAGCCTTGGCCCGTCGAACGAATAATCGAGCCGCAGGCCAAAGCGACGGCCGTCGCCGGCGTACTCCCGGATCTGATCCCCACGATAACCCACGCAGAGCACGACTCTCTCGATGCCGCTGCGGCCGAGCAGCCGAAGTTGATGCGCCAAGAACGGCTCGCCGCCGATTTCCATAAGTGCTTTAGGGATGAGTTCAGTAGCGGGCCGAAGGCGCGTAGCCAGCCCTCCAGCCAGGATGGCAATCGGCAGCATAAGTCAGAGGGAATTCTGTTGCGGGATCAAATCCTCGTACCGGTGATCAATGTCCGCGCTGCGGGCCAGCGACTGCCAGATCCACTCCGCCGCTCCGGCATCGCTAAACCACGCATAGGCGGCCAGGGCGCATTTCCGCATCGCCGAGTTGACCCCCGGACGGGCGATGTAGCTCGCGGCCTCCACGAACGATTGCTGTAATCCGCGACCACGCCCATGCCGAAGTGCTATATGGACCGAGTCGCGGCGTTCTGCCGGTTTCCCAAAGCCAGAATGGAAATGTGGGCTGTGGCCATTCATATAGGGTACCCAGCTGGGGGCCGAATAAGATGCCCCGGGAATATCTTGGCGATAAGGGCGGACCACGTGCCGTCCGCAGCACCGATATCGCACATTTGCGGCCGAAGGCCTTCGGCAGGCCGAGAAAAGATCCGGATTTCGTGGCTTGCCCATTCGTCAGTCATCAGTGTAGTATCTCCTAACCTTATGCGACTCCGTTTTCAGGCAAAAAGCGCGACGTAACAACGAAGGGCAGTCATCTTCGCACAGCAGCATAGAGTGCGACGGGCGAGGGAGAAGCGGCAAGTAGGACGTGCTAAGATGAGCATCCAATGATTGTTGCTCCCCGTACAGCTTTGCCGAAGCGTCTAATTGGCGCCGCGCTCCCTACCTGATGCGCGTAGCCGCCGCTAGCTTTACCTCGTCAAGGCGGTCGCAAAGTGGATCAACCTCGCTTTTGGCGCCCACTTCGTCACTCGCAGCCCTCCAGGGGGCGCTGCAGAATGAGTAAAACCTGCGGAAGGACCGCTTGAATCAATCGCCGTAATCGCCGGTAACCGCGTCTTCTTAACGAGCCTATGTTGAGAAAAATAAAGCAATTGTCGGCGAGCTCGCAGACGGCTGGGAGAAGTATAGCGGGTGCGTCGGCCTTATCGAGAGGCACGGCGGGCGAAAATCCATTCGTTGTCCTGCAAAAAGCGAACGGTTTGAACGACGCTTTCGCGGATGCTAAAGCGAGGAGCCCAACCGAGGCTTCGAATTCGCGTGCATTCCAGAAAGATGAACGGACTGTCGCCGACCCATCCCCGTTCCCCTCCTGAGTAACAGAGTTCCGGCTGCAGTCGCAGGCATTCAGAGATCCAAGCGATGGACTCGTTCACCGTGCAGAATTCGGCAGTCCCAAGATTAAAGATGTTCACTCGCTCCCGGGCCTTCTCCAGCGCTGTTAACATGGCCGAGATGCAGTCGTGGACATGCAGATAAGATTTCCGCTGCCGGCCGTTTCCGAGGATGTCCAGCCTATCGGGATGCGCCTTGAGCTGCTTGTAGAAATCGAAGACATGACCGTGTGTATAACGGTCCCCTAGAATTGAGACAAATCGGAATATGTACGCTTGCATTCCGAATCCCTCCGCATACGCTGTAATCAAACCTTCGCCAGCCAGCTTGGAAGCCCCGTAAAGGGAGGTTTGGATCGGAAAGGGAGCCCCTTCCGGCGTCGGGAATACTGCCGGCTCCCCGTAGATGGAGCCCGTGGAGGAAAACGCAATCCGCTTGATGCCGTGGGTCCGCATGGCCTCGAGCACATTCCATGTGGCGATGGTGTTTTGCTCCAAATCCTTTCGAGGATCATCCAGACCAAAACGGACATCGGCGTTGGCGGCCAGATGGAAAACGAAATCACAGCCCGACATCGCGCGAGTCAATCGATCCGCGTCTAAGACATCTCCGTTCTCCAGGCGGAAATTAGGTAAGGAGAGCGCCTGGCGGAGAAACTCTATTTGGCCGCTCGACAAATTATCGAACCCGACTACATTGTGCCCCGCGCTGAGCAACCGGTCGGCGAGATTGCTCCCAATAAAGCCAGCGGCGCCTGTAAGAAAAATACGCACAACGTCATCTCCCCCCAACCCATGGAAACTTCGATTCCACCGCGCGGAGCCGCCAAAAATGCGCGGCATATCCGCTGCTATTATTAGAAATCCGTCAGGATAGCATGAGTCTGCCCGCGTTTCCTCCTCCACCCGGCAGCCCGGAGACCCCCGCCTGGACAGGATGCGGTTTTCGCACCGGTGACACAACCACACGGATTCTCTCATATGAGTCTGGCGACTCCGGATGGACCGAGGAGTTAACCGCGTTTCACGAAGATGCGGATGATGAAAACCATTACATAAACGTGGCTTCGCGGGAGCACGCCGTAAGCCGCGTAGAGCGCTGGATCGCTTCCAGGAATCCGGTCATTATCGACATCGGCTGTTCCTCCGGGTACGCACTCAAGCTATTGAGCGCCAGACTGCCCGAGGCGATAATCCTGGGCGCCGACTTTATCAGGGGTCCATTGGAAAAGCTCGGTGAATCATTTCCTGATCTGCCCTTGCTCCATTTCGACCTCCTCCATTGCCCACTGCCCGACGGCAGTTTCGATGGAGTGATTTTGTTAAACGTCCTAGAACATGTAAAGGAGGATGCGGCCGCGTTGCGACAAATCGCCCGGATACTAAAGCCAGGAGGAATCGCCGCTCTAGAAGTCCCGGCTGGTCCGGGCTTATACGACATTTACGACAAGCAACTCCTGCACTTCCGCCGCTATCGCATGCGGGATTTTGTCCGAACCGTTCGATCAGCTGGCCTTGAGGTTGTGGAGCGGTCTCACTTGGGTTGCCTATTATATCCGGCCTTTTGGGTCGTGAAAAAGCGAAATCAGCGGCGCCTGAACGCGCCGGCCGAAGCGCAAAAAGCTATTGTTACTGCCAATATGCGCCGAGCGCATCGCAGTGCTCTCATGAATAAGCTGATGCGCGCCGAATCCCAACTTCGCCACTTTGTCTATTTGCCTTTTGGAATAAGGTGTCTGGTAACCTGCCGGAAACCGTAGGCCGGTCCTACTCATTTCCTCGCGCCTGACGCCGCGGCTACAACCTCAGGCGAGACGCTCGCTCGACAGTACGACCGAATACGAAAGAGATCAATCATGTTCCGTACGTTTCCGGCGAGCAGTTCGAGACGGCTATCGGCATCATCATGCCATCGAATAGGCACTTCCACGATGCGGTAACCGATACGGCGGGCCAGGGCCAGGACTTCGACATCGAACATGTAGCCATCGATTCGCTGAAGTTCGAACAACCGAAGACCAGCGGCTCGCTGGAAGAATTTGAACCCACACTGGGAATCGCTGATTCCGGGTAGGCGCACAATCGCCTGCAAAGCGTAGTAGAAGCCCTTCGATCCGACACGTCGGTACCAGGGCTGACGGCGCTCGATTTGCGATGCTGCTAACGCTCTCGACCCGGTTACGACTTCGTAACTTTGGGCGAGCAGCGGACGAATCTTGTCATACTCCGTGATCGGCACTTTGTTGTCAGCGTCTGCATACCCGAGAATGCTGCCGCCAGCAAGGGCCATGGCTTCTCTTACGCCGCGCCCTTTGCCACAGCGTTCTTCATAGCCGATCACTGTCAAGTTCCGGCGGCTGGCCGCGGCATCCCGGACCAGTTCGCGTGTGCCATCGTCACCATCAGCGGCTACAATGATCTCGGCTCGAATGTCGCGGCTGCCGAAATAAGCAAACGCCTGCGCGATGGTTGCGAGAATCGATGCGCGCTCATTATATGCCGGCAGGACAAGCGAGAGCTCAATCGGTTCGCTTAGCATCCGAAGTTGCCAGTATAGAATAGCGGGATGGATCTCACACTATCCTCGGCTAGCGACGCCCAATGCCGCACAAATCCGTGTGCCTGCAAGCTTTGCGGTTCTGAAACGGTATCGATGGGTGGCAAAAGAGGCAAATATCGCCCGGAAGAGTTTCGTCTTCGTCGTTGCCACCAATGCCGTTTCGCGTTTGTCGCCAATCCATGGACCGATTATGCAGCTATCTACTCGGAAGATTATTACGCCGGGAAGGGCGCTGATCCTCTAGTCGACTACAAGTTTGAGCTCGATTTTCCGGACGCGACCATCCGCCTCTACGAGTGGCGGGGCATCGCCTCGTTGGTGAGATCCCTGCTTCCGGTTCGAGCTTCTACAGCATGGCTGGACTTCGGCTGCGGGAACGGCGGACTCGTCAGATATTGCCGCGAGCGAAAAATTTGTCAGGCATTAGGCTTCGAAGAGGGCGCGATGAGGGAGGAAGCCGCCAAGCGCGGGGTTCCGCTCCTGAGCAAGAGCGAGCTTGAAAGGCTGGGAGGAGCATTCGACGTGGTGACGGCAATTGAGGTTTTGGAGCATCTCGAGGACCCTCTAGAAACCCTGAGGCAGATTCGCCACCTGCTCAAGCCCGGGGGGCTTCTGTTTTTCACCACCGGGAACGCAGAGCCCTATCGTGATAAGCTTCTCGACTGGAGATATGTCATTCCCGAAATCCACATTAGCTTCTACGAACCCGAAACCCTTCGACGGGCTCTGCTCCGAACTGGCTTCCAACCGGAAATCCGGGGCTATCTCCCTGGATTTACAGATATCATCCGGTTCAAGATCCTGAAAAACCTGCGGGTCAGGCGATGCGCCGCATGGCAGGATCTCCTGCCTTGGCCTTTGCTGACTAGGGCAGCAGACGCCCGCTATCGCATCACCAGACATCCAATTGCTTGGGCCGCCTGAAAGATGAAACTGAAGGGTAGGGGCGTCCTAATAACCGGAGCAAGTCAGGGTCTCGGGAGGGCCGTGGCGGCGGCCTGCGTCGACGCGGGCGCGGATGTCCTATTATGTGCGCGAGGCGCGGCCGAACTGGAGAGGGTTTGCGACGCTCTGCGCGCTAGAGCGGCTGCAGATCAAAAGATTATCTCGCGGGTTGCTGATGTCTCAGATCCAAATACGGCTGACCGCCTGGTGGCGGACGCTTGCGAGGAAATGCCGTGCCTCAGCGGAGTAGTGAACAACGCGGGAATCAACGGACCCAAAGGACGGCTGGAGGAATGCCCGTGGGCGGAATGGCTGCACACGATGGAGATTAACCTCTTCGGCACTGTACTGCTTTGTCGCGCCGCGATACCGGTATTTCGGCGCAAGAGGTACGGGAAAATTGTGAACCTGTCGGGCGGCGGCGCCACCGCGCCCATGCCTGGCTTTAGCGCGTATGCCGCCTCCAAGGCGGCGGTTGTGCGACTTACCGAAACACTCGCACACGAGACCGCCTCGGTGGGGATTGCCGTGAACGCGGTGGCTCCTGGCGCGATGAATACGCGTATGCTCGACGAAGTGTTGGAGGCTGGGCCACAAAAAGTGAGTGAAGCCTATTATCGGAAGGCGGTCGAGCAAAAAGCCAGCGGTGGAGCGCCCCCCGAAAAGGCAGCCGCTCTTGTTGTTTTCCTGCTTTCCGAGGAGAGCGATGGCATCACGGGACGCCTTCTCAGCGCTGTCTGGGACCCTTGGCCGACGCTTGGTGCACGAGTGCAAGAACTGGAGAGAACCGATCTTTACACGCTTCGACGCATCGTGCCCAAGGATCGCGGGATGGATTGGGACGAGTCATGAGGTTTGCCATTGTCGGTTGCGGCTTGTTGGGGCAGAAACGGGCACGGTCCCTCAAAGGCCGCCATAGTCTGGCTGTGGCTGCCGACATCGTCCCGGATCGGGCTCGCACCTTAGCACGGCAGTGGCCGGGCGCGCGCGCGGTCTCGGATTGGAAAATGGCGGTGGAGTCCCCCGATGTCGATGCCGTGATCGTAGCTACTACAAACGATCATTTGGCCCCTGTCACGCTCGCCGCCGTTCAGGCCGGCCGGCCGGTGCTGGTCGAAAAACCAGCCGCGCGGAGCGCGAGCGAACTTCGCCCGGTTATGGAATCGGCGGCCCGCGCGGGCGTGTGGGTGCAAGCGGGGTTCAATCACCGTTACCACCCGGCATTCCGCAGGGCCCGCGAAATTTACGAATCGCAAGCCCTGGGAAATCTCATGTTCATCCGCGGTCGCTACGGCCACGGCGGACGCACCGGGTACGATCGTGAATGGCGGGCCGATCCACGAATCGCCGGTGGCGGTGAGGTGCTGGACCAGGGTGTCCACTTGATTGACCTCGCGCGCTGGTTCCTTGGCGACTTCGCTTGTGTGGAAGGGAGCATTCACACGTTCTTCTGGGACATGCCCGTCGAAGATAATGGGTTCCTCCTGCTACGCACCGCCCAGGATCAGGTCGCCTGGCTGCACGCCAGTTGCACCGAATGGAAGAATCTGTTTTCCTTTGAGATTTATGGTCGCCATGGCAAACTGCACATCGACGGGCTGGGCGGCAGTTACGGGATCGAGCGTCTAGCATACTACCAGATGTCTCCTCAGATGGGGCCGCCTGAAACCACGATTTGGGAGTATCCAGGAGAGGACCGTTCCTGGGAATCCGAGCTGACGGATTTTGAGGCGGCTGTTTCTGGCCAGCGTGGCTGCGCCCCAGGCCTTCCGGAGGCATTCGCCGCCTTGGAGGTCGTGGAACGGCTTTACGGAAATTCGCACGCATGATAATTACACGCAGCCCTCTTCGAATCTCGCTCGGAGGGGGCGGTACCGATCTCCCGTCTTACTACCGCGAGCATGGGGGCTTCCTGATAGCGGCAGCGATCGACAAATACGTCTACATCACGCTCCACCGAACTTTTGTTCGAGATCTGATCATCAAGTACTCCAGCCTGGAGCGCGTTTCCTCGGTCGATCAAGTGCAGCACCCGCTCGTCCGGGAAGCCCTTCGATTGCTGAAGATTTGCGATACCAACTTGGAAATTACGAGCATGGCGGACATACCTGCGGGCACTGGTCTCGGTTCCTCAGGTAGCTTCGTGACAGCGCTTTTGCGAGCCCTACATATGTTCCAGAACAATCACGTATCGCAGCGTGAGATCGCCGAAGAGGCCTGCCACATCGAAATCGATGTCCTCGGTGAACCGATCGGCAAGCAGGATCAATACATCGCTGCCTTCGGCGGTATCACCAGTTTCCGGTTTCATCCCGATGGAAGTGTGGATGCCGCGCCGCTCAAGATTGACCCGGAGGCGCTGCATAATCTCGAAGACAACTTGCTGCTGATCTTTACCGGCTTCACCCGCTCCGCTTCTGAGGTTCTCCGCGATCAGGATTCGCGCAGTCGCCAGAGTGACCGCATTATGATGGACCAGCTGCACTTTGTGAAGCAGCTCGGGTGCGAAAGCAAAGATGCCTTGGAGCGCGGAGATTTGCGGCGATTCGCCGAACTCATGCACATCCACTGGCAGCGAAAAAGAAGCCGCTCGCATGGTATGACGAATTCAGACATCGACGGCTGTTATGAGTTCGCCCGCCACAACGGAGCCCTCGGGGGCAAACTCATTGGCGCCGGCGGAGGGGGCTTTCTCCTCTTCTACACGGAAGAGAAAACCCGATTGCGGCGGGCCTTGAATGACGCCGGACTGCGCGAAATCCGATGGCGATTCGATTTCCAAGGCACTGCCGTGCTTTCTCAATCTTGACCCCCCGGTTCTTTCGGTAGGATTTGCCTCCAAAATATCTTTGTCGTAAGATGGGAGAACACGCAAAAACCGGCTTGAGGGCTGCATTTTCATGAGCTTCACGCAACAGTTTTTGGACGAAGCTGGCGAGATCATCAGAAATCTGAGGGCGGACGCGATAGATAAGATAGCGGGCCTTCTCGTAGCGACCAGGCAGCAAGGCGGGCGACTCTTCATCCTTGGAGTGGGCGGCAGTGCCGCCAACGCTTCTCATGCGGTTAATGATTTTCGCAAACTGGCCGGTATAGAGGCCTACGCTCCTACGGACAATGTTTCCGAATTGACGGCCCGCACTAACGATGAAGGCTGGAATACGGTCTTCGAAGGCTGGCTCCGCATCAGCCGCTTGCGAGCGGACGATCTGCTCCTGATTCTTTCCGTGGGAGGCGGCGATGCGGAACATCAGGTGAGCACGAATCTGATCTACGCACTTCACTATGCACGGACGGTCGGAGCGAAGATCGCTGGCATCGTCGGCAGGCACGAAGGTTACACGGCGCAAGTGGCCGACGCCTGCGTGGTCATTCCGACCGTAAATCCATTGCACCTTACTCCTCATGCGGAAGCATTTCAATCGGTAATCTGGCATGCCTTGGTATCACACCCAGCGCTGCAAACGGCGGCGACAAAGTGGGAATCCGTAGCGAGCGCATGACTTCCTTGGGCTTGGCGGAAATCATATGCTTCAAACGAAGTCGATAGAGGACCTGCGAGTCAAGATTTTTGCGGACGGAGCGGAAAGCGCGGCCATGATGGCTCTCTCCGCCAGACCGTGGATTCGGGGTTTCACCACCAATCCCACGCTCATGCGAAAGGCTGGCATTACGGACTACGAGACATTTGCCCGCGATATCCTCGCAGCCATTCCCGATCGCCCGATTTCTCTGGAAGTCTTTGCCGACGAATTTTCTCAGATGGAGCGGCAGGCGCGGCTTATTGCATCCTGGGCGGAGAATGTCTACGTAAAAATTCCTATCACCAACACTCGGCGGGAAGCGGCGCTGGAACTGATTTGCAGGCTTTCTCACTCCCATGTGAAAGTTAACGTCACGGCGATTTTGACGCTCTCTCAGGTGCGGGAGGCAGTTCAAGCTTTGGCTGGAGGTGCGCCTGCCTATCTATCCGTATTTGCGGGGCGAATTGCCGATACTGGATGCGATCCGGTGCCTATCATGGCTGCGGCTGCAGAATTAGTCCGCACCGCCCCGCATATCGAGTTGATTTGGGCTAGTCCCCGTGAACTCCTGAATATTTACCAAGCTGATGCCATTGGCTGCGACATTATCACGCTGACGGGCGACCTCCTGAATAAAGTTGCACTTATCGGAAAGAGTTTAGAGGACTATTCGCTCGAAACCGTAGAGATGTTCTATCGCGATGCGTGCCAGTCTGGGTTCCGGTTGTGAGCTTCCGTCCCAGAGCCGCAGGTCTTGCACATCGAGGGGGCAAGGCGGCTCCATGAGAAAGATCATCGATAAAGTCAAAATGTTGCTTTATGCTGGCAATTGATTATGGGCTCCGGAGGGGTAACTGAAAGCATTTATTACAGGATCGGGCGGCCTAACTCGGATCCGCATGCGTGAGGCTGCTGGCGAAGGAGGGCTGGGAGGTCTTTGACGTCGATAATGATGAATGGTTTTCCCATCGCGCTAGATGAGCCTGGGGACGGGAAGGCGCGTTTTGCGGGGCATCCAATACGACCTCCAGCGCCCTTGGAGATTTGAAGTAGGCTATCGGATCCCTCTCCTCCTTCGTCAGAACGGCATCTATGATATTGTGAGTCGGGTTTGGCCGTCCGAACGCCGGCTCTCTGCGAGACGACGCTCGCGCGCCGCAACCCTTACTGAGCGGTGGACCTCCGACGGATCTATGTTTCGCCTGAAAAAGCTTCACTCGGAAAAAACCGGCCTTGGCGATGTGCCATATCTCGGGATGCTGACGCTTTTCGCCGTTACACTCTACTGGGAGATTTTCACTTATGACAGCTTCGGTCCCGAAACGGCGCTGTACTATTACTACTCGGACGGTCTGACCTTTACACAGGCGCTCCGCAGCTTTTCTTACACCCAGTTGATGTGGTACCGCCCGATGACCAGTGTTCTCTATTGGGCCGGAGAACAATTCGTGGGCTGGCACAATATCGTCGGCTGGAAGGCGCTGCATTTCCTAACTGTCCTGGCTGCTTTGTACGCTATCTATTGGCTGGTGGCGGCATGCCTGGGCGGTGGGAGGCTCGCTGGCCTGCTGGCGGCGGCTTGGTTCTGCGCGGTGCCGAATGTCTATCCCGGCGTAATGGAGGCGGCCGGATTCGATTTTGTTCACATCGCTTTCACCGTTCTTTGTGCCGGCATTTATCTGTACGGGACGCGGGCTGCGGGCCCCCGCATGGTCTTGCTCACGGGGCTTGCCTGGCTATGCTTTCTGATCGCGCTCGCCAGCAAGGAGGTAGTCCTGGCGGTGCCGGTTTACCTGGCGCTGCTGAGCGCACTCGCCCCGCTCTACTCCAAAAACCTGAACTGGCGTCGCGAAGTGCTTCGCCTCGCGCCATTCTTTGCCGTCCTGCCGCTCTATTACCTGGTTCACTTCACCAAAGTGCCGCCCGGTGCGTTTCCCGGCTACGGCCCGTACCGGTCGGTAGCCAACTGGACCATGATCGCGGCGAATCTCAGGAAGATGCCGCTCTGGATCTTGCGCATTTACGGCTATACCGGAGAAAAACTCGGTGAGCGCATGTATCATTCGAACCCGGTGAATAACCTGGTGGGCATCGCTGCCGCGGCATTGGTGAGCGTGACGTGGTGGCGAAGAGTGCATTTGCCTTCGCACCGGCGTTTGCTGGCGGCCTTGCTTTGCTGGATTGCGGTATTTCTGGTGCTGCCGGTTTATGCTGGCGGCTTCATCTGGCATATCAATCTGCCGCTGGTAGGATACAGCGTCCTGTTCGGCATGGCCGCCGCGTGGGCGTGGGCAGGCATTTCGTCCCGTTTCTGGCGCGGACTCGCACTCGGAGTTTTCTTAATAGGGCTCATTATGTTGGGACGCTACAACCTGCACACCGAGCTTTATGGCGGCACTCACGCCTTAGCGTTTCGCATCAACCATTCGGTCCTTTCCCATCCGCCGGTTCCGGCGGACCGGCTGGGAAAGGCTCCCCTCGTCTATATCGAAGATCGCCTCGGAGTAGGCGGCTGGTGGTATGGATGTTACGGCATCCTGTTCAACTACACTTACTTGCGACATGATATCGAAGAGGTTGTCGTACCCCCGCTGGCAGAGGTGCCGCAGAATTTGCGCGACCGGTGGCTGGCGCACCCAAATGCGTACTTCTTCCGCCTCGATGATGCCTTCGACTGGCGAGACGTCTCGGCCGACTTTCGTACAGCTGTTCCCCATAGCGGTTTCTAAAAAACTGGCAGAACAGCATGGCAGCCAACTGCGTCCAGCAACTGAATCCGCGCGCGTGGCGCTCCGCTTTATGTTTCCGCACAGCCGCGGCGAATTCCAATCGGGGGATGAACTGCAATACCTGAGCGAATATGCTGCATGCTCGATTCAAGGCGGTGTCCTCCTTGGGCCGTCCTGGATTTCTTGCCTAGAATTCCATTCGACTCCATTCCGGCCACCGCCTGCACTCTCCTACCCCGCAGCTCTGCCGTTCACTTGCACATACGGATAGAGATCCCGAATCTCGGTGTTGAAATAACGTCCCTTCGATTCAGCTCGCCTCAAGCCCTCATACCACGTCGGCACGCCCAAATATTGATACACGGAACCCGAGTCGAACTCGATCTCCAAAATCCGGCTCCTGGCATCGTAGCCCACCGATCTCATCGTGGTGGAATCCACCGGCTTGCGCCGCATGGCCCCATTTTTACAAATGAGCTGGATCCGTTAATTTGGACAAGACTGAGCGTTTGCAGATAAGATCTCTGGCTTACAATAGAGCCGGACATGCCAGCGCTGGATCGAATCACTCGCAGTCCCGACGTAATGGGTGGAAAACCCTGCATTCGGGGAATGCGGGTCACAGTGGGGACACTGGTAGGCTTAGTGGCGGCCGGACACACGTTCGCCGAGATTCTAGCGGCATATCCCTACCTTGAGGAAGACGACATCCGGCAGGCTCTCTCTTATGCGGCTTGGCGCGCGGAAGAGGTCGAGGTTCCCCTGCCCGCGGCGTGAAGCTCCTGGTTGACATGAATCTGAGCCCGCTTTGAGTGGCTTTCTTCGAGACCCAAGGCATCCATGCCGTCCACTGGTCCACCGTCGGCAAAGCTTCCGCGCCCGATACGGAAATCATGGATTTCGCCGTTGCTAACGGCTTCATCGTGTTCACGCATGACCTGGATTTCGGAGCGCTTCTCGCGGCGGGCAGAACTCGAGGCCCAAGCGTCATCCATGTAGGCGACGCTATTCTGTCTCCTAATCAATGACATGCGCACCGTGCGCACGGTGCGCACCCTAGTGTTTTGCCGTTGGTATCGGCTATTCTGATTCCGCTCCCTTGTTTTATTGGTCTTGAAAACCGCGATGCGGGACTTGCGGTGTGGCGCTCGACCGCAAAATTGCGGTTACACGCGACGGACCATCCGGCGCCTGGGGCATGGGCCGAGAAATAGGAACCAATTGAAAGGACTTATAAATGGCTGGAATCTGGAAGGCTCTGAAAACACAACCCAATTTCAACGCGAGCACAATGATCCTACTCACCGACGGCAGAGTGATGGTTCAGGAGTTTCTCACCAACCATTGGCACGCACTAAATCCGGACAGCAAAGGATCTTATCGCGAGGGTTGGTGGTCCACGCTCGCGGACTCGAGCGTCTATCGTGAGTTTTATGCATCGGGCGTCTTGAAAGATGGGCGCGTATTCGTATGCGGCGGTGAATACGCGGGCGATTTTGGAGATAGCAACACGGGCGAGATTTACGATCCCGTGACCGATACATGGGATCCGGTCACGACGCCGCCGTGGTCGCAAGTTGGCGATGCCGCCAGTTGCGTGCTGCCCGACGGAAGAATTCTGATCGGCGCCTTGCAGTCCGGCGCTTGTCTGATCTACGACCCTGGAACCGACACTTGGACGGCCACTGGATCTCAATCCGGGTCGACCAATGAGCAGACCTGGATTCTACTTCCCGACAATACGATTCTGGCGCCGCAATGCTTTTATCCATATGGAAGCCAGAAATATGTCATTTCTCTGGGCACGTGGCAAGATGAGGGAGCTATTCCGGTTTTACTCATCGACAAGGCTATGGCCGAGATCGGTCCTGGAATGCTCCTGTACAACGGAAAGACGATATTTTTTGGCGCCGCCAATAGCAGTGGCCATGGAAAGACGGCTATCTACTCCCTTCCGGCGGCGCCAACCCAAGCAGGGACCTGGACGGCCGGCCCGGATCTCCCCGTCCTCAACGGCCAGACAATGGTCTGCAACGATTCCCCCTGTACTTTGATGCCGAACGGCAAAGTGCTTCTTGTAGCCGCTCCGTTTGCGACCGGCACCTGGGGCTTCCCAGCTTCCTTGCTGGAGTACGACCCCTCCGCTCACACTATCCTTCAGGCGCCGACGCCGTCGAATATCGGAGCTCAAACGAAGCCATACCACAGCCGGCTCCTGCTTCTTCCTAACGGCCACGTTTTGTTCGTCCAAGACTCCAACAATATCCAGGTTTATGAGCCGGACGGGGGTCCGCAGGACGCCTGGCGCCCCACGATCTCTGCAATTACGCCGCACAACATTTTATTCGGCGTCGACTATTATCTTTTGCAGGGCACGCAACTGAACGGCCTTTCGCAGGCCAACATCTTCGGCGACGATACGTACATGGCCAGCAACTATCCACTGGTCCAGTTGACGAATACCTCAACGAACGACGTTGTGTACTGCCGCACCTACGGCTTCAGCACGCTCGGAGTAGCCACTGGGCCGGCGCTGCAGTCGTGCCAATTCGATCCGCGTTATCTCGAAGACGGGACGTATGAATTGCGGGTGATCGCTAACGGCATTAGTTCCTATCCCACCGGTTTCTCGCATCATCGTGGAAAGCAGCGCCTTCTAGACGGACTCAAGGCGGAATTCGAGTTCTTTGGGAAATTTGTTGCCGAGGTGGAAAATATCAACTGGGTGATCGATCCCGAAATCAACGGCATGCGGATTCAGCTCAAACTCCTACAGAACAGCGTGCAACGTCTCAATTCCCTGATTCCAGCCCGGGATCTGCCACAGGTTGGAGAGGCTATCGAGAAAAGAGCGAAGGCGCTAGAAGAGCGCAAGGTGCGCGCGCGCAAAACCAATGATCCTGGTGCTGGCGAGCGCGGTGAATGAGGACGCACGGACGTTCGCAAGCGAACTCTCCTCGGTCACAGCGGCTTCGGTCCTGACCTGCCGCGACTTGGCGGAGGAGCCCTCGGACTTTCGGTATCCCGATTTTCAGGCGTCGTCGCTTACCGTGAGGGGGCGAAAAATCGCCGTTCAGGAGATTGAGGGGCTTGTCAATCTCCTGCCGGTAGTCTTACCCGACGAGCTATTTTTCTATCCGCCCGAGGAAAGAGAATATCAAGCAGCGGAATTCCACGCGTTGCTGACGTTCTTTCTTTCGGCCCTCGCGTGCCCGGTTGTTAACCGGCCTTCACCGCAGTCTCTTAACGGTCCGTGCTCCAGTGCGATCGCGTGGCGATGCTTTGCGAAGCGCGAAGGCCTTGCGGTAGCGCCCATAAAGCTCGACACGGACGACACGCGGCATTTCTTCGACGCCCGGCGGCCGGAACAAATCATCGAGGTAAGCTGCCTCGGAGGCCGCTTGATCGACTCTTCGGGAACCGATGCCGACTGGACGACCGTAGAGTTGGCGCGGAAGGCAAAGGTAGAGTACCTGAGAGCAGTGTTCGAGGACTGCGGAGAGAGTCCGCGGCTCCTGACGGCAAGCGGCATTCCCGACGTCCGGAACGCCGCGACCCGCCGCGCCCTGGCAGGCTATTTCGGGCGACTGCGGGGATGCGCATGATCCTGTTGTGGGGCTTGCTGGAGGACTCTACTTTTGAGTCGGTCTACAGTTGCTTGAAGCGGCGAGGCGCAGATGTGGCATTTGTCAATCATGCCGCAATCGGGCGATGCCGTGTTCAGATGGACTGCGGTTCAGACACGCGCTATCGACTCTCCTGCGATGACCTTGAATACGATTTGGGCGCGATCTCCGCGGCCTATTTGCGGCCCTATAACCACCGGCACTATGAGGCGCAACGAGATCCAGATGGAGGAGCGACTACCGTATCGCGCGCCGATTTGGTGCACTATTTGATGGGCATCTGGGCCGAAAACAGCGAAGCTAGAATCGTCAACAGACGTTCGGCCGAAGCCACCAACCACTCCAAACTCGATCAGGCGCGGGCGATCCGCGCCAGTGGATTTTTGATCCCGGATTCGTTGGTGACGAATAACCCGGAACTGGCGAGGGACTTTCTATCCCGGCATGGATCTGTCGTGTATAAATCGATGAGCAGCGTGCGCAGCGTCGTGAGGGAGCTAGAGGCTTCGGCGTTGGACGCAATCGACAGGCTCGGGCCAGTGTTCTTTCAGCGGCGCATCAACGGACAAAACATTCGTGTCCACGTCATCGGCGAAAGGACGGTGGCGTGCCGCATTCGTGCGACCAGCGTGGATTACCGATATGCGGCGGCGAGTATAGAGCCGATGGCGCTCCGGGAGGATGTCGCCGGCCGCTGCGTGGCGCTTACAGTCCGGCTCGGGCTGACACTTTCGGGGATCGATCTGATCCAGGATGGCGACGACTACTACTGTCTGGAGGTGAATCCCAACCCGGCATTCTCGTGCTTCGAGGAACCTCCAGACAATGCGATCGCGCAGGCTGTGGCCGAGTTGCTCATGCAAGGGGCGCACGGTACGCGCGGAAGAATGGCGTGAATCGGCCCAACTGGATGCACGTGGCGGCCATGTGGCAGTGCGCTCTTCAAGGTACTATAGCTACTTATGGCCGGAGCCAAAATCACCGCGCTCGGTTGTTATGTTCCTCCGCGAGTGCTGACCAATCAAGATCTCGAGAAGATGGTAGACACCAGCGACGAATGGATCGTCCAACGGGTGGGAATCCGCGAGCGGCACATCGCCGCGCCGGAAATGGCCACTTCGGATATGGCTGTGCTGGCGGCCTGCGCGACGCTCAATCAGCGCGGCATCGCCGGCCGCGATATCGAAGTCATCCTGGTCTGCACGGTGACGCCGGATATGATGTTCCCATCCACCGCGTGCCTGGTGCAGGATCGCATCGGAGCGAAGGGCGCATGGGGCTTCGATCTGGTCGCGGCCTGCTCCGGCTTTATCTATGGATTGACCACCGCGGCGCATCTGGTAATGAGCGGTGCGCACAAGAATGTGCTGGTGATCGGCGCCGACACAATGTCGCGCATTCTGGACTACAGCGACCGGGCCACCTGCATTCTGTTCGGGGATGGGGCTGGAGCGATGCTGGTGGAGGCCTGCGACGCCGGCGAAGGGTTCCTCGACTTTTTGAACGAAATCGACGGCTCCGGGGGCGAGGCTCTCAAGATGCCGGCAGGAGGCAGTCGCATGCCTGCAAGCGCGGAAACGGTGGCGAATCGGCTCCACTTCGTGAAGCAGGAAGGGCAGACAGTCTTCAAGTACGCCGTGAAAAAGACCTACGAGGTCTGCAGAGATCTTTTAAGCCGGCACGGGCTTACGGCCCAGGACATCAAGCTGCTGATCCCGCATCAGGCCAATGCCAGAATCATTTCCGCGGCCGCCCAGCGGCTCGGTTTGCGGGACGACCAGGTGGCGGTGAATATCGAGCGATACGGTAACACCACCGCGGCGACCATTCCGCTAGCCACGCGGGAGGCGATTGAGGATGGACGGCTGAAAAAGGGCGACTTAGTAATGTTCGCGTCGGTGGGGGCGGGATTCACAGTCGGTGCGAACCTGTGGCGCTGGGGATACTGAGGCAGCGGGATTTTCTCGCAAAGACGCAAAGAGCGCGAAAAACTTAACGTTCTTCGCGCCTTCGCGAGAAAGCTTGTTACTATGCCTTCACCGACTTGTGCGGATCGATGACGAACTTCTTTGCGGCGCCCTTGTCGAAGTCCTTGTAGCCCTGGGGCGCCTGATCAAGACCGATCATGGTCACGTTGCACGCCTTGGCCGGATGCGCCTTGTCGTGCAGAATTGCCATCATGAGCTGGCGGTTGTACCGCAGTACCGGGCACTGCCCGGTGTGGAATGAGCACGACTTCGCCCAGCCCAAGCCGATGCGGATGCTGAGCGCGCCGATCTTCGCAGCTTCATCCACGCCGCCCGGATCGCCCGTCACGTACAGGCCGGGGATGCCGATCGAACCTCCCGCGCGAACCAGTTCCTGAAGCGAATTCAGCACTGTCGCCGGACGCTCGACCGCCGCGTCCTTGCCATGCCCGTGGGCTTCGAATCCGACGCAATCGATAGCAGAATCCACAACCGGCTCACCGAGGATTTGCTCGATCTGCTGGGCCAAAGTTGCATCTTTGCGCAGATCAATCGTCTCGCAGCCGAAGCTCTTGGCCTGCGCCAAGCGCTCCGGAATCATATCGCCGACGATGACCACCGCGGCGCCCAACAGCCGGCATCCTTCCGCGCACGCCAGACCTACCGGTCCCGCTCCCGCCACATACACGGTAGAGCCGGGGCCGACGCCCGCCTGCACGGCGCCGTGAAAACCGGTGGGGAAGATGTCGGACAACAACGTCAGGTCCTTGATCTTCGCCAGTGCTTTCTGCTTGTCGGGGAATTTGATCAAATTGAAATCGGCGTAGGGGACCATGACGTATTCCGCCTGGCCGCCGACCCAGCCGCCCATATCGACGTAGCCATAGGCCGCGCCGGGACGAGCCGGATTCACTGTGAGGCAGATGCCGGTTTTGCCTTCGCGGCAATTACGGCAGCGCCCGCAGGCGATATTGAACGGCACCGTCACCACGTCGCCGACTTCAAGCATCTCGACGTCGTTTCCCTTTTCGATGACTTCGCCGGTGATCTCATGGCCCAGGATCAGACCTTTGGGGGCGGTGGTCCGGCCACGGACCATGTGTTGATCGGAGCCACAGATATTGGTGGTCACGATCTTCAAAATGACGCCGTGCGGAGCGTCTTTGCCGCCGAATGGGTCGGATTCGCTCTTGGGCATCCTCAGCTTGGGATATGGAATCGATTGAATCTCAACCTTACCCGGTTCAATGTATGCAACACCACGATTAGTTGGCATTATCTTTCTCCTTCCTGCCTTGTATTAAAACGCCGCTGCGCCGGCTTCGGCGACGGCGTGGTCCTGATCCCCCGATCCTCCGCTAACTCCTACGGCTCCCACAACTTTTCCATCCCGCTTCAGAGGGATGCCACCGGCGAAGATCATGATCTTGCCGTTGTTGGACGCGTGAATTCCGAAAAACTGATTGCCCGATTGGGAATGGGCGGCCAAGTCCTTGGTTGCAATGTCGAAAGCCCGCGAAGTGAAGGCCTTCTTTTGCGAAATATCGATGCTGCCGATCCAGGCGCCGTCCATACGGACGTGTGATACGAGATTTCCGCCATCATCGGCGACCGCGATATTCATCGGCTGACCGATCTCCGCGGCCTTCTTTTCCGCTGCCGCGATTACTCTTCGTGCATCCGTCAAGTTCACTCCAGCCATCTTGTCTCCTTGTATTTTTGTGGGCACTGTGCCTATCGGCCTCGTTGATTATACATCATCGCTTCGGGAACGGGACTTGGCCAAATTGCGGCTTTCGAGAGCGGCAAAGAGGGCGGAGAAGGGGCGAGAGTTTGCCTAACCCTCGTAGTCGAAATTGAGACGGCGGAGATGTTGAAGCGAGCCCGCGATGCCCGCGCGGACCTGCTCGATTCGCGCGCCTTCGACGGCCCAGCGGCGCTTCATCGCGGCCAAAGCGGACAGCGCAAACTCCCCGGCTTCGAAAGCTTCTGGCGTGGGCGAGGCTCCGGTGTCGATCGCAGCCCTGCGGGCTCTTAACGCGCCAGCTAATGCATCCAGATCCTCGGCGGCCAGAGCCAGACGCATAGCCTCGGTCGCTTGGTCGAGAGAGGCAGGCGCGTAATCCGAGGCTGCCCCGCCGTCCTCGGCATCCCGTTCAGCAGGCAAGGTCATGTTGTTTGATTAATATTCTTGCCATACAAAACGTAATTTAGTCCGAGGATGCTGGAATTCAAGGTCGCCTGCTGGTTCTGCAAATCGGCGATTAGAGAATCGGCGGTCTGAAGCTGCGAGGCAAGATTGGATTGCATGGTGTTGAGCCGGGTGGTGAGCGTCGAGATCTGCTGCTGAATGGTCTGATCTTCCGTAGTCAGGCCATTCTGCTCGGCGGTAATGAGGCCGGTGATGGGATCGCTGAATTGTTGCAGCGTGGCCGAGAAGCCACCTAACCCGGAGGTCGCCGAGCCGATGAACTTGAACGCATCCGACACCTGGGAATCGGTGAGTTGGTCAAACGTGGCCTGGTTGAAGGAAAGGGTTCCATTCTGGTCGAATTCGAGACCCAAATCCGCCAGGCTTTGCACCGAGCCTCCGGGACTTGTGTAGGCGGCGATCTGCCGGAGCGCGCTCTGGAGTTGGGTGACGACCGTATCTCCCACCAGTTGTCCCGCCGCCGGACCTTCCTCCTGCCGCAGGTCCGACTGCAACTGGTTGTATTTTGCGGCGAAGTCCTGGAGCGCAGAGCTTAGCTGGCTGGGATCACTTTGCAGGGAAAGCGTCGTGGGCGTGTTACTGGCCTGCGTGATAGTGAACGTGACGCCCGGAACGACGTCGGCGATCGTGTTGCCGGCTTCGCTCACGGTAATGCCGTCTAACTTAAATACGGCGTTGGTTCCCTGATTGGTCGAAGTGAGCCACTGGGTGTTCGTTCCGCCCGGATTGCCGGCGCTGACAGGGTCGTCGATCAACTGAAGCGAGGTGGCGCCTGTGGCGTTGGCCGAAACGGATAGATAGTTCCCTCCCGATGTGGTTAAAATCGAAGCGGTTACACCCGCGCCCAGCGAGTTGATGGTGTCGCGAAGGGTCACCAAATTGTTCGTAACCAGGGTAAAATCGTACGTTTTTGAGCCGAAAACGAGCTCCATGCCGCCGGTGGAGGAAACCGGAGTGGAGGATGAATCGGCGTAGCTGGAAAGGCTGGTTTCTCCGGCGGCGGTGGCTGGAGACGTAATCGAATTAATCACATAGCTAGCGGGCGTGGTCGCCCCCGTATTGGCGACTCTAACCGCGGCCGTATTGGAACTCGATGCCGTAAGCGCCTGATTTGCCGCCAGTTTCCCCAGCGATTGCAGGCTGCCGCTCAAGGCGGCGACATCGCTCTGGAGCCCGACCAGCAAACTCTTCTGTTGCAGCACCGTGGAATCACGGTTCTGAAGCCTTTGAACAGGAATCTGCGCGATCTGCACCGCCCGATTCAGGATGCTTTGGAGGTCGCTAGAGTACTGGCTGACGCTGTTGAGCGTGACCGGAGTAAATAGAGACGTGCCCATGCTTGTTCTGCCCTCTCTCATCGGCATACCCGTCCGAAAACATGAGACCGGATTCCTTCGCAAACGAGACTTCCATGGTCAACGGATATAATCAACATCTTGAGTCCCGTTCCCAGCCTTTCCATCGTCATTCCCGCTTATAACGAAGAGAAGAGGCTTCCGCCCACGCTCGAAGCCATCCGGGACTATCTGGCTTCCAGTCCTTACGCGGATGCGGAAATTCTGGTGGTCGACGACGGCTCGCGCGACCGGACACCCGAAATAGTGGAGAACCTGAGGCGCGAGGACGCGCGCCTGCGGCTGCTCCGCAATCCTGGCAATCGCGGAAAAGGCTATTCCGTCCGCCATGGAATGATGGAGGCGCGCGGCGCGTGGATTCTGTTCTCCGACGCCGACCTATCGGCGCCCATTTCCGAGCTTTCGCGGCTCATCGATTCGGCGCGCGCGCGCGACGCGGCTATTGCCATTGGCTCGCGGGCGCTGGATCGCTCGCTCATCGGCGTCCACCAAAGCCGCTGGCGGGAAGCGTCGGGCATTTTCTTCAACCGGGTGATGCGGGCGATCACCGGGCTTCCGTTCGCGGACACCCAGTGCGGATTCAAGCTTTACTGCCGCGACGCGGCGCGCTCTGTGTTTCCTTTGCAGCGGCTGGACGGGTTTGGATTCGATGTGGAGGATCTTTTTATCGCTCGGGTGTGCGGATTTCGAGCAATCGAAGTTCCTGTGCGATGGAATAACGTCGAGGGAACCAAGGTTGGACTGCTGCATGGCATACGCAGTTTTAGCGATCTTTTGCTGGTCCGATGGAATCATCTGCGCGGGCGGTATTCCGCCCGCAAAATATGACCGACTATATTAAAAACGAGAAGAATTAACCGCTTATTTTTTGGGATTGTCTTGGTAATTCCCGGCAAATCCACAGGACTAGTTTTTCGCAAAGTCGGGTATCGTTGGATGTCGCTTCCTATGGGACGGGCCCGCGCCGTCCCGTCCCCGCCGCCACGACCTACTACGCTACCGAGGTTGCCGGTTTCGCACGGCTTGCCCCCGCCCTCACGGGCGGGGCTGAAAGTGGGCACGACGGTGTTCCAGCGTTCGCACAACACTGTACGATCGGAGACAGGGGTAACACTTTAGCCCACGGACATAGGTAACACTTTTTTGCGGTTCCGAGTCCTTGGGTTGAGTATAGGAGCAATGGTCGAGCGTGTGGAAATGTGGGAATCGCGCGAGCGATTTCCAAGCGCATTTCCACATGCGGTTTTGTTTTAAACCAGTCCCAACTGCCGTCGCACACGGCGATTTAAGCGGCGGTGAAAGCGATGGCGATAGCCGTCCACCCAGCCCAACGCCACGGGACCGTAAAACACTTCCCAGTAGCGTTCGTTGAAGGCGCGCCGCCCCACCGGCTGGCGCGCGAAAATTTCGCTCGCGCGAAAATTTCGCTGATAAAGATGCGCTCGCTTTTCAGGCGGAAATCGCCTTTCTCCGTGACCCGGCGCAGAATCATTCCCGGCGCGAACACCAGCTCCGGCAGGCGTCGCGGCATCGCGCGAAGGGAAGGCTGGTAACAACTGGCCGGCGTAGCTTGTCCCAGCGCCTCATGCGGACGCTGCTCGTTGAACTCGCGCCGGAAGCGATCAAAGGCCCGCTGCTGCGCTCGCGCATCGCGCGCCGGCGGAGCGAGCGTGGCCGCTTTGAGCGTTCGATGCATGCGCTCATGCCGGCCGTTTTCCTGCGGCGAAGCCGGACGAGTGCGCTCCGGCACAATGCCCAGCTTGATCCAGCGCATCGACAAACGGCTGAGTCCGCCGGGCGCGGGGCTCGCAAACGGCGAGCCGTTATCGGTGCGGATCACGCGCGGCAATCCGTACTCGTGAAAGGCGGCGTCGAACACCGCCGCCGCATGCAGGCCGTCGGTCTTGGGCACGATGTGGCAGCGCAGCAGATAGCGGCTGAAGGCGTCGGTGAGGGTCAGCGGATCGCAGCGCGTGCCGTCGCCGGTGCGAAACCAGCCCTTGAAATCGGCGCACCAGGTTTGGTTGGGCGCCTCGATCGCGGCGAACGGCTGCGTCCGCGGCGGAGTGCGCGCGCGCCGCCGCCGCGACACGCTCAGGCCGGCTTGTTTCAATACCGCCGCGATGCTGCTGGGCGAAGGCCAGGCGATCTCTGGTTGCGTCTGTTCCAGCTTCCAGCGCAGCTTGCGCGGCCCCCAGCCCCAGCGCTGGCGCGCGGCGATGATGGCCTCGATCCGCTCGGCCCCCAGCCGCCGCGGCGAGCGGTGCGGCGCGCGGCTGTGGTCTTCCAGCCCGGCCACGCCTTGCGCTTTATACCGCTCCAGCCATTTGTAAATGGTCTTGCGCGAGACCTGATAGATCTCGGCCAAGGCCTGAATGCTTTCCCCTGCTTGATATTCCTGAATGAGCTGAACACGCTGGTCCACGATTCTGTTTTCCTTCCACGGCATCTTGCCGTTCTCGGATCTCAGAACCTGATCTGCAACAAACTGTCACCCATGTCTTCGGACCAAAGTGTTACCCATGTCTCCGGTCTGTACC
>DATBID010000609.1:0-5318 GCA_036557125.1 Bryobacteraceae bacterium | reverse complement strand
AGAAGGCGTACGACTTCCGCACGCTGGTGGCGTTTTCCGGGACGCTGGTAGACGAGGAGTTCGATGCAGAGCAGGAGTTGAGCGAGGCGCAGATGAACGGCGGGATTGCAGAGAAGGGGCTTCCGGTGGAGTTCGCCAAGGATTTGTATCGAATTTTGATTGTGGCGGAGAAAAATACCAGACGGAGTTGGACCAGCCGCTGCTGCACACGATGTACGTAGACAAGCGGCTGGCGGATGTGCAGGCGGTACAGACGCTCTCGCGGCTGAACCGGGGGCAAGCCTGGACGCGCCGACGGAAGTAGGGACGGGGCGGGTGGAGGATGAAGAAGTGCCGCTCTCGCGGGTGGTGGACGTGTTGAACCAGCGGTTCGGGACGGATTTCACGCCCAATGACGAACTGTTCTGGGAACAAGTGCGGGCGGACGCGGCGGCAGATGAGCAGGTGAGGGATGCGGGGGAGGAGAACACGATCGATAACTTCGCCTACGTGTTCGACAAGAAACTGGAGGAACTAGTGTTGAGCCGAATGGACCGGAACAGCTCGCAGGCGGTGAAATTTCTGGAGAGTGCGGATGTGCGGGAGTTCGTAACCCAGTTGCTGCGGAACCAGGTTTACGATCGCATCCGAGCGGAGAAGGCGCGGGCGGCCGGGCAGCGGGGCTGAGAGCGCAGCGCGCAGGAGAGAGCCGACCCTGCGGCTATGCTGGTACTAACGATACGGCAGGGAACTTCCACCCGCGGGGGCGGCTGTAAGAAATCTACCGGCCGCGAATCTAACCAGTTTTGGCCCATGACGTACGGGGAACGCGAGCGGCTGTTTGTTGCTCTATTCGAGCAGAGCCGGGCGGGGGTCCGCCGCCTCTGCTATTCATACCTGAACTCCGCCAGCGAGGTGGACGACTTGTTTCAGGAGATCATGACCAACGTCTGGAACAGCCTGCCCAATTTCCGGGGTGAAGCCAACCTGAGCACGTGGGTGTACCGCATTGCCGTGAACACGGCGCTGATCCACCGGCGGCGGCGAAGGCCGTCGGAGGAACTACCGGACATCCCGGACCAGCGCGTCTCCACGCAGCGGGACCTGGAGCGGCGGGAGCGGTTAGAGGCCCTGCACCGCGCCATCGCCCAATTGGCGGACCAAGACCGTCTGATTGTTTCGCTGCTGCTGGAAGGTCTCAGTTACAAGGAAATCGCCGATGTCACCGGCATCACCGTAAACTACGTGGGCGTCAAAATCTCGCGGATCAAGCAGGCGCTGGAACAGCTCATGAGGGAGGTCAGTCATGGTACGGTTTGAGGAACTACAGGAACTTTGGCAGAACCAGCCGCAGCCTCAGGCGTTTGCCGTGGCGGCGGAATCGCGCGGCATGGCCGCCGCGCTGCGGCGCTTCCGGCACCGGCAGTACGTCATCAACGGCATCAAGCTGGCAGTCATTGTGTGGGTGACGTGGTCCATGCTGTCGCGGCCGGGCATTTCGGTGCTCACGGTATTGGGTCTGGGGATGGGCTTGGCCGGAATGGTCAACGCGGTGGTCACCGACTGGCGAATCCAGTCGGCCATCGCGCGGCTGGATTTCACGCGTCCGTCCGTGGGGTTCATCGACACGACGCTGGAACGATTGCGCGATCCGAATGCGCCATTCCGGCGGACCGGATGGCTCGGCATCGCGCTACTTGCGGGAGGCATCAACCTGATGCTCGCCGGCCCATCGGCAACCGAAACCTTTGCCTCCCGTATTGCCTCCCATGCGGCCGCCACCTTCTTTCCTTTCGCTGCGTTCGCTTTCGGACTGAAGCTTCGCGCGAAGCGGTACGCCCTGGAGTACAAGCCCCTGGTGGAACAGATGGCAGCTATGAAAGCCGCGCTCGAGGAACACGCTCAATGAACTGGGAACAGATCGGCGATCTGGTCCGGCTGCGCTACAAACTGATGTGGGCAAAAACGCGGTCGCGCAACGGCAAGATCGCGCTGTTCGTCATCGGCTACCTGCTGTTCGTGATGGTGGCAGCACTGGTTGGCCTGGGCGGTGTGGGCGCCGGCATAGCGGCCATCCAAACCGGCAAGGCGGAAACCATGGCCCAGGTGGTGCTCTCGGGACTTTTCATCAACGCTGTGATGGCCACTATTCTGCTGGGCTTCGGCATGAGCGCGGTGTTCAGCGAAGAGGAACTGCGCCGCTATCCGCTGCGCGAGCGAGAGCGGTTTGTGGCGCGCCACTTCCTGGGCATCGTGGATCCGTTCTGGATCCTGGTTCTGATCGTGGATCTGGGGCTGGTTTTCGGCATGTACGTGTGGGGCGGCTACTCGCTGGGGTACGGCACGGCGGCGGCGCTGCTGCTGTTCCTTTGCGGATATCTGTTGGCGCGGGCGATCGGCGCGTGGATCGAGGGGTTGATGGCGACGCGGTCGGGGCCGGGCGTGGTGATGCTGCTGATCCTCTCGATCTCGGTACTGCCAGCGACGATGCGGGGAGTGCTGAAAAAGAACCCGGAAGCGGGGAAGCAGGTGCTGGCGGCGCTGTGGTTCACGCCGCCGTTCCGCGCTGCGGCGGCGATGACGCACACCGGTGAGACGGCATTTGCCGGACTGGGGCTGATTGCCGTCTGGTCCATCGGGCTGGCGCTGTTTTTGTTATGGCTGGAGCGGCGTCCAGCGGCGCAGCATGTGGTGCGCAGCGCCGTCAAAGGCAAGTCCGATTTTTTCGACCGCCTGGGCGGATTATTCCCGGCGGACATCGCGCCACTGGTGAGCTACTGGCTGCGCTTCTTTGCGCGGAACAACCGGTTCCGCATACTCTACCTGCTCTCGTTTCCGCTGGCGGCATTTCTCACCTACAACCTGGGCCAGTTGCCGAACGGCCACGGCAACCTATTCGTGGCGGCGCTGGGCACGCTTCCGATAGTGACATTCCTGGGCCCGTCTCGCATTGCTGTGAACCTGTACGGCTACATGGACGGCGCTTTCCGGCGCTTCTTGCTATTCCCCGGCGATCCGGGGGCCAGCTTGCGCGCCGGCAGCTACGCCTCCGTGCTACTGGGCGGATCCGCTCTGGTTCCGACGGCCATCGCCTGGGCCATTTTCGCTCCCCGCCCGCTCGATTTCGGAGTCATCGTCATACCCGTGATCAACGGTGTTACAGCGCTGCTCCTGTTCAACTCCGCGGGCCTATGGACGACGCTCTTCGGAGCGCGCCGTGGCAGGTACGACAAGGCTCTGGGCAACGATATGTCGCTCCTGGGCAACATTGTCGTGATCGGAAGTGCGCTTACCTGCATCGCCGCGCCGCAAATTCTGCGCAAGGCGGCGCCGGCCCTGGTGTCGCGAGAAAACTGGTGGATGTTGCTGCCAGCGGCACTCGCGATTGCAGTCTACATGGCATCGCTGCGCGCCGCGGGCGCGGTTTTTGCCGGCCGGCGCGAACGGTTGCTGGCGGTGGTGGAGGGCAAGGCGTAATTTTTATGAGTTCGCAAGTGGACGCGATACGCATTACCAACCTGGTGAAGCGCTACCGAAACTCTCTAGCGGTGGAGAACCTTTCGCTCAGCGTGCCCAGGGGATCGATGTTTGGATTCCTGGGGCCGAACGGCTCCGGGAAGAGCACCACCATCGGCTGCCTCACCGGCCTGCTCGATCCCACCGCCGGTACGGTGGAGATTCTGGGCGGCCGGTTCACGGCGGAGAGCGCCGATTTAAAACGGCGCATGGGAGTAATGCCGGAAACGCTCGGCCTCTTCGACCCGCTCTACGCTCACGAGTTCCTCACCTTCGTGGCGCGGATGTACGGGTTAGAAGAAAGGGAGGTGCAACAGCGAGTGGAAGAACTGCTGACCGCGCTGGAACTGACCGACAGCGGTAAGAGCCTGGCCGAATACAGCACCGGCATGCGCAAGCGGGTGTCCTTCGCGGCGGCGGTGATTCACTCACCCGAAGTGCTGTTTCTGGATGAACCGTTCGAAAGTATTGACCCGGCGGGCGTGGCGCTGCTAAAGCAGTGGCTGCGCCGGTTTACGGAGCGGGGCGGCACGGTGTTTATCACGAGCCACGTGCTGGAGACTGTGGAGCGCCTATGCGACCGGGTGGCCATCATTAATAAACCGGGAAAGCTGATGTGGCACGGCGACATCACGGTGCTGGCGCACGGCGGCGCAGTGCAGTTTGACGCGCGCGAGTTCGATTCGCTGGAGAAACTCTTCCTGCACCTGACCGGCGAAAAGTACGGTAGTCTCGCGTGGCTGTAGGCGGGCTGCGATTCCTTCGCCGTGAGGATCACCAGCATGCCTGAAGGAATTTTTTATAAGCGCAAGGACCAGGAAGAGTACCTGCCAACTCTACCCAGAGAGGCATTCGCGGGGCTGATGTTGGCGGTGTTCTTCACCCAGGCGTGCGTTTTCGTGAATATAGATTTGATGAATGGCCTCCGAGGTCCCTTCTGGTGGGTGCTCGGCAAGGGTGCGGTTTTCGGGCTAACGGGAGCCCTGTCACTGCTGGCCACCCGGAATCAGAAGAGGTTTTTCGCGATTGCCGCTCTCGCAATTGCCCTGATCCTCCTCTCCGTATTCACTCGGATTGACTCCGGTCTTGCTCCGAAAATAGAGTTGGGCAGACCAGCCCAACAAGGGATCGAGTGGCGCGTCGCAATGGATGGAACCATTTCGCTCATCGCATTATCTCTAGGGTACGTACTGTTTTTCCGAAGCATGGTCTCGCAGGGAATCAAGCACGTGCGCACTCGCGCTGAACTTGCCCTGGCTGAGCAGGTGCAACATGCTCTGGCTTCTCCGCTCGCCACCCGGAGCGCCGGATACGAAGTGCAGGGTCGCTCCGAGCCAAGCAGTCAAATGGGTGGAGACCTGCTCGATGCTGTGGATGACGCCGCGGGGATGGCGGTCTATGTGGGCGATGTCGCGGGGCATGGAATTCAGGCGGGCGTTTTTATGGCAATGGTCAAGAGCAGTGTACGGACAGCCTTGTTACGATCGGAGGCGTTGGCGGGGTTGTTTGACGATCTTAACCGCGTCCTTTTCGAGGTCAAGACCACGCCGGCCGCCTATGTCACGTTTGCATCCCTTCGATGCGGTGAAAACGGCAGGGTTGAGTATTCGCTCGCCGGCAGTGGACCGATACTGCACTACAGGGCTCAGTCGATGACAACGACGCAACTGGCGATGGAACAGTTTCCACTGGGGCTATTTGCGAGCGCGAGATTTCAAAGCGGTGTCGTCGAAATTGAGCCGGGGGACATCCTTGCAATGTTTACGGACGGCCTGCCCGAAACGACGAATGCCTACGACGAGCAATTTGGACTCGACCGAATA
>DATBID010000608.1:0-10338 GCA_036557125.1 Bryobacteraceae bacterium | reverse complement strand
GGCGGCAAGACCGCCGGCGCTACCGGTGTGCCGGCGTCGTCCGACTTGGCAGGCGAAAGCGCCTGCCCCACTTCGTTTGACGGAGCGAACCCGACGGCGTTTTCTTCCTGTGGGGAAGTGGTTTCTTCTTCAATGGGTTGGGCCGAGCGGGCGGCTTTGAGGAGTTCGAGATCGTGGAGGGCCTCCTTAAACTGGCGCTGGGTGGCGGCCTGCATGCGGTGGAGGCGGGCGAACCGCTGATCGGCGCCGTAGAAAGCGGAGCCGTAGAGGTTGCCTTCCAGCAGGTCCGCCGGCGCGTGCAGTTCCGCTCTCTTGATTTCCAGATTCCAACTGTGGGTTTCCACCATGGCGTAGCGGCGAAGCTGCCAGGCGAGGCGGATTATCGTATCGAGAGTCTCGCGCTCCTCGGGAGTTTGCGGGCAATGGTGGGCGTAGTATTCGTCGCGGAGAGTCTCGAAATCTTCGAGTTTTTCGCCGCGAGTGACGAGGGCCTGGGAGTAGAGGCCGGTTTTGAAACTGTTTTGGGAACTGATGCGTTTCCCTTCCGCGCTGCGCGGCCCGTGACTTTTGGAGGCATTGCGGCGATTCGATTCCAGTTGTTTTTCGGTGAGCATGTGGCTTTTTCTCCACGCTCAGACTAACAGGGCGACCAGGCGCGGAATTCCGGTGTTTGCTGTAAGTAATTGAACAGATTGATGCGATTTTGGAAAAAGTCGTGTCACCATTCGCACGGTTACACATTTAAACTTGCGCCCGCCGCATTTGCGTACGCAGATTCCTCCACTAAGATTAGGCATCGGAGGTCCACTGCTATGCAGTTCCAGCTCCCGATCGTCTTGGCGTGCGGTGTAGCCGCATTGGGGACAGCAGCCTTTGCCGATGTCGATTTCACCCAGACCAATTTGGTATCCGACCTGGCGGGCGAAGCGGCCCACCAAGATACCAATCTGGTGAACCCCTGGGGGATTGCGATCGCCCCAGGCGCCCCGATTTGGATCGCCGACAACGGCACTGGCCTCTCCACTGTCTATAGCGGTTCGGGTAATATCTTGCCGCTGGTGGTGAAAGTTGCGCCACCCAATGGCGGCAGTTCCTCGGCGCCCACCGGCATCATCTTCAACGGCACCGCAGCTTTCGGCGGCAGCACCTTCCTGTTCGCCACCGAGGACGGCACGATTTCGGGATGGAGTGGGGGCAGCAGTAGCATCCTGGAAGTCGACAGTTCCCCTTCGGGCGCGGTGTATAAGGGACTGGCTGCCGGAGTCAATTCGAGTTCCCAGAGCCAACTGTATGCCGCCAATTTCCACAGCGGGAACGTCGATGTCTTCAACAGCAGCTTCTCTCCGGTCACGATCCCCGGCGGATTCACGGACCCAAACCTGCCGGGGGGCTACGCGCCTTTTGATATTCAAAACATCAATGGCGAACTGTACGTCACCTATGCCTTGCAGGACTCGACCAAGCACGATGACGTCCCCGGACTAGGACATGGCTTCGTGGATGTCTATACCACGGATGGCGTGCTCGTGAAACGGCTGATCACCGATGACGTTCTGAATTCCCCTTGGGGCTTGGCTATAGCACCGGCTAGCTTCGGCAGCTTCGCTAACGACCTGCTCGTGGGCAACTTTGGTGATGGCATGATTCACGCCTACGATCCGGTTAGCGGCAAGTTCATCGGGACGTTCAACGATTCCAAGGGCAACCCGCTGGCGATTGAGGGCTTGTGGGGCCTGGCACTTGGTACCGGAGACTTTGGCACCAGCAAGAACGCGCTCTACTTCACGGCCGGCATTCCAGGCCCTAGCGGGATGGTAGAAGATCACGGCTTGTTTGGTTCGCTCGTGCCGGTGCCCGAGCCGGGCTACTATGGGCTTACGGCGTTGGTCGCGGCTGCGTTGTTCTTCGTGAAAAGAAGAGCGTAGGGAGGGCGGGGAAAACGTAAATGTAGACCGCTCCCTGACGGTCGCGGCTCGGATATGAGCGCTTCGAATCATAGTATGAAGTCCGACGCGACGGTATAGGCCGCAGATGAACGCGGATCAACGCAGATTGATAAAGATTTCGGAAGGATCGGCGTTCATCGGCGCTTATCTGCGGCTGCAAAAGGTTACCTGAGACGGAACGCTAATCGAGCTCGAACCGCAAGGCACCTGCCGCGATGAGATCCTCCAGTGCGGCGATATCGCGGTAGAGCGCACGGTCGGCGCTAAGGGGCGGCGAAACGGCGCGGATGCGCTCGCGGGCTTGTTCGAGCATGGGGCTGGTGTGGAGAGGAGCGAGTAGATCGAGAGCACGCGCCGTGGCCAGCGCTTCGATCGCCAGCACGGCGCGCGTGTTGCGAACAACGCGCTGGAGCTTGATCGCGGAAGCCATTCCCATACTGACGAAATCTTCTTTGTTCCCGCTGGTGGTGATCGACCCGGTAGAGGCGGGATGAGCCAGCACGCGGTTTTCGCCGACCAGCGCGGCAGCCGTTACTTGGGCCATCATCAATCCGGATTCGAGGCCGGCGTGGCCGGCGAGGAACGGAGGAAGGTCTTCGTTGAGCGCGGGATTCACCAGCCTATCGATGCGCCGCTCGGAGATGCCGGCTAACGCAGAGAGAGCCACTGCCAAGAAATCGAGCTGGAAGGCCAGAGGTTCGCCGTGAAAATTACCGCCCGATAAAATCTCCTCGCCAAACACCAGAGGATTGTCGGTTGCGGAGTTTAGTTCGATGGTGAAGACGCGGCGGGCTTCGGCGAGCGCGTCGCACACTGCCCCATGCACCTGGGGCGCGCAGCGGAGCGAGTAGGCGTCCTGGACGCGGCGGCAGGCGATGTGAGACTGGCGGATCTCGCTGCCTTCGATGAAGCGGCGCAAGCGGGCGGCGCTGCGGGTTTGTCCAGGGTGCGGGCGGGCGGCGTGAATACGGGGATCGAAGGCGACGGGTGTGCCGCGGAGGGCGTCGAGTGAGAGGGCGGCCACTACATCGGCCGTATCGGCGAGGATTTCGGTAGCGGACAACTCCAGGCATCCAACGGCCAGCATCGCCTGGGTGCCGTTGATGAGGCTGAGGCCTTCCTTGGGGTGAAACGTGAGCGGCTCAAGGCCGGCGCGGCGCAATGCTTCGGCTCCGGGGAGGATTGCCCCTTCGAATTCGGCTTCTCCTTCTCCCGTGAGCACCAGCGCCATATGGGCCAGCGGAGCCAGATCGCCGCTTGCGCCCACGCTGCCTTGTTCGGGAATCAGCGGCGTGACGCCGCGATTGAGGAGTGCGCAGATCATCTCGGCGACTGCGGGGCGAATGCCGGAGAAGCCTTTGGCCAGTACATTGGCGCGGATCAGCATCATGGCGCGGACCACAGTACGGTCGAGCGGTTTGCCGACACCAGCGGCGTGGGAGCGCACCACGTTGAGCTGCAACAGGTCCAGTTCTTCGCGCGGAATCCGGATATCGGCAAGCAAGCCAACGCCGGTGTTCACACCATAGATTGGGGTATCCGATGCGGCAAGGCGCTCCACCGGTGCTCGCGAAGCTTGCATTTTCTCGATCGCGGCGGCTGAGAGCGAGGCGGCCTCGTTATCAAATGAGACGGCCTGGACTTGCTCGATGGTCAGCGTTTCGCCGTCGAGTACGACGGGCATCAGTAGCTTTTTTTCGAGGAGGCGATCAACTCCTCAATGTTGATCAGTTCCGTGGGGTAATCGCCGGTGTAGCAGGCGTAGCAGTATTCGGCTCGGCTATCCTCCACCGCGTTGCGCAGCGACTCGAGCGAGAGGTAACAGAGCGAATCGGCTTCCACGAACGTGCGAATCTCCTCGACGGTGTGGCTGGAGGCGATCAGCTCGTTGCGATTGGGTGTATCGACGCCATAGAAGCAAGGCGAAATCGTAGGCGGGCAGGAAACGCGGAGGTGCACTTCGGTAGCTCCCGCCTGGCGAACCATGCGGACGATTTTGCGGCTGGTAGTGCCGCGGACGATGGAATCGTCAACCAAAATGACGCGCTTGCCGCGGAGAAGGTGGCGGACGGGATTGAGTTTCAGCTTAACTCCGAAGTCGCGGATGGCCTGCGAGGGTTCGATGAACGTGCGGCCAACGTAGTGATTGCGGATGAGCGCCTGACGGAAGGGCAGGCCGGATTCGGCGGAATAACCGATGGCCGCGGCCACGCCGGAATCCGGGACGGGCACCACCAGGTCGGCATCGGCGGGGCATTCGCGCGCCAGCAGACGGCCCATTTCTTCGCGCGACTCCTGGACCGAGCGGCCGAAAACGATAGAATCGGGACGGGAGAAGTAGACGTGCTCAAAGACGCATTGCGAGAGGGGCCGCTGGGGTGAGAACCGCTCTCGGGTGAGGCCTTCGGGGCCGACCATAATCATTTCGCCGGGCGCGACATCGTGCAGATAAACCGCGCCGATCAGGTCGAAGGCGCAAGTTTCGGAAGCAAAGACGTACGCCTGCCGGCCGCCGGGCACTTCCATTTCGCCTACAGCCAGGGGCCGGAAACCTTGCGGATCGCGGGCTACGATAATCCGGTCTTCGGCGATTGCGACCAGCGAGAACGCGCCTTCGAGTTGCAGGAGAGCATCGCGAAGGGCGCCGGCGAGCGTGCGTTCGGAGGAGCGGGCCAGCAGGTGCAGCACGACTTCGGTATCGCTCGATGCCTGGAAGATGGAGCCGCGCCGGCCTAGTTCCTGGCGCAGTTCGGTGGCATTCACGATATTGCCGTTGTGGGCAAGCGCGATCTGCCCTTTGTTACAAGTGACCATGAAGGGCTGCGCGTTGAGCAGCGCGGTATCTCCGGTGGTCGAATACCGGGTGTGGCCGATCGCCAGAGAACCGGGCAGCTTATCGATGACATCGCCCGTGAAAATATCGGCGACGTGGCCCATCGCCTTGTGACAGTGCAGCGTGACGCCATCGCTGGTGACGATGCCCGCGCTTTCCTGCCCGCGATGCTGCAACGCGTAAAGGCCGAGATAGGTGAGCTTGGCAGCTTCCGGATGGCCGTAGATGGCGACTACGCCGCATTCTTCGTGGAATTTATCGGAACAGGAGCCAGGAGCACGGAGCAAGGAGCAGGGAGTCATGTATGTGCGGCCTCCAGTTGAGACGGGAGAGCCCCTTCGAAGGCTGATTGGAGAGTGACGAGCGGCCAGCGGCCCAGCATGGCACCCCGTTGCAAGATGGCCAGATCCCTCTCGATTGTAACGCCCACAACGGGGGCCTCGATGCGGTGCTTTGCGGCAATATCGGCCACTTCTTCGGGCTTTGCCGTGGAGAGTACAATCCGGCTGGGAGATTCGTGGAAGAGGAGCCAATCCGGGCGTGCGTCTGAGTTCAGATCGATCCAGGCGCCGTGCGATCCGCCGAAAGTGCACTCGGCAAGGGCCACTGCGAGGCCGCCATCGCTCAGGTCATGGGCCGATTCGGCGAGGCCCGCTTGAACGATTTCGCGGATCGCTGCCTGCACACGCTTTTCGCAATCCAGATCGAGCGCCGGGGGAAGGCCCCAGAGTTGATTCAAGATCACCTTGGCGTATTGGGAGCTGCCGAAGCGGACGGCATCGGCTTCACCGAGACCGCCTAGCAGGATCACGCTGCGTTCCGGATTTTGGAAAGCTGCCGGAACCGGCTGCGCCGTCTTGAGCAGCCCTACGATGCCGATCACCGGAGTCGGATAGATGCCTTCGCCGAGCGTCTCGTTGTAAAGGCTCACATTGCCGCCGGTGATCGGCGTATCGAAGAAACGGCATGCCTCGCCCATGCCTTCGATGGCTTCCACCAGTTGCGCCATAATTTCGGGCCGCTCCGGATTGCCGAAGTTCAGGCAATTGGTGGCGGCGACCGGCACAGCGCCCACTGTGGAGAGATTGCGGCAGCATTCGGCCACGGCCAGCCGGGCGCCTTCGCGCGGCGAGAGATAACAGTAGCGGCCGTTGCCATCGACCGACATGGCTACCGAAGTGCCGGTCTCCTTGATGCGAATGATCGCGGCGTCACTGCCGGGGCCGGCAATCGTGTTGGTACGGACCTGAAAATCATACTGTTCCCAAATCCAGCGCTTGGAGGAGAGATCGCCGGAAGCGAGTAGCTTGGGCAAAGCGGACTGGATATCGGGATCCTGCAGCGGGGGCGCTTCGAGAGGGACACGGCGCATGGGCTGCGTGTGCGGGCGATCGTAGAGAGGGGCTTCATCGGCCAGTTCGCGGTTGGGGATTTCGGCGACGGTTTGGCCGTGATGTTTGACGCGCAGTTTGCCATCACCGGTGACCGTGCCGATTTCCACTGCCTCCAGGCCCCATTTGCGGAAGACCCGGAAGACTTCCTCTTCCCTGCCCTTATCCGCCACCAGCAGCATGCGCTCCTGCGATTCGGACAGCATGATTTCGTAAGGGGTCATGCCGGATTCGCGCTGGGGGACGCTATCGAGTTCGATTTCGATGCCCACTTCGCCGCGGCTGCCCATCTCACAAGTGGAGCAGGTGAGGCCGGCCGCGCCCATATCCTGAATGCCGACGATCGCACCGGTCTGCATGGCTTCGAGGCAAGCTTCGAGGAGCAGTTTTTCGAGGAAGGGGTCGCCCACCTGGACGTTCGGGCGCTTCTGCTTGGATTCCTCGGTGAATTCGGCGGAGGCCATGGATGCGCCGTGGATGCCATCACGCCCGGTGCGCGCCCCGACGTAAATCACAGGGTTGCCAATGCCGGCGGCCTTGGCGTAGAAGACATCTTCTTTGCGGCAGACGCCCAAGGCGAAGACGTTCACCAGCGGGTTGCCGTCGTAGCATTTTTCGAAGATGCACTCGCCGCCTACGGTGGGCACGCCGAAACAATTGCCGTAATGGGCGATGCCGGAAACGACGCCGTTCAAGATGCGGCGGTTGCGCGCGCCGGTTTCCGGATCGTCGAGGCGGCCAAAACGGAGCGAATCGAGAACCGCGACAGGGCGCGCGCCCATAGTGAAAATGTCGCGCAGAATGCCGCCGACGCCGGTGGCCGCGCCTTGAAACGGTTCGATGAAGCTCGGATGGTTGTGCGATTCGATTTTGAAGGCGATCACATAGCCATCGCCGATATCGATAATGCCGGCGTTTTCTCCCGGCCCCTGCACTACGAGTTTGCCGCGCGTGGGCAGCTTCTTCAGATGCAGGCGCGAGCTTTTGTAGGAGCAGTGCTCGCTCCACATGACACTGAAAATGCCGAGTTCCGTGTAGGTGGGTTCGCGGCCGAGGATCGAGACGATTTTGGCGTATTCGGCGGGGGTGAGTTGGTGTTGCTCGATGAGTTGGGGAGTGATAGCCGCGGTCAAAGCGCAATCGCTCCCTGACGGTCGCGGCTCGGTTGTGCACTCAGAAGCGATTCGAAGACGACGATGCCATCAGTGGAGCCGGTGAGCGGATCGGAAGCGCGTTCGGGATGCGGCATCATTCCCATGACGTTGCGTTCGCGATTCAGCACGCCGGCGATATCGCGCAGGGAGCCGTTCGGGTTATCGACGTAGCGGAACGCGATGCGATCTTCGGCCTCGAGTTCATCGAGCGTGCGCTCATCGGCGAAATAGCAGCCCTCACCGTGAGCAATGGGAAGGCGGTAGGTGCGCTTGAGATCGGCGGCGCAGGTGAAGGGGGAATCGAGCGTGCCCGGCCGCAACGTGACCGGACGGCAGATAAATTTCAGGCCGCGATTGCGAATCAGCGCGCCCGGCAGCAGGCCGGCTTCCACCAGAGTTTGAAATCCGTTACAGATGCCGAGCACGGGTCCGCCTTCGGCTGCGAACTTGCGAACGGCTTGCATCACCGGCGAGAACTTGGCGATCGCGCCGCAGCGAAGATAATCACCGTAAGCGAAACCGCCTGGGAGAATGACGGCATCCACATCGCCCAGGCGCGGGCTATTGTGCCAGATGAATTCTGCCTGTTGGCCGAGCGAGTGGGTGACGGCCCAGAAGGCGTCGTGATCGCAATTGCTGCCGGGAAAGACAATAACGCCAAATTTCATCGGCTATGTTTTATGGGGAGGCAACTTCATTGTAGCAAACGGGGTTCCCTTAGGGCCGCGGCTCGGAACTGCCCATGCACCGCATCGCGCGTCTGGCGCAGCGTGGCGCTCAGGGAGTTGATAGAAAGACGATTGACCGCGGGGCGGACCAGCCAACTCAGCGATGCGGGGATGTCTCGGGTGAGCGCGATCGCCTGCAGTTCGAGATACACGCCGCCATCGCGTTCCTCATACCGCGCGATGCTGTGAATGCGCCACATGAAACCGCTGCCGGTGTCCGGGGGCAGAAGGTGTTGATCCGGATGCCCATAGTCTTCGATTTGCCGGATTTCCGCGGCATCGGAAACGCTGTAGCCCCGGTGCGAATCCACCACGACATCATGTTCCTGGTAATGGCCCTGCATGGCGGCGTTGACGAACAGCACATGGCGTTGCCAGACCATCAGGAATTCCTGGCCGTCCGAGGTACAGGCGAGCGACTGGGAGGCTCTGACAGCCGGCCGGTAGAGTTCTTTGTAGTTGTCGTAATCGTGCAACACAGCCATGAGACTCTCGGTGGTGGCGTTCGGGATGAAGATGGCGCCGATCCAATCGTGGATCAGACCGTTGGGTATGCTCTCCGTGCCGCGCCCTACTGCGGGCGCTACTACGACTTCGCCCCTCCGCACGCGCGCTGCGCGATCGGGAGATTCATCCGTCCAGAGGAAGGGTTGATGATTCGTGGCGCGCTGCTCGAGATGGAGGGCAACTTCGCGCAGATAGGAATCATAGGCTTTCAGCGTCGCGGGCTGGAGCTCGGCCGCTTCGGCTCGTACGGGTAATGCCGCCATGAAAATTGCTACGGATAATCGTGCTGACCTTTTCATTACCTTTCTCCCGTGAGGCGCAACGCTAGAGTGCCATCCTGCAAGACGCTCTCCTGTGTGACTTTTGGCCGTTTGACGAATAAGGGGGGATCTTTACGAAGTAGCAGTCAGCTATCAGCTATGAGCCAAGTCATCGGATTAGGCTCGTATCCCTCGGCGATAGATCCGGCAGTAGAGCGGCAATGCCTGATGTCGCATGTCATAGACCTCCGCTTGAGTGTGCTGAGAACGACCGTACGCTAATGCAGATGCAGAGAGCCGAAGCTCGGATTCAGGCGCGCGAAGTTAACGGACGCCGGACCTCTCTAGAATGTCGAGGATTCTTCCGGCTGCCTTGCCATCCCACAATTCGGGGATGCGTCCCGGTTCCGGTTTTGTCTCTAAAGTGTCCAGCGCGATCGAAAGGATGCGAGCCGGATCGGTTCCAACCAGTTTGTTGGCGCCGTGCTCGATGGTGATGGGCCGCTCGGTATTCTCCCGCATCGTAAGACACCGAACACCTAGGATTGTGGTCTCTTCCTGAATGCCGCCCGAATCGGTGAGCACCAGCCGGGCTTCGCTCATCAGCCGCAGGAAATCGAGATAGCTCAGCGGCGAAGTGAGAATGATGCGCGATCCTTCGAGCGCATCGGCTGCAATGCGCTGTCTGGTGCGCGGATGCACGGGAAAGACCACGGGAATCCGCGCACTGAGAGCCGCAAGCATGGAAAGGTAGCCGCTCAGTTTTTCAGCGTCATCGACGTTCGAGGGACGATGGAGAGTCACGACCGCGTATTGTCCTGGCACGATCTCCAGCCGGTCGAGGATATCGGAAGCTGCCGCCTTGGCGCGAAACCGCATCAGTGTGTCGATCATGACGTTGCCCACCAAGTGAATCTTCCGTTCCGGAACCCCTTCAGCCAGCAGGTTTTGAACGCCGCTCGGTTCAGTGACAAATAAGTACTCGGCAAGTACGTCAGTGACTATACGATTGATTTCTTCCGGCATACGCCGGTCGAAGCTGCGCAGGCCGGCCTCAACGTGGGCAATCGGAATTTCCATTTTGGCCCCTACTAACGCCGCGGCCAGCGTGGAATTGACATCGCCTACAATTAGCAGAAGGTCAGGCCGGTTCGCGCTCAGCTCGCTTTCCAGCGCTACCATAATCTGCGCTGTCTGCTGCGTATGCGAGCCGCCGCCCGCGCCCAAGTTGGCGTCCGGACGCGGCAGTTCCAGATCCTCAAAGAAGCTGTCGGACATGTCCGCCGAAAAATGCTGTCCAGTATGGACGAGCCTAGCGGAAAAGTGCGGCCGGCCCCGAAGTTCCTGAACGATTGCGGCCATTTTGATGAAGTTCGGACGCGCGCCGACAACGCAGGTGATCTTCACGAGGAGGAGGTTCTCAAGCGGCCGGGACCGCTCCCTGACGGTCGCGGCTCGGAAGGGCCTCCGGCGAGGGCCGGATGGGACGGCACGAGACCGGACGAGTTGGCAGGCGAAA
>DATBID010000607.1:0-43954 GCA_036557125.1 Bryobacteraceae bacterium | reverse complement strand
GCCGGAAGATCTTTGTTCAAAGCTATACTTACCTCGCGGCCGGATTGAGCGTAGTGGTGGTCGGCCTGTCCGTATTCGCGGCGCCCTGCCTGCGGCTGTTGACTCCTCCGGCATTTCATGCGGCGGCGTCACTAGTGCCATGGATTGCCTTTGCTTATCTGCTGCGGGCGCTCGGGGCACACGTTCAAAGCCTGTTCACGCTGGCAGGCAAGCCGGGCCTGGAAGCGCGGGTGAATTGCGTCGGGTCAGCCGCGTGTGTCGCCGGGTACTCGCTGCTGGTGCCGCCCTTCGGAGTTTGGGGAGCCATCGCGGCAACTCTCCTCGGGTTCGCCGTAATTCTGGTTTACGGCTCCATGGTGGCCCGCCGTGTCGAGCCGCATACGCTCGAACGAGGCGCTTTGGCGAAGATTGCGATTTCCACTGCCGGCGCCATCGGCCTGTTCTTCGTGGCTGCGCCCGAAGGATTGCGGGGCCAGATCGCGCTCGCGGGCGCCCTGACGGTGGCTCATATTGTCTGCCTGCTCGCGACCTGCTTCCCGCAACTTACCCGACTGACCATCTGTCGTCTCCGTTTCTCGCATGAAAATTCTCTCGCTCAGTAGCGTGTATCCGAATCCTCAGGAGCCTGGCCTGGGGTTATTCGTGCGCTCCCGCCTCGAACAGATGGCGCGCATGGCGGACGTCAAAGTCATCGCTCCGATTCCGCTGATTGACTACTCGAAGGTGGGGCAGGTGCTCTCGCCCGCCCACGCCCCTGACCCGCTGGAAGTGTTTCGTCCGCGGTGGTTCTATCCGCCGGGAGGCACATCCGTCAATGTCATTTGCCTGTTTCTCCGGCTCCTACCGTTGGTGCGCTCGATCCGGCGAAGCTTTCCTTTCGATTTGATTGATGCGCATTTCGGCTACCCGGAAGGCGTCGCGGCTGCGTTGCTGGCGTCCATTTTTCATGTACCCTTCACGATTACGCTTCGCGGAAGCGAGCCGACGTTCGCGGCCTCTCCACTCCGCCGCAAAGTACTCCGCTGGGCTATGCGGCGCGCCGCCCACATCATCGCCGTTTCCGATGAGTTGCGGGAGTTCGCCATTCGCGAAGGAGTGGCTCCGCCGCACGCGACTACCGTTCCGAACGGGATCGATCCGCTAGTTTTCTATCCGAGAGCAACGCACGTCGGCCGAGGCCCGCGTATTCTTCTTAGCGCCGGGGAGTTGATCGAAGTCAAAGGCCATCATCTGGTGATCCGCGCAACCAAAGCATTGCTGGAGCGCGGCCATGATGTGCAACTCTGGATTGCAGGCGGCGTGGCACGAGGAGGGGCGCCATACGAGCGGGAGTTGCAGCGCCTCACGGCGGAATTGGGTCTCGAAACAAGGGTGCGCTTCCTCGGATGGATCGATCGGCGGAGTCTGCCGGAACTGCTTTCCGCCGCGAGTCTCTTCTGCCTCGCAAGTTTCACGGAGGGTTGGCCGAACGTGGTGAATGAGGCCCTGGCGTGCGGCGCGCCGGCGGTCGCTTCTGCCGTGGGCGGAGTCCGCGCCATGCTCGCGAGCAGCCGTTACGGCATCGCGGTTCCCCCGCGCGAGCTTACGGCTTTGATCGACGCACTGGATCGGGGCCTTAACCAATCCTGGGACCGCGCCGCCATTTCCGCCTGGGGGCAGTCACGGAGATGGGCGGCGGTGGCATCCGAAGTGATCGACATTCAACGTTCCGTAGTCGACCGGAACCGAACCAGTGATCAATCATGTGCGGCATTAACGGCCTCTTCTATTTAGATCCCGCCCGGCGGGTTGATACCGTGGTAGTGGATCGCATGTGCGCCGTCGCGGGCCATCGCGGTCCGGACGATCATGGCGTCTACCTGCGCGGCAATGTGGGTCTGGGCTTCAACCGCCTCAGCGTAATCGATCTGTCCGGCGGCCGCCAGCCCATGGCGAACGAGGACGAGACCGTCTGGATCGTCTTCAACGGCGAAATTTACAATTTCGAATCGCTCCACTACGACCTGGCCGGGCGCGGCCATCGATTCCGCACGCACTCCGATACCGAAGCCATCGTGCATGCCTGGGAAGAATACGGCGAGCGCTGCGTGGAAAAGCTGCGCGGCATGTTCGCCTTCGCCATATGGGACGAACGCCGCCGCCTGCTCTTCGCCGCCCGCGATCGCCTCGGTATCAAACCGCTGTACTACTTCGCCGATGACGTTCAATTCGCTTTCGCTTCCGAACTGAAGTCCCTGCTCGAAGTGCGCGGCGTTCCCCGCGAAATCGATCCGGCCGCGTTGGGTGAATATCTGCGCCGCCGTTACGTGATTGCGCCGAATACGATTCTCAAGGGCATCCGCAAGTTGCAGCCTGGCCACAGCATCACCGTCACGGCAGAAGGCTGCACCGTAAAAAAGTATTGGGACGTGCCCCTCGATCCTCCAGTCGAGATTGGCGACGCGGAGGCGATCGCCAAAACGGGCGCCATTCTGGAAGAATCCCTACGGCTGCACCTCGTCTCTGACGTACCCCTCGGCGCCTTCCTTTCCGGCGGCCTCGATTCGAGCTGCGTGGTCGCGCTGATGGCAAAGCTGGGCGTGGCGAATATCCGAACATTTTCGCTCGGCTACGACAGCCCGGAAAGTGAGCTCTCCTACGCCCGCATAGTTGCTGATCGCTTCCGCACTGATCATCACGAACTGCGCCTGACGCCTGACTGTTTCCGCGACACTCTTCCCAAAATCGTCTGGCACATGGACGAGCCGGTGGGCGACCCGGCTTCGATTCCGCTTTACTACCTTTCCGCCTTCGCACGGCGCTACGTCAAGGTAGCGCTCTCCGGTGAAGGCTCGGACGAGCTGTTCGGCGGCTATCCCATTTACCGCCGCATGTTGGGCTTCGAGCGCGTGAACCGCTTGCCTTTGGTCACTCCGGCCGGGCGGGTTCTGACGGCAGTTGCCGGCGATACGAAGGTGCGTAAGTACGCGGAGATGCTTGGCCGCCCCCTGGAGTGGCGCTATGGCGGCGTGGGCGGGCTGTTTTCCGAGACACAAACGCAGCGGCTCTACCTGGCCGCCGGCGCGTCGCCCGATTCAGTGGCCGCGGCTTATCGGACCTGCGGGCATTTGCCGCCGCTCTCTCGCATGTCTTACGTAGACATCAAGACCTGGCTAGCCGACGATCTTCTGGTCAAGGCCGATCGCATGAGCATGGCCCACTCGCTGGAGTTGCGCGTACCTTTCCTCGATCATCACGTAGTCGAATTTGCGGCCCGCCTACCGGAACGGTTGAAAATACGTGGTGGCGTTACCAAGTATCTGGTGAAGAAGTGGGCCGAGCCCCTGCTGCCTCGGGAAATCATTTACCGTCCGAAAAAAGGCTTCCCCGTGCCCGTGAAATCCTGGTTCCGCGGCGATCTTTCCGGCTTCGCCCGCGAGATCCTGCTCGACTCCGGCGGTATCGCCCGCGATTTCCTCTCTCCGCACGAAGTGGAGCGCCTGCTCAGAATGCACTCTCGCGAAGACCGCAGCGAGCAGATCTATTCATTAATCGTGCTCGACCATTGGCGCCGCGAGTTTATGCAACCCTCGCTGCATTCGCGGTCCACAAGTATCCCCGCGTAGTAATCGCTTCCCTCGCGTGCGCGCCCATGCGGCGGGCTGCTTCGGCATCGCGCGCTACCTCTCGCAGCGCTCCGGCCAAGCTACGCGCGTTGTGTGGCTCGAACAAACTCGCCTCGCCTTCCCGAAGAATTTCCTGGATATTCGGCTGCCGCGGCGCCACGATCGGCTTCGCCAGCGCCATATACTCCAGGATCTTCATTGGGCAGCAATACTCGTTCGCCGCCGGCTGCACCGCGATATCCACCAGATCGAGATACCGCGGCATACTCGCGTGCGGCACCGGGCCGGTGAAGATTACGCTGCTGCCTAACTCCCGCTCTCGGGCGAAGTCCCGCAGATCCTTCATCGCCTGTCCATCGCCGATCAGCAGCAGGCGCGCCCCGTCGTTTCCCAGCCCGGAGATCTGAAATGCTTCGATCAGCATTTCGATGCCGTGCCATTCGCGGAACCATCCGGCGAACCCAATCACTCGCTCACCCGGCCGGATACCCAGCGAGGCTCGCAATTCGGCGGAAGGCGGACGCGCAACAAACTGCTCCAGCCGAACGCCATTAGTCATCACTTCGATTTTCTCCGGCCGCACGCCCGATGCTTGCAGGATGCGCGCCAGCGGCGTCGATACTGCCAAGACGCGCTCAGCCAGATTGCAAATCATGCGCTCGGTCCACTTTGCCAGGCCCGAAAGCATTATGTCTCCGTCGCGCCCCTGTTCCAGCCAAAACGGCGAATTCACTTCGAGCACCAGCGGAATTCTGCACAGCTTGCTTACGATCGCGCCCGTGAAGTTGAATAGCGAATAACGTTCATAGATCAGGTCCGTTTTCCTGCGGAGCACCTCGCGCGCCAGCATCGGCACGCCGAGCAGATTATAAGCAAGTTGAATGGCTTCGTAGACTAGCGGGATACGCCGCGCCGACCGCTGCCAAAACGGATTTCCGGCGTCGCGTTTCGCATTACCCTGGCCGCGGTCTGTCGGAACCAGCGAGACCACCGTCACTTCGTTCCCCAGTGCCCGAAACGCTTCCACCATCTCCTGGATGTGAACCCGCTGCGCATCGGTCGAGCGTGTCCGGTGATGATAAACGATCCTCATCGGTCTTGCTTGGCCCAAAGCACGCTCTGCCGCCCGGTGATGCCACGCACCAGGCCCAAACCCACCGCTGCCTGCCCGAATAGAAAGTAAAAAGGCACACTCAGTAGCCGGTTCCCCGATCGCCACACAAGCTGCAATGCCGCCAACGTACAGCTTGCGCCCAAACCCGCCAAGACCACACGCGCGCTGGCCCTATCTGAACAGAGTGCCGCGCAGATCACGATGGCAGCCCCTACTACCGGCGAAATCCAGCGCAGCAACTTGTGCGACACGAATACGAACCAGAAGCTCAGGGATGCCGACGGGGGAGGCCACGCATTTCCGCGTAGCAGCCCTTGTGCCGCTCCCGCCGCGATGCGCACCTTCCTGCGGAATTCCTCGCGCAAACTGGATGGGCCGCGCTCCCAGCCCACCGCGGCAGGTTCGTGAACCACGCGCTTTCCCTGGCGGATTACAGCCATCGGGATCACCAGGTCCTCGATCAACGTATCCGCAGGGCAGGGGCGAAACAGTTTGCGCCGCAAAGCGTACATGGCGCCGTCCGCGCCCACCATCGAATAAATCGATGATGCGCCCGCCTGCAGAAACCACTCCAGCGAATAGTAGTTCTCGGTGGGCTTATCCAGGGCCGCCGTGCTGTCAGTCAGCATCACCTTTCCGGAAACGCAGCCTATGTCAGGGTCCTGAAACCGCGCGACCAATTTCCGCAGCGCATCCGGCCGGTACATCACGTTGGCGTCCGATAAAACCAGAATCTCTTCCGCGCACTGCGGCAACACTTCATTCAAATTCGCAATCTTCCCCCGCCTCACAGGCTGCTCGATCACTTCGACTTCATCCCCTGCGAACCGCCGCGCCACTTCCGCTGTGCGATCTGTCGATCCATCCGAAACCACCACGATTTGCAACCTGTCGCGCGGATAATCCAAAGCCCGGCAATTCACCAGTTTCTCCGCGATCGCCTGCTCTTCATTCAACGCGCAAATCACCAAAGCGACCAGTGGGGCCAGGGCTTCTGCGCTGCCGCCGGGCTTCTGCCCGGCGTCGCGGCGCATCCGCACCACCACCCACAGCACCGCCGGATAAATCAGGTACGGATAGAGAAACACCAGCACCAGAGCGATCAGCATAAACGCGCTCACGGAAACAGCGGCAGCACAAACCGGCTCATCACGCGCGCTACAGGCAGCGGCAAATTCTGCCACACACGGATCGCAGGCTGAAAATGCGGATTCGCCGGACTGAAATTCGGCACTTCTTTCCGCTTGAGCAGCACAATCTCATAGGGCAGTTCGCGCATCGTGGTATTCCAGTGTTTCTTGAACTCGAACGCCCCTGTATTGCGCTTCGACCTTCCGAAATCGAACCGCCGGAACCCGTGCTCCCCCGCCCAACGCAAATGGTCATAGTAAAGAAACGTGTTGGGAGCGAGAGCGTTGTAGCGCACGTCCGTGGCGGCGTGGCAAGTGTGCATCTGGTCGCGGAAAAGAAAACTCAAACTCACCGCCACCGGCTCATCTCCCAGCCGCACTTCCCGCACATCAACCATCTCACCGAAGTTCGCCTGCAGGCGCGAGAAGTATTCTCGTGGAAAGCACGGTGTTCCCAGGCGGCGCATGTTGCGCGAGTGAACGCGGTCAAGCGTTTTCGCATCGGACACGCGATGGCGGACTGTGAACGGCTGTTTCAACGCCTTCCGCACCGTGTTGCGCGTCTTCTTGGGTAGCGAAGCGAGCAGCCCTTCCTCATCCGGAGCTACTTCCTGCACGAAAGTCACGTAGCGGGAAACATTCGGCGTTCCCAGGCACTGTTCCGGGTACGCATTGCGCAACTCGATATAATCAGACCCTAGCTTCCGCCCTAGCCACTTCGCGTGGTCATATAAGAGCTCCGCAGTCGCCTGCGACTCCGCCAGAATGCCGCCATACACAGCGAACGGCGAAGACACCAGGACTCTACCGATAATCGGGTTGCGCACGAAAAACAGCGGCAGCACTCCCTCGATCCGGCTTCCGGTTTTCGCGGCCAGGTACATCGGCTGATAGCCGAATGCCCCCTCGATGGTTTCTTTCCACGCGATCAGGTGAAATGGGCTGGCTTGCGAATGCTGGAAGACGAACTCGTCCCAGGCGGAGAAATCCTCAAACTGCAGCTCGCAGATGGTAGCCATGGAATCGCGGATTTCCCGGGCATTTCACCGGCCAATCGTAAAAGCTTCAGAAGTGGCTGATAAGTGGCTCACAAAGGAAACTCAGTCGCGTGAAATCCCCAAAATGGGGACGCTTTTAGCGTGGGAGAAGCAGGCTTCTCAAGCATGGCCCGTTACACTGAAATTATCGTGCTGGGCTGGGCCACATACGTGAGGCCTCTACGGCGCCGATTGCGGAGATGGTCGCGATCGGTGGACCGGCGCTTGCGCGAGGCGCGCATGTTCGCCCGCGCAATGGCTTCGAAGCATCATCCCATCGTGGCGCAGATCGTACCTATGCGGCGCTGCAACCTGGCATGCACCTATTGCAATGAGTTCGACGCGGTTTCGGCGCCCGTGCCGCTGCCGGTGATGCTGGAGCGCATCGACCAGTTGGCCGCGCTGGGAACGACAATCGTCACCATCAGTGGCGGCGAACCCTTACTGCACCCGGATCTGAACGAAATCATCCGGCGGATCCGCAGCCGCGGCGTGATCGCCACTCTCATCACCAATGGTTACCTGCTCACACCGGAGCGGATCGGGCGCCTGAGTCGTGCGGGCCTCGATTATCTACAAATCAGCATCGATAACGTCAACCCGGACGAAACCTCGAAAAAAAGTCTGAAAGTGCTGGACCGCAAACTGGTATGGCTGGCCGAGAACGCCGAATTTGCGGTGACTGTAAACTCGGTTCTCGGCAGCCCAGTCCGTCACCCCGAGGACGCCCGTACCATCGCCCGCCGCGCCCGTGGCTTGGGTCTTACGAGCACCGTCGGAATCCTGCATGATGGCGGCGGCCAATTGCGCCCGCTGGCGCCGGACCACATGGACATATATCGCGACCTGCTCGAACCCGATCAGAAAATGTTCTCTTTTGCCCAATATGACCGCTTTCAAAGGAACATCGCCGAAGGGCGGCCAAACGACTGGCATTGCCGCGCCGGCGGACGGTTCCTGTACATCTGTGAGGATGGCTTGGTGCACTATTGCTCTCAACAGCGCGGTCATCCCGGCATCCCGCTCGCCCGCTACACACGCGAGGATCTCGAACGGGAGGCCGCCCGCGAAAAATCCTGCGCCCCCTACTGCACGATTTCTTGCGTGCACCAAACGGCCATGCTGGATAGCTTCCGTGAGAATCCTCGCAAAGTTCTGCGGGACATGATCGCGGCGCGGCGCGAGCGCAATCCGGGGTATCACCCACCTGTCCTTCTGGATGCCCTCACTTGGATGTTTCTTGACGGTCCGGTTAACCGGTTATTAAGTAAGATGGCGGTGCGTCTGTTGAGGGCGCATCCTGAATGACCCCAGCTACGCCGCTCGCATTCCGGGCGGCCGAGGTGATCAACCTCGCGGCCTTCTTCATATTCACCGTTTTGGCCTGGAACCGGCCCAATCTGGCCCGCAACCGTCGCCTTGCCGTTACCAAGATCGGAGTTGCGGGGATCGCAATCACGCTTTTTGTTTCGCAGATTTTGCCGCGGGTGACCACGCCGCTTGCGGCCTCCGTCACCAGGGACTGGATTCCCTATCTGCTGTTACTCCTGTTCTATTGGCAGGCGGGCCATTTCGTCACCCATGCCGATACTACTTTCGAAGCGACGCTCGCGCGCCTGGATACCAAATTAGTTGCGCCTTTTCTGGAGCGTTGCGCGCGCAGCCCCGCCGGCCCGTGGATTTTGACATATCTCGAACTTGCCTACCTGCTCTGCTACGTTTCGCTCCCCATGGGGCTGGCGGCCTTGTATATGCTGCGCCAAGGCGCGGACGCCGGCCATTTCTGGACAGTGGTTCTACCGGCCGCCTACGCGGCTTACGGCACGGTGCCTTTCGTGCAAACTCGCCCGCCGCGCGCGCTCGAAGAGAAATGGAGCGAGCCCCTGCTGGGCGGCAAGGTGCGCTCCCTCAACATGGCGATTCTGGGTCACGCCAGCATTCACGCCAACACTTTCCCCAGCGGCCACGTCGCGAGCACGGCCGCGTGCGCCCTGATTTTGTTGCGCGTCGCGCCGCTGTGGGTCGGACTGATTTTCCTGGTGGTCTCGCTCAGCATCGCTGTGGGAGCCGTCGCCGGCCGCTACCATTACGCCGCTGATGCCATCCTAGGCGTGCTCGTGGCGTTTGCCGCTTTCCTCGCCGATCTTCTCGCGCTCCCCCATGTGCCGAAGCACTGAACTTACGTAGGGAATTCCTTCTTGCGGAATTTCTGATACAAGCCAATCAACCCGGCCGGAATGTAGAGAATCTCGGGCAGGGGCGTCGGAATCGCCGTCAACAGGCCCAGAACCATTCCCTTGATCCGTGCCGTTTCTTTGTCGTCTCCGTACCAGTTGATCTGCGCCTTATAAGCGACATATCCAAGCACGATCCCCGCCGCCACAGAGACCGGCAAGAGGAGTCCCATTGTGGCGAGGTCCCCGGCGTTCAGCATCACATCAACAATCAAAGTTAGAAAAGCGACCCGCGGATCCAACCCGAATAGCTGCCAGAATCGTCCCCGGGGCGCCGCCCCGCCCGGCCGAGCCGGAAGGGATGTGGACAGCGAACCATACATCCCCGAGAATCTTGCGGAAGCCGAAGCCTTCGCGCCGCACTTCCAGCAGTATTGATGCGCGTCCTCGAGGCTGGCGCCACATTTTGTGCAGAAAATCACATGCACTCCTTCCGCGTCTAGTCCCAGCATCGCACATTCGTGCTTGCTCTAATTCTTCGTGATGGAAATTGGACGGAACGAAAACACGAATTCGATGGCGGCCGTGTTTCCGAGCGTCCCGGGATATTCAGGGCCGCGTTGGATGGAGTAGCTCAGTTTGACCAACTGGTTCGCAGCCGGGCGGAAACCGGCAGCGAACTCGTAGACTCCCGTACCGCGATAGGAGTTCGCTTGCGAATAGTCGAAGCGCCCGGCGGTATACCAGCGGGGATTCAGTACTCGGCGAATCTCGATATATCCCGTGTGCCTGACATAGGTCGGCATGACATGATAATCATTTTGAAAACGCTGCAATTCCCCCCAGATATTCCATGGACCGGCGCCCCACTCGGCATCCAGTCCAATCGCCGTCGCCGGCAAATTCCTGGGAGGCGCTTCACCGGGGAAGTAGTAGGCGTAGTTCCGGCTGAGGTATGGCCCGTGATATGCCGATGCGCCAACGCGCAAGCCCCGAATGGTGTAGCCGAATCCGCCGGCCCAATTGCCGTACTGATCGCGATCGAAAATACTTCTGCGGTTAGCCGGAGAGGAATTGACAAACTGGCCCCGAAAGTCCCATTTGCCCGATGTGGCATCCAGCTCAGCCCCGGTCAATCCCAGAAAGGTGACGTTCTTGTAGTAATAGCCGTATGCTGAGGGGATACCGATTAAGGGATTGACCGCGGAATCATAGCGAGACAGAAAGTAGCCGAAAGCGGACGAGAGATCTCCGATGCGGAATACCAGGGATCGACTCCCCCAGTAGCGGGTGTAGCTGAGGTTCAATTGCAAAATCTCGCCACTCGCGCCATAACCTTGGGTATCGAATTCCTCCGCGAAATATGGCCGGGAGTGTACCTGGATCGCGCCATTTACCGACCAATGCGAATCGAGCTTCCAGGTGGGATAAAACATGGCGCGGAAGCCGGCGCTGAGCGGGCCGGCATCGCGCGGCCAGTCGGAGAGCTGGTGCGTGTAAAACGACTCGGCACTGAGTGTGGTTCTCAATTCGAAACCGCTATCGGCTTCCTGGCCGTAAGCGGCAGAGAAGGTAAGTACCACGAGAATCCAAGGCGTTCTCATGCGGCCTCCTTCGGCACGGGCCCGGCAATTCCCTCGGCGATGCCCTCATGTTGGGCGGCAACCACGCCTGCAAGCCTCTCTAGCGATCCCGTTGTCTCCAGGCAGCCTTCCGAACCAGGCGGGCACACGCGGGAAAAAGCCTCCACAATCTCCGTGTCCGTCTCCGACCCCGAAACTTTCCTGAGAATTGCCATTGCCTGAGCGTGAGTCATGCCCCGCCGGTAAGGCCGATCGGAAGTCATGGCATCATAAGAATCCGCGACCTTGACGATCCGGGCCTCGAGCGGTGTCTCCGCGCCCTTGAGGCCGCGCGGATACCCGCTTCCATCCCAGTTTTCGTGATGCAACTCGACGATTCCCAGGTAGGGTTCGAGCCCATGAACATTGTCCAGAATGCGCCGGCCGATCACGGGGTGCTGCCGGATGAGATCAGTCTCGTCGGCTGTGAGGCGCCCGGGCTTGTGCAGCACGACGTCGGAGATTCCGATCTTTCCCAAATCATGCAGCAGCGCCCCCACGCGAATCGTTTCCACCTCCGGCTCGGCCAGGCCCATGGCTTCGGCGATTGCACAGGCGTAGTTGCTGACCCGCCGGCTGTGCCCGGCCGTATACGGATCCCGCGCATCCAAAGCTTGAGCCAGTGACCCGACGAATTCCACATACGCGCGAGTCAGGCGCTCGCGAGCTTCCCGCACGGCTTTCGCGGCCTGGTCGAAACCCCTTGTCAATTCGCGAATTTCCAGTCCGGCGCCAACGCTCTCCGGGAAATCGGGAAGTTCACCGGTAGCGCTCGCACAGCGCAGTCGCGCCGCCATTTCGGCTAGTGGCCGGGCAATAGAACGGGAGGTCAGTAAGCCGATGCCTAAGGCCGCTACCAGCACGGCAAAGCCGACCGTGAGGAACACCCTTTGCAAGACCGCTTGCACATGCGCCGTGGCGGTATCCAGGTTCTGCAAGCTGCGTAGCGAATAGCCGCCACCTAGCCGGAGCGCTCCGGGTGCTATGGGCAGCGAGAGATAGACCTGGTCGCGAATGCGAACTTCGCATTCCGCGTCCGGCAGGCATGGACGCAACGCCGTTTGTATCAAAGACGGAGCCAGTTCGCGAAGCTCAGAGGCCGCGACGCGTCCATTGTGCAGCAATACCGCAGGCACGCCGAAGCGGGAAATGTCGAACACGGACCCCATAGATAGCGTGCCGGCTTGGGCGATGTCTTCAAACATCGGTACAGAGGCGACCTCGTAAAGGCTTCCACCGGCCAAAACGATTCCCCTGTCGGCCGGAGCGATACCCGCCAGTTCCACGGGAGCGAAACCGCTCGCTTGCCGCGTTACGGCTGCCACGGGCTCCCCTCGGGCATTGGAAACCATCATGAAATCGTATTGCAGCGTCTGACAGATCTCGCTAAGCTGATCGGCAACGGTGTTGCGCGCCTCGGTGGGCGCATCTTTCTCACTCCCAAGAAGATCGAGGCCTGCCTTGAGCGCTGGATTTTCCGCAATGGCCCGCAACGTTGTTTGATTGCGGTCCTCGCTGCGCGCCTCGACCCGCGCCAGGGCGACCTGGTTATCGCGCGCCGCGGCCCGCAGTCCCGCCCGAATGGTTGCCACCGCCGCCGACCGCACTACCCAGAAACCTGCGATCAGCAGCAACACGATCGGAACAAACGACCAGAGGAAGGTGCGCGTGGCAAATCGCATAGGTCATCGGTGCGCAACGGAGCCGGAGGACGGTGGTTCCGCGTATGGGAGAACAAAATCGACCTCGATATCATCTCTGTCGCCAACGGTAATCTGCTTGCGGAAAGTGCCGGCCGCCTTGTGCCAGGCGACTACGGAGTAGCTTCCCGCGGGAACCCCTCGCAGGGAGAAAGCACCGTCGGCTGCCGCGCGCGTGCCCCACCGGCTAGGGGTCACCACGATCGACGCGGCCATGTTCGGATGAAGATGACAATAGACAGCCACGACACCCGGTTTCGAAAAAGTCACTTCCCGGGTTTTCCCAACGGGGTAATTCCCCAGATCGAAACTCTTTGCCTTCGAAAGCGAGAAAACGTTATGAAAAATGGGATCGTCGTTGGGAAAGGAAACGGTGGAACCGGCCGGAATCACGAGCATATCCGGAACGAACCTGCGATTCTTTTGTTCCATCGACACCTCTTGGCCCGGCCTGCCCCCGCCTTGCCCTCCTTCGAGGTAAACAGCCACATGGGCGCGCTCAAATGAAATGGGGTCGTCTTCGGGGTTCTCTCCCAGTCCGACTGCCGCGCCTCGCTGGTAAATGCCCGCGGCGGCGCTCACGTTGTAGTGGGTCAACTTTCGCTCGATGATGATCGTGCCGCGGATGTCGGCTGCGCGAGCCAGAGCGATAGTCGCCGCCAGACCCGCCAACATGCGGAGGTACATACAGGGCTAATCGGCATGGCAGCCTGAAACTTTATAGCTACGGTTCAACACGCTTCAGAAAGATGGAGAAGAAGGTAAATGCCCGGCCAGGAAGCATGTAAACCGTTCCCTTTCATACGTCTACACGCAGGTCTCAAGCTCTTCGAGGCCGGTCCCGTTCAACGCCCCCACTCGCCATACAACTAATAAATTCAACAGTTTGATGGCAACCGATGGTGCTGCCACAACGACGGCCCATATACTCGTCCCAGGGAATCCGGCACGGTGTTCTTCCAGGATGCCGGGCCGCCAGGAGATCCGTCACCATGCACAAGCCAGTCAAGTACGCGGAAAAACTTTTCACCTACGCCGCCGGCGCAGCCTGGACCGTATTCGATAAGTTCAACCAGATCCATCGGAACCCTTCGTTCACTCCGGCCTGGTCGGATAAGCCGTTATTGAAGTCATGGGAGAAAGTGAAGCCGCGGCTCGGCTGGCCGCGCGAGACCGATTCGCTGTGCCCGCGTTGCGTGCCCGAGATCCGCAAGAAAATTCTGGACGGCGCGACTCCGCTCGAAGTGCTCTACAACCAGCGGCCCGGCGAGATCAAAGCGCAGGTCATCGAGCGCGACGGCAAAATCCTGATGGTGAAGGACTGCCCGATTCATGGCCACTTCGAAGATGTCATGGCCATTGACACCAAGTTTTTCCAGCACCTGGAGCAGGTATTTCCTGGCCGTGACATCCGCGCGCACAACGATGAGAAACTGCATCGCCACGGCTCGAGCACCATTACCCACGGCCGCGGCTCGGTGCTCACCATCGACCTCACCAATCGCTGCAACATGATGTGTGATCCGTGTTTTATGGACGCCAATCAGGTAGGGTTCGTACATGAGCTGAGCTGGGAAGATATCAAGCAATTGCTCGATAACGCCATCACCATCAAGCCGAAGCGGCAGATGTCCGTGCAGTTTTCGGGCGGCGAGCCGACCCTTTCGCCTTACTTTTTGGATGCGGTGCACTATGCGCGTGAAGTTGGCTATACCTCGGTGCAGGCGGCCACGAACGGCATTGAGTTCGCCAAGAGCCCCGAGTTCTGCCACAAGGCCGCGGACGCCGGCTTGCGCTATGCGTACTTGCAGTTCGATGGCATCGGCAACGCTGCTAATTCGCACCGCAAAGTGGGCAACCTGTTCGATGTGAAGCTGCGGGCGATTGAAAACCTGCACAGTGCTGGTGTAGATATCATTCCGGTCATTACCCTCGTCAACGGCATCAACAACGAGCAGGTGGGCCGCATTATTCAGTTCGCGCTCGATAATCCCAAAAAAATCCCGTTCCTCTCCTTCCAGCCGGTATCATTCACCGGCCGCGACGAGGAAGTGACCGATGAACGCCGCCAGGCCCAGCGCTATACGCTCTCCCATCTGGCGCACGACGTGAAGAATCAGACCGGCCTGGGCGAGCCGGCACGCGACTGGTTCCCCATTTCCTTCATCTCCACCTTCTCCGACTGGAGCGACCTCGTTCACGGGCCGCAATACGGTTGGGGTCAGTTGAGCTGCGGCTGCCATCCCAATTGCGGCGTCGGCATGGCCGTGATGGTTGATAAGGAAACCGGAGAAAAAGTGCCGGTGACCCAGTTCATCAATGCAGATCGTCTGGCGAAAGACGTGGCGCGCATTAACGATGCGGCCCGCGGGAAATGGCTCTCCATTGTCGGGATGGCGCTGGCCGCGGCGCGCAACTACGACCCGTTCCAATCGCCCACTCACTTCAAGCTCAGCGACTGGTACAAGAAACTCGACAAGACTTTTGGCGCGACGGGCAAGAGCTACGGCAACGTGGGCAAGTCCCGCACGATGGACGACATCGAACACCGCCGCCGCGACCGCTGGAATTTCCTGTTCATCGCCGGCATGTGGTTCCAGGACCTGTTCAACTACGATTTCCGCCGCACCGAGCAGTGCATCATTCCTTACGCCACGCAGGAGGGCGAAATCTCCTTCTGCGCGTACAACACCGGTATCGGCTGGCGCAACATTATCGAGAAGATGCACATGACGGCCACGCTCACCAAGTGGTACGACGAGCACGGCCGGCATGAAATCTTCGCCGGCGGAAAGCAGGTGCCGCTGGCTACCAAGGATCATGGCTTGGTGCTGCGCGAGGAAATCATCACCACCGAAGAGCAGCATGATTTGGAGCGGATGGGCATCGCCAAAAACGCCCGCGAAGAGAAGATCCGCGCGCGCGACGCCAAGCTGAAACAGCAGCAGGAAAACGAGCGCATGATGAAGCTCTACCGCCAGCACGTGCTCAAAGAGCAACCTGGTCCGGAGCTGGTCCAGATTGGCGGCGCCACGCCGAGCAGCATCGCTCCCGCGCCCGCCCCGGCCGAAGAGCAGGAAGAAGTCGGCAGCTTCGGCGATTGATTTCCGAGCCGCGACCAAAAGGAAGCGGTCCCGGCTCCGCCGTTCCGCACCTGATACACTGAGCGCAACGGCCCGCATGACTGCTTCTTCCGTAAAGCCGCTTTCGCGCGCTCGATATATAGAGCTGTTGATTCTTCTTGGGGCGCTGCAGGCATTCGCCCCGCTCTCGATTGACATGTATCTGCCGGCCATGCCGGCGATGGAAAAAGTATTCCACGCCTCTACAGCGGCGGTCGAGAGCACCATGATCACATTTCTGATTGGGTACGCTCTCGGCCAATCGCTCTACGGCCCGCTCACGGATCGTTTCGGCCGAAAACCGCCTTTGTATGCCGGTCTGATTCTTTTCATCCTTTCTTCGGCCGCTTGCGCGCTGGTTCCCACGATTCCCGAAATTGCCGCCTTCCGGCTGGTGCAGGCCGTGGCGGCGTGCGGCGGTTCGGTGGTGGTGCGCGCCATGGTGCGCGATCTGTTCCCGCCCGACCAACTGCGGCACATTTTTTCCATGCTGGTGCTGGTGCTGGGCGTTTCGCCCGTGGTGGCGCCGCTCATCGGCAGTTATCTTCTGCTGTGGTTCGGATGGAAAGCGGCGTTCGTCACCCAGGCACTCTTAGGATGCGCGTGCCTGATCGGCATGCACTTTCGCCTGCCCGAATCGCTTTCTCACGATGCCAAGCGGCCGCTGCGTTTCGACCTGATCAGTTCCGCTTATTCTCAGCTCACGAAAGACCGGACCTTCCTGGGCGCCTCGGTCGTGTGCGGCTTCAGCTCAGCAGGGACGTTCGCCTATATCACCAGCGCGCCATTTGTTTTCATCAATCTCTACAAAGTCCCTACCGACCGCTTTGGATGGCTATTTGGCGTGATTGCCGCCGGCATGGTGCTGGCATCGCAAGTCAATGGGCGGATGCCGCACACGATTCCGATCTGGCGCGTGCTGCGGACGGCAAACCTGGTGCAATTAACGGCTGGTCTGGCGCTTCTGGCTTCGGTGATGACTGGAATCGGCGGATTGGCCGGCGTGTTTGTGGGTGTGTTCGCCTATGTTTCGGCACAGGGCTTCGTGTTTCCGAATGGCTCGGCCATCGCCATGATGCGGCACGGGAAGATTGCCGGCACTGCGTCGGCCCTGCTTGGCACCATCCAGTTTTTGATCGCGGCCGTCGCCACGATCTTTCTCGGCTTTATAGCTAATCCCGTGGTGCCCATGGCGCTGGTGATTGCCGCTTCGGGAATCGCTTCGAGCCTGATGAATTTCCTCACGCTGGGCGCGCGGCTGGAGCAAGCGCCGCAGACTCAAGCGGCTTGACGTATCGAGCTATTGCTTTCCAATAGGAAAGCGCGCTATCCTTCCTCTATAAGTTTCCAATAGGAGAGTCCGTGGGCGAAAAGACCGATGTCCGCCAGGGAACCATGGCGTTGATGGTTTTGAAGACGCTGGAGACGATGGGGCCGCTGCACGGGTATGGGATCGCCCGCCGGATCGAGCAGACCAGCGGCGGGCGGCTGGTTCTCAACTATGGAACCGTATATCCAGTTCTCTTAAAGCTCGAACAGGAAGGGTTCATCGCCTCGGAATGGGGCGCTTCGGACAACAATCGCAAAGCGAAGTTTTATCGCCTCACCCGCGCGGGGCGCGGCCAGTTGAAGAAAGAGGAGCGCGAGTGGGAGGAAACTGCCGCGATTATTGCCCGCTTTCTCAATCCGGGAGAGCAGGTATGATTCCGAGGTTGCGGGTCATCGCCGTGCGCGTGGCCGGTTTGTTTGGCGCGGCCCGGCAGGAGCGCGAATGGAATGCGGAATTTCAGGCGCATCTGGACATGCACACCGCGGACAATATCCGCTCGGGGATGAGTCCCGAAGAAGCCCGCCGGCGGGCGCGGGCGGATTTCGGAGGTGTCGAATCTGTGAAGGAATCAATGCGCGATCTCTCCACCATCGTTTGGCTCGATACCGCCTGGCGCGACCTTCGCTACGCTCTGCGCAGTTTGTGGCGCAGCCCGGGCTTTACGTTTGCCGCACTTCTGTCCCTGACACTCGGTTTGGGAGCGAGCCTGTCGGTGTTTACGGTAGCGGATAATCTGCTGGTCCGGCCGCTGCCGTTCCGGAACGCTTCGGAGCTGGCAATGATTTGGGAGAGCTACCGTGGCAATAGTCATAACGAGGTCGCTCCCGCCAATTACTTCGACTGGAAAGTTCAGAACGATGTATTTGAAGGCATAGCAGCGGCGTCGCCCGCGCGCTCGGCGGTGCTGGTGGCAAATGGGCGGGCGGAAGAGTTTCTGGGACAGGCAGTGACGGCAGATTTCTTTCCCTTGCTCGGCGTGCAGCCGCTCCGCGGCCGCCTCTTCACCAAAGCAGAAGACCGCAGGCCAGGCCAGATGACATTGATCAGTTACCGTTTGTGGCAGAGCTGGTTCGGCGGTGATGAGAGTATTCTGGGCCGCAAGGTGGCTATCAATTCGCAGCCCGCCACGATCATCGGCGTCCTGCCGAAAGATTTTTATTTCCTTGATCGCCAGATTGACCTGTGGGGGCCTCTTGGTCTGAATCCGGCTGAGGACTACCGAAAAACGGCCGGGCGATATATGTACTCGGTAGGGCGGCTTCGGCCGGGCGCGACCCTTCGCGGGGCGCAAGCTCACATGACTGCGCTCGCGAAGAAGCTGGAGCAGGCATATCCCGTGTTCAATACAAATTGGAGCGTGAATCTCGAGCCGCTGCGCGATGCTCTCTTCCGCGAGGCCAAAACGCCGGTGCTGGTTTTGCTCGCGGCGGTGATCCTGCTGTTAGCTGTGGGATGCGCGAATGTGGCGAATCTGTTGCTGGCCCGGTATAGCTCGCGCACGCGAGAGATGGCGGTGCGGGCGTCGCTCGGGGCCGGACGTTGGCGCGTGGTTCGCCAGTTGCTCACGGAGAGTCTCATCCTGGGGGCGGCTGGCGGCATCTGCGGACTCATTCTGGCCCGCTGGATGGTTGCCGGTTTGCGCGCACTGGCGCCGAAAGATCTCGCGCAATCTACGGGGATTCAGACCGATCTGCGAATCGTGGTGTTGGCAGTAGCGATCTCGCTCGTTACCGGAATCCTCTTCGGACTAGCGCCGGCGATGGTTACCTCGCGCGTCGATCTGACCGGCGCTTTGCGGGGCGATAGCCGCTCGGGACTCGGAGCAGGCAGCCGCCTCCGGTCGTGGCTGATCGGCGCGGAAGTGGCGGTGTCGGTAGTTCTTCTCACCAGCGCCATCCTGCTGTTCCGCAGCCTGGTGGGACTCGAAGGCGTCCATACCGGACTCGACCCAATGAACGTCCTGACCTTTCGCCTGCCGATGACCGCCAGCCGCTATCGGGAGACTACCGCGCGGAAACAATTCCTCGGGAGAGCGTTAGAGGAGATGGCGCGCTTGCCTGGAGTACGCTCGGTGAGCGCGGTCAGTTTTCTTCCCTTCACCGGACCCGGTGCCGGCACGTGGATAAATATCGAGGGGCGCCCGCCGGCAAAACCCGGGGCGGAACTGGAGGCCCTCATCCGAACCGTAATGCCCGGCTATTTTCGCGCACTCGGTATTCCGCTAAAGAGCGGACGCGATTTCGCGGAATCGGACCTCGCTCCGAACTCTCCCTATCACTTCATCGTGAACGAGGCGTTTGTGCGGCAATTCCTCAGGGGAGAGGAACCGCTCGGCAAGCGCATCAACGCAATAATGGACCTGCAGAATCCTTTTGGCGAAATCATTGGCGTAGTGGGCGACGTTCGCGAGCGGACGGTCGACCGGCCACCCGAGCCGACCGTCTACTATCCTTATAACCAACTGGCTTATCCGCGCATGGTGCTTGTGCTGAGAGTGGGCCACGATCCGCTGAGCTTGTCCGGCACGGCGCGGCGCGCCATTCAGCAACTCGATCCGGAACAGCCCATCGCCGAGGTTCGAAGCCTGGAAGAAGTTCTGGGCGAGAACTTCTCGCGCCAGAGATTCAGCGCGTGGCTGCTCGCGGGCTTCGCCACAGTGGCGCTCATGTTGGCTGCAGTCGGCATCTACGGCCTTTTGGCCTACTCGGTCACCGCACGCACTCCGGAGTTTGGCGTGCGCACGGCGCTGGGCGCCGAACCGGCTCAAATCACCAGCTTGGTACTGAAGAGCGGCGCACGGCCTGTGATTGGCGGCCTGGTAATCGGCATGGCGGGAGCGATTGCATCCTCCGGCCTCTTGAAAAATCTCTTATTCGGTGTCAGACCGCGCGATCCGGTGACCTTCTTCTTAGTGCCGCTACTGCTCGGGGCAACCGCTCTCCTTGCTGCTTATCTGCCCGCGCGCCGGGCCGCGGGTCTCGACCCGATGAACGCATTACGCGCCGAATGAGTCAGAAATAGAATTTGCCGCCACCTGCTGGATGCGCTGGGTTCCTGCTTCTGCCACCGTAAATTAAACCAGCAGCTCCCGAGCATCCACTCTCTTCCGCGCCGCCTTGAGCGGCGCTGTCAGAAAGGCCAAAAACGGTACCATCGCGCGGAAGCGCTTCACCACCTCACTATACAGACCCGGTGTGGTGGCAAGATCGGGCGGCAGCTCCACATAAAGAATGAAGCGCTTGAAGCGCAGCAGGTCGGCGGCGGGGTGGTCGCTCGCGAAGCCCTTGGGCACCCGCGAAAGCTGTTCGCCCTGCAGTTCGCCCAGAAGCTCGCGCACCTGGCGGGCGCGCAGAAGGCGGCGCAGTTCGTCGTGGCGCTCCGCGATGTGGTTACGGATTGCCAGCAGTGCCGGCGGCTCGGGCATGTAGATACCGCCGCCGATAGCCACCTCTTTGTGAGAGAGCGCGAAGTAATAACCGGCGTCGCTATGGCCGGGGCCTGAGCGGCGGAAGCTGGCGGCGATGTGCGTCTTATAGGGCGTCTTATCCTTGCTGAAGCGCGTGTCGCGATAGATGCGGTAAATCGCCTTCTCCGGCTCGGTGACGAATTCCGGAGCAAAACCCGTGAGCGCCGCGTTCACCGATTCCACTAGCGTGCGCATGGGCTGCTTTACCTGGTCCTCGAAAACCTGTTTGCGCGGCTGAAACCATTCGCGATTGTTGTTGCGGGCCAGGCCGCGAAAGAAATCGATGCCGGCGGTGGGAAAGCCCGGAAACGCAGAGCGCACAAAAACCCCTCCCTTATAATTTAGGTAATGTTGAGCACGGAAGAGACGCACGAGCGCCTCGCCGCGATTCCTAATTTAACCATTTTGCGCCACGAGCCGCTGGCGCGGCACACGCGCTTCGGGATCGGCGGACCCGCCGACCTGTACGCGGAAACGGGGAGCGTGGAAACCTTCGTTGCCGCAGTCGAAGCCGCGCGCGCAAGCGGCATCGAAACCGCCATCATCGGCGGTGGCACGAACTTGATTGTCTCGGACGAGGGCTTTCGCGGCATCGTGCTGCGCTATCGCGCGACGAAGCTCGAAGCCTACGGGAACTGTGTCCTGGCTGACGCGGGCGCGGAGTTGCAGGCGCTGGTGGATTTCACGATCGGCCAAGGCCTGAAGGGCCTGGAAACGCTGGCGGGTATTCCAGGCTGGGTAGGGGCGGCGGTATATGGCAACGCCGGCGCGTATGGCCATTCCATTTCCGAGCGTGTGGTGCTGGTGCGGTTCTACGATGGGGCCGCGGTTCGAACCCTATCGAACGCCGGGTGCGAGTTTCGCTATCGCGAAAGCATTTTCAAAGCGCGCAAGGATTGGATTATTCTTTCCACCGAACTCCGGCTCGAAGCAGCGGATGCCGAGGTACTCCGGCAAGCGGCGGCCGATATCGTGAGGGTCCGAAACGAAAAATTTCCGGTCACCATGATGTGCGCCGGCAGCATTTTCAAAAACCTGCTCCTCAGTGCGCTTCCGGCGGAAGCCGCGGCGATGGTGCCGGCAAGAGTGGTTCGCGAAGGCAAGGTGCCGGCGGCCTGGTTTCTGGAACAAGTGGGTGCAAAAGGGATGCGGCGCGGTCAGATCCAGGTGGCGGATTACCATGCGAACCTCGTCTACAACGAAGGCGGCGGCAAGGCCGCGGATTTGTGCGCGCTGATCGCGGAGCTTAAGAGCCGGGTGAATGGCCGTTTCGGAATCGCGCTTGAAGAAGAAGTGCAGTACGTGGGCCTGAATTAGCGGAACAGGTCCTGTTCCCGCGGCCGGATGAGGGGACGCGCGGAACCGGCGGCCGGGCGCCACTCGAAACCACGCACCAAAACCACGGGGCAGCCATCCGGCTTGCGCATCAGGAGACCGGCAGCGGCGGCAAGCTGGTCGGCCACTGCGATGATCGTGGCGCTGAGTCGGCGGCCGCGGCGATCCGCCGCGCCGCGAAAGTCTTCGAGCGGTTCCATACCCGCCACGCCGATGGCCACATCGACCAAACCCTCCCGCCACGGACGGCCGAAAGTGTCCGTGATGAGGACCGCGCCGCAGCCGAGATGTTCGTGTAAGCCGCGCGCCGAGGCATCGGGATCCGGCGGCAGCACGGTGGCAAAGTCATCACCCGGCGTATTGGATTGATCCACTCCGGCGTTCGCGCAGACAAAGCCTTTGTGGGTTTCGGCGATGAGAACGCCGCGATCCATTTTCACGATCCGGCGCGATTGCGCGAGGATTAGCTCGATTAGGCGCGGGTCTTTGCCGCATTCGGCGGCCCAGGAATGGGCCAGCGCCGAAGGCGTGATTGCGCGGAGATCCACAATGGCGCCTTCCGCCTTGGAGACCACTTTTTGGGCGACAGCCACGACCACGGAGCCATCGATCGTCTGCTTTTCCCGCAGGGCGGCTTCACGAATTAACGATCCGAGGTGGTCCCTGGGCTGTACTTCGGGGAGGGTCGCGAGGGCCGTTATTTCAAGGCGCATGCGGATCGCAAAAAGGAAGCCACGTGGGATTCGGGAGCACGTTCCAGCAATTCGGCCACGTCTGCTGGAGTATCGATATCGAACATCAGCCGGGGCAAGCGAAGTACGTCAGCGGCAACTGCGCGGTTGCGTGCCTGCCCAAGGTGTGCGTGGAAACTTCCCGGCCCGAAGCAGCTTGGAATGATATCGGGCGGGGTTCGGGCTAAAGCGTTGGTTCCGGTGCCATCGGCCGAAGGCACGATTACCACACCGGGCCTCAACGACATCCCGGCGGCAGCCAGACGCTCGAAATCCGAGGCTTCCACAAGCGGTACATCGATAGGAACTAGTAGAGCGGTCTCTGCGCCCATTTCGAGGGCGATGAGGCAGGCGGCATCGGCGGAAGCGCTGTGGCTCACCTGCCGGTTTTCTTCGATCACCTGCGCCCCCATTCGCCGGGCGTGGGCGGCGATTTCAGCATCGCTCGTAATGACCAGAACCCGGTCGATGCCCGAAGCCTGCGAAAGCGCTGCGATGGTTTGCTCGTAAAGGACTCGAGCCAGTTTCTCGCGCGTTTCGGCGGCAAGAAATCCTTCCAGCCTTTGCTTGGCATTGCGCGGATCTTTGACGGGCAGTATGGCGAAAATCAAAACCCGATCTCCAGCGCCTCGGCGATGGTCCGGCCCAGCGCTTTGCGTTCCTGCAAGCCGCTCATGATGGTGTTGGTAACTACCGGCCGGATACCGAGCGATTCCACCTCCTCGGCCTGCTTGCGGTCTGCTTCATCGAGCACGAACACACCCGCAAAATCGGCGTAAAGCTGCGCCACCACCGCCGCGGCGGAGCGCATTTTCATGCTCTTCATCATATGAGCGGCGGGTCCTTTGAGCGCGCGCCCGCCCACGATGGGTGAGATGGCGGCAATGCGTTCGCGCCTTTGGCGGAGTGCTTCGCGGATACCGGCAACGGCCAGGATCGGCCCGATGCTGATGAAGGGATTAGACGGGCAGACAATGATAGCCTCCGCAGCGGCAATGGCATCAAGCACGCCGGGGGCGGGGTCGGCCTCGTCGGCGCCCTCGAAGCGCACGCCGGCCACGGTGTCGCGGGCGCGTCGCTTCACGAAATAAGTTTGAAATTCCAGCTCACCCGAAGAGGTGCAAATGCGTGTGCGGACCCGCTCGTCGGACATAGGAACGATGGTTGATCGGACGCCCATTGCGCCGGCAATTTCCGCTGTCACTTCGGAGAGCGGCGTGCCTCGGCGCAAACGCTCGCTGCGGTAGAGATGTGTGGCCAGATCGCAATCGCCAAGCTGAAACCAGGTTTCCGCGCCCAGCTTGCCCAGCGTTTCCATGCAGCGAAAGCTATCCCCACGGATTCCCCAGCCGCGCTCGGGGTCCGCCAGGCCGGCGAGTGTATATGTCACGGTGTCCAGATCGGGGGAGATGTGGAGGCCGTGAATCTCGGCGTCGTCACCGGTGTTGCCGATGATGAACAGGCGTTCGGGGGCGAGAACCCGGGCCAGGCCATCGAGAAAGCGCGCCGCGCCCACACCGCCGGCAAGAGCCACAACGGGACGGTGTTTCATCGGGGTTTCTCTTCGGCCTTGATGCCGGTGATGCGCATGCCGGAACCCTTCACTTTGTGCCGCAAATTCAGGGAAATTAGGAGCGCGGCGGCGCTTTCAAGCAGGCGCGCGTTGTCCAGCGGTCCGGCATCGACTGCACGCACGCCGGGGATTGCTTCGGCGAGTGCGGCGACGGTAGTTTTCGCTTCCGCGTCATCGCCGCAGAGGAGCGCGTCGCAATCTACCGGCCCATCCAGGTGAGCCAGCATTTCGGCGCTCAGCGCGTGGAAAGCGGACACGACGCGGACTCCTTCGGGCGCGAGCCGCGCGGCCTGCTGTGCCGCGGAGCCGTCCCACAACGCGACCGTGCGCGAAACACGGCCACCGATCGCGATTTCCAGAGGAACCGTGGCATCTACCAGAATGGTTCCAGGGGAAAAGCTGGCTCGAATGGATTTCAGAATCTCCACTTGCGCCGCAAGTGGAACGGTGAGAAGGACGATTGGCGCTCCAGCGGCGGCTTCGGGATTGGCGAACCCCGACACTTCGCGCGCGCCGGTTGCTTCCTCAATTCGCCCGGCAGCGTCGCGGGCCTTCTCCGCGTTTCGCGAGCCGATTCGTACCGCCAAGCCGGCTTTCGCGAAGCGCAGCGCCAAGCCGCCGCCCTCCGCTCCGGTACCGCCTATGACGGCGACTGTTTTGGTGTTGTTTGTCAGGGGGCGCACTCCTCCTAAAATAACCTGTGCCGTGACCCGGTAGCATGGTGTACGCTCCTAAAGGAGGCAAACGATGGCAGCAATACCGGAAAAATATCAAGACATCTTGCAGAAGAAGGCGTTTGCGCAACTTGGCACGCTGATGCCCGATGGCAGCCCGCAGGTATCTCCTGTGTGGTTTGATTTCGATGGCCAGAATATTCTGGTCAATACGGCGAAGGGCCGCATCAAGGACCAGAATATGCGGCGCGACAAGCGCGTGTGCGTCGACATTATGGACCCCGATAATCCCTACCGCCACGTCTCCATCCGCGGACGCGTTGTGGATGTTACCGAGAACGGCGCGGACGCTCACATCGATAAGTTGGCGAAAAAATATATCGGACAGGACCGGTATCCGTACCGCGCGAATGGGGAAGTCCGCGTGATTTTCAAGATTCAGCCGGAAGGCATTCACGCGATGGGCTAAACGTGGATACCAGCAACATAGCCATCTCTCGCGTGGCAGGAGGCACGATGCAGCGATGAATACAGTCGCCATTCTGGACAAATGCGAAGCGGGGCGCGAGCTGACGCCCGAAGAGGGCGCCTTCCTTTTCGAGGCCGAGGGCGAATCCTTCGAGCGGCTGTTATCACTGGCCGATGAACTGCGCCGCCGGCGGGTCGGCGACCGCGTTAGCTACGTCGTCAACCGGAATATCAACTTCACCAACGTGTGCGTGAAGCGCTGCGGCTTCTGCGCGTTCAGCCGCGGACACCGCGCCGAGCAAGGTTATTATCTGCCTCAAGAAGAAGTGGTGCGGCGCGTGCAAGAGGCTTGGGATCTGGGCGCAACCGAGGTCTGCATTCAGGCGGGTCTGCCGCCGAAGATCTCAGGCTCGTTTTACATCGATCTGTGCGCCGCAATCAAGCGCGCCGTGCCGCAAATTCACGTGCACGCGTTTTCGCCGGAAGAGATTCTTTATGGTTCCACGCTTTCGAACCGCTCGATCGACGATTATTTGGCGGCATTGAAAGATGTTGGACTGGGTTCTCTTCCGGGTACTTCGGCGGAAATTCTCGATGATCGCGTGCGCGATTTGATTTCGCCCGGCCGCATTTCCACAAGCGACTGGACCCGCGTGATCCGCGCGGCCCACAAGCTGGGCATCCCAACTACAGTGACCATTATGTACGGGCACGTGGAGACGCCGCTCGATCGGGCGCGGCATCTGGCGCTGATCCGCAGCATTCAGAAGGAGACGGGCGGGTTCACCGAGTTCGTGCCGCTCAGCTTCATCGCTTCCGAAGCGCCCATGTTCAAAAAATCGCTGGTTCCGGGCTTGCGCGCCGCGGTGCCGGAAGAAGATGTGCTGCGCATGTACGCCATCTCGCGGCTGATGCTCGATCCCTGGATCGTGAACGTGCAAGCGGCTTGGGTGAAGCAGGGTCCGCGGCTGGCGCAGGCGTCCCTGCGGGCGGGCGCCAACGATTTCGGTGGCACGCTGATGAACGAAAGCATCTCCACCTCGGCTGGCGCGCCGCACGGCCAATTCCTGCATCCTACGGAGATGCGGTCCTGGATTCGGGGCGCCGGCCGCATTCCGGTGGAGCGCTCCACAACATACCGCACCCTGCGCGTTTTTGAGCATGAGCCTTCGGAGCCTGAGGCGCCGTGGAGCGAGGCAGCATTCGGCTCGTATGTGCAATTGATTGCTTCACCCGACTTCCGGTTCCGGGAGCGGACGGCGAAGTGACGCTCGCTCAAACCGCACTGCCCTGCTATTTTTCCTTGATTCGAGTGTTCTTACTTGCGCCCCGAGCTGATCGCGGCCGATATCCGCCCGACCAACGCCGGCTGCTCGCGAACGGTTCAATTTCGTGCCGGTTTTTTCTTCGCGCTAAACTGACTTGGCCACAGTAACAGGGTGCACTGCAATCATACCGGGATAGCGTGCGAAATCGCCGGTGTTAAGCGTCAGGATGCGCGTGACACCGTGAACCCGCATAGCGGCCGCCAGGCGGCCCTCGTGCACCTGCACCCCGATATCCCATGCGCCACAACCAGCCGGCGCCACTCGTGGTAGATTGCCTCGCGGTCCGGCAGGAGAATCATGCCTTTCTCAATTACCCGGACTTCGTAACCTTGCGCTCGCCGGATGGGTCAAGCGCAACCACGGGGGCGCCCACCTACTGAACAACCCGCGACAGGCTCATTCTGGTCATTGACTTCGGTGAACCGGCTCAGTAGCATTTACGAATCGCACCCGAAGGAGGGCTTCGATGAACCTTCGCTTGCTGTCAATCGCGGCTGCCGCCGTTCTGGCAACCGCTCTACCGCTTTTCGGCCAGTCCGCGCAAACCTCGAAAGCCGGGGAGAAAGCCTATGTACCGCCGCGTACTGTCGATGGCCAGCCCGACTTACAAGGTTACTGGACCAACAACACCACCACGCCGTTGGAGCGGCCTAAGGCACTTGGCGCCAAGGAGTTCTACACCGAACAGGAATTGGCGGACCTGGTCAAACGGGAACAGAATCGTGTGCAGAAGAACGAAGAGGAAGGCCGGCCTACGGAAGCGGGCACCGACGCCGATGTCCATTACGATTTCAGCCAGTTCGGTTTGGACCCCGGGCAAACCAAGCAAAACTGGAACCGCCGCACGTCCATGATCGTGGGCCCGGAGGGTAGGATTCCGACCATGCTGCCCGAGGCGCGCAAGAGAAATGCGGATATCGCGGCCAAGAACAAGGGACATGAATTCGACGGGCCGGAAAATCGCCCGCTGAGCGCGCGCTGCATCGTGCTCGGCCAGGAATCGGTCCCCATGCTCTCCGGCGGCTATAACAACAATCTGCAGATCCTACAGACCAAAGGGTACGTGGCGATTCTGCACGAGATGAATCATTCCGTGCGTGTTATCCCGACCGACGGAAAGCCGCACTTGAGCCCGGAAGCCCGTCAGTGGCGGGGAGACGCGCGCGGCCACTGGGAGGGCAATACGCTGGTCGTGGACACCACGAATTTCACGGCGCACAATCCCTTCCGCGGGTCGGGTGAAAAATTGCACGTCACCGAACGTTTCACTCCGGTCGATAAGGATACGATTCTGTATCGGTTCACGGTGGAGGACCCCGAAACGTGGGACAAACCGTGGAGCGGAGAGGTTGCATGGTCCCGAGTGGACGGGCCAATCTATGAATTCGCGTGCAACGAAGGTAATTACGGGATGACCAATACGCTCGATGGCGCGCGCGTGGCGGAGCGGGATAAACTGAATCAGTCGGCCAAGTGAAAAGAAAAGGATCGAAACCGATGAGAGCTAAATTATACGTTGCTTTGAGTGGCCTTGGCCTTCTGCTGGCCGCCGCGCCGGTGAGGGCGCACCACGCCTTTGCGGCGGAGTTCGATGCCAGTCGTCCGGTAAAGCTGCACGGAACCGTGACGCAATGGGAATTGGTGAATCCGCACTCCTGGATTCACATCGATGTGAAGAACGACGACGGGACCGTGACAGCGTGGATGATCGAAGGGGGCAGCCCGAACTCGCTATTCCGGCTTGGCTTCAATAAGAATTCGCTGCCGCCCGGGACCGAGATCATCGTGGAAGGCTATCAGGCCAAGGACCGCGGAAATATGGCGGTCGGCAAGAATATCACGTTCCCCGATGGCAAGCGGCTGTTTCTGGGTGGGTCGGCGAGCGAACTGAAAGACGACAGCGCGCCCAAGAAGTGAGGACGTCTGGGCACAGCGCATGGTGAATGTCTAGACCGAGCGCGGTGTTGCGGCGCAGACCGTTACCAATAGCGCCTCTTCTCAAGGGGCGGGCGGCCTGTTCTTCTTCGCATAGAGTTCTGGTCCGGCGATCCATATCACGAGTTGCAAAGGGCTTGAGCCCAGCTACGATTGTGCGGAGTCTGCCGCCTGCAAGCGGACAGCAACTAGAGCCGTTGACTATGTTGAAGCGGAAGCTCTTAGCACTCTTCGGTATGGTCGGAGGAGAACTCTGATGAACCGTTGCTTTTGTCAACCGTCGCACCTCAGGCGGCTTCTCGCGGCCTTGGTCGCATGTTGCGCGCCGGGCGCGCTCGGGCTCGCGCAGCAACGCAACACATCGGGCCTACCGCCTCGTCCTCCCAGGCCGCCTGAAATCACGATCGCCAATGCGACGGGTGACGCCGCCGAGATTCTAAAGCTCGATCAGAATATCGAGGAAGCTGTCGTACGCGGCGATGTCGCGTTCGTGGGCGGCGTGCTCTCGAGCGACTTTCACTTCCGCCACGGCGATGGCTGGACGCGCGGCGAAAAGACCGGCGGCATGGAAGACGATCGCGATGCCTTCCTCAAGCGTGTAAAGGACAAAGAGTATCTTGTCCACGATCTCGATAACGTACGGATCGAGATGCACGGCGATATGGCGCTCACCTGGGGCCGATACGTCAGCCTGTTCATGCCGCCAAACAGGAACACCGCCAATCCGGGGCGGCTGTCGACCATTTGGTTCGAGCGCGTGTACGCGAAGCGCAATGGAAAGTGGGTTTGGGTCTCGCATCGGACCGTGCACGGCCCCACGACCTCTCCGGCTGGCATCGATCCGTCAGCGATCACACCCGCCCAGTCTTTGACCTACGAGCCGGGCCTGCCGAGGCTCCACGTGAAGGCGGAGCAATATCCGCCTGAATCGAATGATGCAGCCGAGGTGATGGATTTCGAGAAGAGGATCGGCGCAGCAATAGTGTCCGGTGACACTGAGTTCTTCAGAAACTACAGCGTTGACGATTTCAGCATGACCCACGGTGACGGATGGACGCGCGGCGGCTGGCAGCAGGTAGTCGACAACAAGGATAGCTTTCTGGCGAAGGTGGCGAACAAGTTGTACCTCGCTCACGACTTCGATTCGGTGAGGGTCGAGATGCACAATGACATCGCCATCACGTATGGCCGGTATGTTGCCGCGTTAAAGGGAAGCAATCCCGGCCGCGCGTGGTTCGCCGTCTGGTTCGAGCGTATTTATCGGAAACGCAACGGCAACTGGATGTACGTCTCCCACCGAACGGTGCACGGCGCATCGTATGGGCCGACACGGGAGTCGGTGAGTGAATTCTGATTCCGTTGACGCGCCCGGTAGGATTTCCGACGAACGCACAGAAGGATGATCACGTCTTCGAAATGCCGCCCCCGGAACAGTGCCGGCTGTCTTCGGGTCACGATTCGCCTTACCCGATCAGTTCAAATCGTGTTTGCAACAGAACCCCGGCGAAGAGCCGGAGTCCCTCTTCCCAAAATATCCTCGAACGTCGCGAGCGCCTGTTCGCAGCCGGCGCGATCCACATCGTAGTGAGTCACGGCGCGCATCTGCCGCTCGTTGATCCCATTGATCAGCACACCCCTCTCTCGCAGGCGAGCGCTGATGTCTGCTGAAGGCAAGCCTGTTTCGCTCACATCGAAAATCACAATGTTGGTTTCTACTGCCCCGGCATCCGCGTGGATTCCTGGAATCTGAGAGAGTCGCTCCGCGAGGAACCGCGCGTTCTCATGATCCTGCGCAAGCTTGGCAGGACTCTCTTCCAGCGCGACTAGCGCCGCCGCGGCCAGCACGCCTGCCTGCCGCATTCCGCCGCCCAGCCGCTTGCGATAGAGCCGCCCCCGGGCGATTGTTTCGGCCGGACCCGCCAGCAGCGATCCCACCGGGGCGCCCAGAGCTTTCGACACACAGAACATAACCGTATCCACTGGCGCAACGATCTCCCGCACCGGCACACCTAACGCCACCGACGCGTTGAACACCCGCGCGCCATCCATGTGAACTTTCAGTCCGCGATCGTGTGCGCCCTCGCAAATTTCCCGGATTGCCGCGAGCGGATAAACTGCGCCGCCGGCCATATTATGCGTGTCTTCGATTTCAATCAGTCCCGTGGGCGCCCAGTGCGGACCTGGTGGCCGGATCTCTTCCCGCACCTGCTCCCAGCTCAGGATGCCGCGTTCGGTCCGGATCGGCCGCGCCACACATCCGGAAAACCACGCCATCATCGCCAGCTCATAATTCAGCACGTGGGAACGCGAGTCGCAAATCACTTCTTCGCCGTGGCGAGTGTGTACTTTGACTGCAATATCGTTCCCCATGGTGCCCGTCGGTACGAACAGCGCAGCCTCTTTGCCGGTGATTTCCGCCGCGGTCTGTTCGAGGAGGTTAACCGTTGGGTCTTCGCCATAGACGTCGTCGCCGACTTCGGCTTCCATCATGGCGCGGCGCATGGCCGCGGTGGGGCGGGTGACGGTATCGCTTCGCAGGTCGATCATGAAAGCAGGAACTCCTGAAACACTTCGTTAGAGAGCATCACGCCGCGATCGGTGAGCCGCAAGCGTGCGCCCGCAGTTTCGAGCAAACCCTCGTCGAGAAAGCGGCGAATCGCAGTCTCGAACCGGAGCCACTCCTCGGGCTCGGGCGTGATCCCTTCACTCAACCGCAAGCCCACAAAAAAGCGCTCCTCGTCCAGGCGCGCGGGCGTGGCGTCCGGCGCGTGTCCTTCCAGGTATTCGCGCACCGATTCCGGATTCTGTTTCCGGTCGCACCCGTCAAACGAGTGCGCATCCGCGCCGAAACCGGCGTACGGCTCAAGTCTCCAATATTTCAGATTGTGCCGCGATTCGTACCCTGGCCGGGCGAAATTCGAAATCTCGTAGCGCTGAAGGCCCGCTGCCGCCAGCCGTTTGACCGCCGTTTCGTAAAAAGCTGCGGTCTCTTCTTCGCCGGGCCTATCCGCGGCGCCATAACGCCTACCCCCCAGCAGAATCTCCTTGCCCAGCCGGCTATCCTCATCGATCTCCAGCATGTAGACCGAGACATGAGGCGGCTCAATCCGCACCACCCAATCGACCGACTGGCTCCAACTTGCGGCCGTCTGGCCCGGTAGGCCGGCAATCAGGTCGATGTTTAGATTGTCTATCCCCAGTTCGCGCAGAGTTTCGATTTCACGCTCCACGGTCTCTGCGGAATGCTTGCGGCCGGTGCGGCGGATCTCCGTTTCCACGAACGATTGCACGCCCAAACTCACCCGTGTGATGCCGCATTGCTTCCACGCGCGCGCCCGCTCCGGCGTGACCGTCCCCGGAGCTGCTTCGATGGTGGCTTCTACCCAAGGCGTTCCGGGCACCAGCTCTAGCAGATGACTGAATTGCTCCAGACCCATAGCGCTGGGTGTTCCTCCGCCCAGATAGACCGTTTCCGGCGCCCACTCCCAGCGGTGAGCCTGCAATTCGCGCGCGAGTGCCTCCAGATAGCGATTTTCCACGGAAGCCGGAAAGATCCCCGAGGCAAAGTTGCAATAGGTGCACTTTTGCGCGCAGAACGGATAGGAAAGATAAACACCAGCCACTGGAACCATCATAGCCAGTGCTGGGGCGGCCCAATTTATACAGCAATGGCTTATACAGCAATTGGTTCGAGCGGAATCCCCGCATTGGCCAGCGCGGACTCCACCTCAGCCGGACGCAACCGCGTGGCATCGTACTCCACGGTGAGGCCCTCCATATTGGGGTCCACACGGATCTTCTGGATACCGTAAATCGCGTAGACTTCGGAGATGCGCGGAAGCAGAGCCTCATCGAGCGGCCTCTGCAAGCGGAAATGAATCTGTACCTTCGTCATGGGTCTTCGGAATTAGTGTCGCAAAATCAGCGGCTACTTGCTCAGCAGCCCGAACGCGGCCACGCCATTGGGCGTTCCCACGTAGACCTTTCCGTTCGCAATCGTGGGAGTCATAAACTTATTTCCCGGCCCGAAGTGATCGCGGCCCAGCGGGGCTTGGTTGCTGTTATACAACTCTGTGGCCAGATTCGTTGCCAGGTACGCATGCAGCACGGCCATGGACGCCACGTTTTCCACCGCCCAGACAATCCCGTTGCTTGTGCCGTTGGCCGAAATACTGGGCGAGGCTCCCGGGTAGGGAAACGAGTTGGGCGTTTGCGAAGCGGGCGACGGCGCGAGGCGCGCGTTGCTAAATTGGAACGCGCGAATCGAATCGCCCACCGCCCCGAAGTACACCTGCCCATTGAAATAAGCCGGCGCGGAGAACACGCCGCCTCCCAACGCACCCGTAAGCTGCTGGTAAATCGCGTTATCGTTGCTTGGGTTGAATTTGCCCAGGTTGTCCCGGTTCGCCAGATAGACGTTGGTGTCTTTCCCCGCCCCGATTACCAAATGCCAAGTCTTTCCGTTGTTGTCCTGCAAATCGGGCAACACAATAGCGCCCCCCGAACCCAAGTCCTCATCCGCATTCGACTCGCTGACCGTATTTGACATCGTGAAGTAATCTGCCACGGAAAGATTATTGTTTGCGGCCGAAATGCGCAAAATCGCATTTCCGAAATCGCCATTCGCCGGAAAACCCTGGCCGTTGAGCGTCGTATCGAAAGTGCCATTTGCCGCAAGCGCAAACAGGTTTCCGCTCGCATCCGCCGCGATTCCCGCCCCGCTATTCCAGAACGCCCCTCCCTCGCCGTTTGGCGTGATGTTCAAAATGCCGGTCTGGGCAAGCGTTGTGGCATTGTAACCCATGATCCACCCCGTGTACGGCTCGAAGTCGCAGTGCGACGACCAGCCCACATAGACCGTATTGCCCGTCAGCAACAGACCGGCTCTGGCCTTATACTGCGCGGGGTCGAACAGCACCTTCCCTCCCTGGCTGCCGTCTCCCGTACCCGGGAAGCTGCCTTGTATGTCCACTGGTCCGCCGAACTCCTCTTCCCCATTGCTGATATTGAGCGCGTGCAGCCGCTGATGATAATTCTTGGTAAAAATCGTCTTGCTCATCGCCACCACGTATACCGTTGGTGGCGAAGTCTGCAAGTTAATCACCGGCGTTGCCGTGATGCCGATTTCCGGGATCACCTGCCCGCAGCCGCGAGGGTCCGATGGCACTTCAAGGAATTTTAAAGTTCTCGTGCGCCAAAGAATCGCCCCGGTATCTGCATCGAGCGCGTACACGCTATCGCGCTCTGTAGCAACAATCAACACGTTGTGGACGCCCAAGCTGCCTACCGTCACACCCGGTACGTAAAGTGGTTGCGCATCCACTCTGCCGTCCAACACGGTTTGGAACAGTTTGCCGAATGTCGCAGAGTGGACGTTTGCGGGGCTTAGAACCGTTTCGTTCGGATTAAGGCCGGTGCGCCCCGCGTCGTTGTGATAGGTAAGCACCTGCGCCTGCGCGCCCAGAGCGGTAACCGCCATCAGTAGACTGAGCTGTAATCGAATGGAGAGCTGAGAGTGGCTCATGCATTAGGCAGCATAAGCGATTTACCGGTGCACTGACAATGAAAATTGGAACTTAGCCGATAAGAGCAACAGGCGCGGAAAAACGCCGTGAGGCGTTCGCGGACCGATTTCGGAGGGTCGGCCCGCATCCGCGCCGCCACCTGGTCCCATTACTTCCACACCCGGCGGGCCGTTTCCGCAACCAAAGCCAGCTTGCGCCATTGGTCGTCCTCTGATAACAGGTTCCCCGCTGCTACCGACGCAAAGCCGCACTGCGGGCTGATGGCGAGATGCTCGAGCGGCACATGACGCGCTGCTTCGTCAATCCGCCGCCGCAGTTCATCCACCGATTCCAGGCGCGGCTCCTTTGTGGTAATCAGCCCCAGCACGACGCTTTTTCCCCGCGGCACCAGCCGCAGCGGCTCGAAGCCTCCAGACCGTTCCGTGTCGTATTCCAGTAGGAAGCGATCCACATCCAGCGTCTGAAATAGTTTCTCTGCAATCGCGTCGTAACCACCTTCGGTATACCAGCGGCTTCGGCTGTTGCCCCGGCAAACGTGCAGCGCGAGCGTTACTTTGTCCCGCGGCGCGCCCTGCAGCGCGGCATTGTCTCCCGCAATTCCGGCTTCCAATTCCTTGTCGGGGTCACGGCCCTCCTGCCCCATCCGTTCCCGCTGCCGCGGATCCAGGTAATGGGAGTAATAGGGCGCATCCAATTGAATGTAAGTCACGCCCTCGGAAACCAGCCATTCGATTTCGTCCCGAACGATAGCTACCAGATCGAGTAGCAGGTCCCGATGCGTGGGATAAAATTCGTCCGTTACACCTGGCTTATAGCTCGCCACGATAAAGTTCGACGGAGCAGGCAAGGTGACTTTGAAGGCTTCGGCGCGTTCCTTCAGCATCGGCAGTTCGTGCGCCGTCAGTTTCCGCGTCTTGCGCAGTTTCCCGCCCACCGCATTCGCCGTGCTGGCCTCGATACCGCCGCTCGGTCCCTTCCAATCGAGCATCACTTTTTGATGGACAAAGCCCTCCACTGCGTCCGCCATGTCGGTCAACCATGAGCCGCGCCGCATTTCGCCATCGCTCAGCACGTCTACGCCGGCTGCGCGCTGTTTTTGAATCGCTTCCGCGATCGCCCGGTCCTCCGCAGCGCGTAATTCGACTTTGCTCAGGCGGCCTGCGGTGAACGCCGCGCGCGCCTCCAACAAATCCGCCGGCCGCAGCAGGCTGCCCACTTGTTCAGCTCGATAAGCTGGTTGCATCATTCGCAATTCTATAATCAAAGAGACAGTGGAGAAGTTTTTTGTTCAAAATTTCGGCTGCCGCGCCACACAAGCCGATGGCGCGGCGCTTGAGTCGCTGCTTGCCGCCAAGGGTTTCGAAGCGGCGTCCCGGCGCTCTGCCGCGGACCTGGTCGTCCTGAACACCTGTACCGTCACTGCCTCCGCGGATGAGGATGTGCGCCAGACCATTCGCCGCGTGCACCGCGAAAACGCCTCGGCGCGTATCCTGGTAACCGGCTGCTACGCCCAGCGCGCGCCGGAGGAACTGGCAGCCATGCCGGGAGTGGAATGGGTGGTTGGCAATTCGCACAAAACCCAAATCGCGGAACTGCTGACCGCCGCTCCCTACCACGGCAATATTTTTGTCGGCGATATCTTCGCTCAGCATGAATTTCTCTCGGCTCCCGTTTCCGATGCCGCCGGCGACCGCACTCGCCCCAATCTCAAGATCCAAGATGGCTGCAACAATCGCTGTTCCTTCTGCATCATTCCCTTCGTGCGCGGCCGCAGCCGCAGCGCCCCCGCATTTCAAGTTGTGGAGCAGGTGTGTTCGCTCGCCGCCCGCTACGCCGAAATCGTTCTCAGCGGTATCAATCTGGGCCGCTGGGGCCGCGAACCCGGAAGCGGCATGCGCTTCGCCGATCTCATCCGATTATTGCTGGCCGAAACCAACGTGCAGCGCCTGCGCCTTAGTTCCATCGAACCGATGGACCTTTCCGATGATCTGCTCAGCCTCATGGCTTCCTCGCCGCGCATCGCCAACCATGTGCATGCGCCATTGCAAACCGGCTCCGACCGTATCCTGCGCCGCATGCACCGCAAATACCGCCCGCGGCACTATGCCGACCGTATTCTAAAAGCGCGTGCTCTCATGCCTGATGCGGCCCTCGGCGCCGATGTGATGGTCGGCTTCCCCGGCGAAACCGATGCCGATTTCGAAGAGAGCCGCCGTTTCATTGCAGACCTCCCGTTCACTTACCTGCACGTCTTCACGTATTCCGAACGCCCGGGGACGCCAGCGGCAGCAGACCCGGATCAGGTTCCCGTTCCCGTGCGAAAAGAGCGCAATCGCGTGCTGCGCGAGTTATCCGCAGCCAAGAACCGCGCGTTCCGGCAGGCCATGATTGGCAGAACCCTTTCCGCAGTTACCCTCCACGAAGCCGGAACCGCACTGACGGAGAACTACCTGAAAGTAGAATTGGCGCAAGGGCGCGAGGCGAACCGACTTGTGGATCTGAAGATTGGCGGAATTTCCGAGGGCGGTGTGCGTGAACAAGCATCGCTCCCCGTGTGGTCTTAATCGTGGCTGCGACTTTCAGCGCCAGACTCGCGAACATCGTCCTGCCCGACGCGGGCGGCGGCGAAATCCGGCTCGGTTCGCTTTGGGAGAAGAGTCCCGCCGTTGTGGTCTTTCTGCGGCACTACGGCTGAATCTTTTGCCGCGAGCACGTCGCGCAGTTGCGCGCACGCGAAAGCGAATTCCGGCAATTGGGGGCCGGCCTGGCAGCGATCGGGCTGGGCGACAGGAACTATGCGCGCCTGTTTCGCGAGGAAACCGACATCGCGTTTCCGTTGCTGGTTGACGAGGAAAGGATTGCCTTCCGAGCCGCGGAATTGAAATCCGGAAACCTGTTCCATCTCTTTCGCCGTGACAACGCGGAAGCCAGGGCGCGCGCCAAAAGCGCCGGATACCGGCAGCATCGGCTCGGGAAAAATCCCTTCCAACTCGGCGGCAGCTTTATCTTCGGTCCTGGGAACCAGGATCTATTTGTTCATATCAGCCGCACATTCGGAGATAATGCAGATCCCGCGGCTCTGTTATCCGTTCTGTCGGGCATTATTCCGAGTTGAAATCGAACGTATCGGTATTGGTCCGCACCTGCAGATGCCCCATCGCCAGCGTCTTGGCGTCCATGGGCAGAAAGATCGCGCCATCCGTGCTTTCACCCGGCGCAAGCTTTGTCTGCACCAGCGCCACAGCGGACGCGGTCGCCGCCGCGCGCAGCTTGGAAGCGCCGAAAGCCAGCATATTCTGCCGCCGCGCTTCGAAGCCGTTCGTAGATTTCAAGCTGGCGCCGTAAAGGGCCATCTCGTAGGTGTTCACCAGTTTCACTACGTCGCTGCCGCTGCCTTTTTGCATCAGCATGCCGATCACACGTTCGGCGCTGGCCGCCTCCACAATGTCGCCCGCGCCCCGGACGAAGTAAAAATTCTCCGGCCGGATGATGTAGGGAGCCGTCGAGCCGTTCGAAACCGCCACCTGGAAAATCGCGTATTCCCGCACCCGGTTCGCGAGCGGCGCGAACATAATGGTAACCCCATTTCGCGTCAGGGTCTGATACTTCAGCCCCCGCGATTCGAACTCGATCACCTGCGCCTTTAAGCGGAAGAAACCCAACGGAAGTAGCAGCAAGCCAAGCAGCAGACCCATCAGCACCCCCGCGCTTGCCGCTCGCCTCACGCCTTCCATTCTAGCGGTCTGGGGAAACCGAGTCAGGCGTCCTTCCGGTAGAATCGTTCTCATGCTGCAATCCCCGGAACGGGAAGCCATCGCGCGTTTGTGGGCGCGCAAACAGGAACAGGACGCCTCCGGCACCCCGCAAGCTCAGCGGCACCGCAACCTGGAGCCGGTAAGCGCCGAATTTCTCTGCTCCCTGGCCGAGGGCATCCAGGCGAAACGGATGCTGGAAATCGGCGGTTCGAGTGGCGTCTCCACCATCGCGCTGGCTGAGGCCGCCAGGGTCACCGGCGGGCGATTGACTTCCATCGAAATTGAACCGATCCGGCAAGCCGAAGCCCGCGCTACTCTCGCCCGCCTGAAACTGGACTCCTATGTGGATTTCCTCACCGGGGATGCTGCTTCCTTCCTCACCGAAATCGGTCCCGTGGACCTGGCTTTAATCGACTGCGACAAAGATGACTATGTTCCTTTCCTCGATATGCTGCAGATGAACCCCGGCGGCATCGTGGTGGCGGATAACATCCTTTCCCACTCGATGACCTCTTACGTCAACCACGTGCGCTCGCGCAATGGTGTGGAATCGGTCACGCTCCCCATCGGCCAGGGCTTGGAGGTAACGCGATTCCCGGCCTGACCATCTCTATCCAGTTTGGAGAAGCAGGCGCCCTGTGGGGCCAGGGCTTCTGCCCTGCCGCCGGGCTTCTGCCCGGCGCAATGTGCCTCGTCAATGCGGATTCCATTCAGGAGGGCTTTCCCCCGCCAATGGCGCGCAGTGCCGAGACACCGGCCCGCCGCTAAAATAAGTGTTTGTGATCAGCCTCCCGGCCCTCCTACGTAGCCTGCGGTTCGCATGCGTACTGGTAGTGTGCGCGACCGTCGGTCTCTCACAGGGGCCTGAGTTTCATGCTCGTCGCCAGGCCTTGCGTAACCAAGTGCACGGTGTGATCGTTCTTTCCGGCAACCAGGAATCCTTGGAAGACATCTACAGCGCCCGCGCGCGCTTCTTTCAGGACCCCAACTTCTTCTATCTCACCGGCTGGCAGGAGCCAGGGGCGAAGCTATTGCTCGATAGCCGCCGCGAGATCCTATTCCTGCCCCCACACGATGCCGATCGCGAAAAATGGACCGGCCCGCGGCATGCATCGAGCGATCCTGGCATCACCGAACTGACTGGCTTCGAAAAGGTGCTGCCGCTGAAACGCTTCGATGAAGAACTGGGCAACGCGGATCCCACCGATGCTGCCACGGTCCGCAAGGAACTCGCCCGGTTCCGCATGAAGAAATCTGCCGCCGAAATTGCCACCATCCAGCGCTCCGTCGACGCCACCGTCGCCGCACATCTGGCCGCCTGGAAACGGGCCGCTCCGGGCGTATACGAATATCAGGTCGCAGCCGCCATGGCGGCCGTTTATCTCGATCGCGGCTGCGAACGCGGCGCCTTTGCCCCGATGGTCGCGTCCGGCCCGAATGCCGTCTTCCTGCACTACGAAATCAACAACCGCCGCATGCAGCCGGGTGAACTGCTCCTCATGGATGTCGGCGCCGAATGCGCCGGCTACGCTGCCGATGTGACCCGCACCATTCCCGTGGATGGCCGCTTCACACCCCGCCAGCGTGAACTTTACAACACCGTTTTGGGGGCGCAGAAGGCCGTTATCGAAGCGGTAAAGCCCGGCGTGACCATCGGCCGCGAGACACCCCAGAGCCTTCAAAACGTCGCCCTGGCCTGGCTCAACTCCCATGGCCACGATCTGCACGGCCACCCTCTGGGAAAATACTTCACCCACGGCATCAGCCACCACATCGGCCTCGAAGTACACGATGCCGCCGACCCATCCGCCCCCCTCGAAGAGGGCAACGTAATCAGTGTCGAACCCGGTCTCTACATCCCTGAGGAACAAATCGGGATTCGAATCGAAGACATGGTTCTGGTCACGCGCGATGGCGTAAGGGTCCTTACCGCCGCTCTCCCGAAGGAAGCCGCCGATATTGAACGGCTCATGACCCAATGAAAGCCGCCCCATGAATCTGGCCCGCATCCGCTATCCCGCGCTCCTCGCCGCCGTCTTCCTCGTCGCAGTCTGGGCCAGCTACCGCTTCGGCGCCGAGGTCGATAACTACTCCTATGACGAGATGTTCCGCCTATCCGAAGCCAACCCGCCCAAGACCGAGTCCGTCATTCTGGCGATCGACGATGACACCCTCAGCTCCATCGATCGTGGCATGGATAACATCCGCCCCTATCTCGCCCGCGCGCTCCATCTCATCTCCGCGGCGCGCCCAAAGGCCGTGGCCATAGACTTGATCCTCACCGACCGCCGCGACGCCGCAGCCGATGCACAGCTCGCCGAGGCGTTGCGCGACACGCCCGGCCTGGTGCTCTCCTCGATGATTCGCGACGATCCTCCGGGTTGGCAGGATCCGCGCCCCGAATTCGCGCGCTGGTCGAAAGCGCTCGGCCACGTCTATGCCAGGCCGGACGATGAAGACGCTGTCACCCGCGCCATCCCGCTCGATAAACACGCTGGGCCAGAACAGCGCTGGGCCATCGCGCTTGAAGCGTTCCGCCTTAGCCGCGGCGGCGGCATCCCGCTCGAGTCGCCAGACGATGTGGAAGTGGCCGGAACTCTCATCCCGATCCAGCGCACCACCGAAGGGCGCTTGCTCCGTGTGCATTATCTGCCGCCCGGAACGATGCCGGTGGTCTCCATGCGCAACCTGCTCCGCAATCCGCGCCTGGCTTCCGAATTCACCAACAAAGTTGTCTTCGTGGGCGTCACTGCCGCGGGGGTCGGCGACCGGCTGCACACGCCATATTCTTACGGCGCCACCGCCACCGGAATCGAAATTCACGCCGAAGCCTTTGAGACTATCGCCCACCGCCTGTTCCTCACCGATGTCCCTCTCAGTTGGCCGCCCCTCCTCAGTCTGCTGTTCGTCATCGCCGAAGGCCTCGCCTTCGCGTACTTGCCTGGATGGAAAGCTTACGCAGGCGGCGTGGCAGGGCTTCTGGCGGCGCTGCTAACACCCTACGTCTTCTTCACCCACGGCCGCGTATTCCCCTTCGCTATGCCCGTTTCCGCTGCTGCGTTTAGCTTCGCCGCCGCGGCCGCCTCGCAAACCCTGATGGTCCGCCGCAGCCTCCGCCGCGCCGAGGCCGAGCGCACCCGTTACCAGCAGGCCATGCACTTCGTCACTCACGAGATGCGCACGCCCCTCTCCTCCATTCAGGGATCGAGCGAGCTGATCTCCCGCTACTCGCTTAGCGAGCAGAAGCAGAAGCAACTCGCCGAGCTGATCAATTCCGAATCGCGCCGCCTCGCCCGCATGATCGAAATCTTCCTCAACGTCGAGCGCCTCTCCGCCGGTCAGATGGAGCTGAAGCGCGAAGATATCTCCGTTCAGGATATGGTCGGCTCCTGCGTTCACCGCGCCGGCGCGCTTGCCGCCCGCAAGCACATCGAACTCGTTCCGCAACCGCTTTCCGCAGAGCTGCACTTCATGGGCGATCGCGAACTCATAGAGCACGCCTGCTACAATCTTTTGACAAATGCAGTGAAGTACTCTCCGCAGCGCACTCAGGTGACCATCTCCGCGTGGAAACAACAGGAAAAGATCTGTGTCGCCGTTAAAGACCAGGGCATCGGTATGGATGGAAAGGAAGTGAAGAAAATTTTTCAGAAGTTTTATCGCACACCGAAAGCGGAACAATCCGGAGAAGTGGGCACGGGCATTGGCCTTTCCATCGTGCAGCAGATTGTGGAACAGCACGGGGGCCGGATAGAAGTCACCAGCAAGCCGGGCGCGGGCTCCTGCTTCACCCTGGTGCTGCCTGCCGGCGCAGCCGGCTCTGCAGCCGCCTGACACTGATGCCGAAACTGTTGCTCGTTGAAGACGATCCCGCTCTTCAGTTCACCATTCAAACCGCTCTGGAGGAAAAAGGCTACGCGGTGGATGCTGTTTCCACCACCGAAGAAGCCATCGAACATCTCGCGGGTGGTGGCTACCCGATCGTCATTTCCGATATCTACATCGATGAGCGCACCGGTCTCGACATTCTCAACGAGGCCAAGCGCAAGGATCCGCGCTGTTCCGTTATTCTTATGACCGGCCGCGGCACCATCGAGACCGTGCGCGCGGCCTCCCGCGGCGGCGCTTTCGATTACATCGCCAAACCTTTCGAGCTCGAAGTGATGCTGCGCGCTATCGAGCGCGCCGAAGCTTCCCGGATCAGTGACGAGAACGAAGTGGAAGAGGAAGAGCTGCCGGAAACCGAGATGATCGGCAGTTCGCCCGCCATGATCGAGATCTACAAAACCGTGGACCGTGTCGCCGATACCGATGCCACCGTCATCGTCGAAGGCGAAACCGGCACCGGCAAAGAACTTGTCGCGCGCATGATCCACAACATGAGCCCGCGCAGAAATTGTCCCTTCCAGGCAGTGGATTGCGGAACCATTGCCGCCAACCTGCTCGAAAGCGAGTTGTTCGGCGCGATGCGCGGCGCCTTCACCGGTGCGGACCGCGACCGCGCCGGTGTGTTCGAAACCGCCTCCCGTGGCACCGTGTTCCTCGATGAAATCGGCGAGATCGATCTGAAATTCCAGCTCGCCCTCCTACGCTTCCTCGATACCCGCCAGATCCGCCCCGTGGGCGCTTCCCGGGCCAAGGAAGTGGACGTGCGCGTGATCGCCGCCACCAATAAAAACCTGCAGCGGCTGGTGGATGAGGGCAAGTTCCGTGAGGACCTGTGGTACCGCCTCAACACCGTGCGCATGGTCCTTCCCCCGCTGCGCGAGCGCCGAGGGGATATTCCGCTATTGGCCCAATTCTTCCTGAACAAGTACAACGAGCGATACAACCGCAAAGTGAAGCTGATGGATTCCGGCCTGAAAGCGCTCGCAAACCATACCTGGACTGGCAACGTGCGCCAGTTGCAGCACGTCATCGAACGGCTGACGATTCTCGCGCCCCGCATCGACGCCGAATCGGTGGACCAAGCCCTGACCGCCATGGAATCGCGCGACAGAGCCGTCGAAACGCTGGCCGAAGCCGAAGAGGACCAGATCCGTAAAATCCTCGCCGCCACCGGTGGAAACAAATCCAAAGCCGCCCAACTTCTAGGCATCGAGCGCAAAACCCTCTACCGCAAGCTGGAACGGATGAAGCTGTAGATGGTGGGGCAGGCTTCAGCCTGCCAACCGCGCGCAGCGCGGCCAAGTCTTTGTTGCGGCTTCTCTTTCGAGGTCGCCAGGATTTCATCCCGCCCTGTTACGGGAAATCCTACAACCGTCGCCTCGGCTGCCGCGGCAGCAAATAAAATGCTGCCCGCATCAGAACACGGAAAAGGCTTTCGATCGTTCAAATGGTTCTGGTTTAGACTTCATTCCGTCGTCGTTTCAGGGACGTCCGTTCATGCTTCGGCCTCATGTGCTTCCCCGTCAAGTTCCTCTCCCCACGGTTGCTGTTCTTTGGTCAGGAACGTGACTGGGTCTGGTCCGCTACCACAGATTTTGAAGGCCCCAAAATCTTTGTACCAATCTCCTTCAGGAACGTCCGCTCTGACTCTACCCAGATCCTAAGTTTATTAAGGTCATCCGACGTAATTCTACGTTTCTCTCAGTCTTTCGGATAGATGCAATTGGACGTTACGCGGGAATTCCCGCCAGCGATGAAGTTTCACCGACCGAAGATCATAGCACCAAGTTCATCGGCCAATCGTCGCGTTTCTTCGGGGTCCTGACACTCGCGATAGGCCCGGAGCATACCGTCGAGGCGTTGCTTCTTTTCTCTCTCTGCATTGATCCCGGAGCGCAAAAGCTGCAAGATCGTGCGGTTGATGCTTAGATTATTCTCCTCGGCCCGTAACCGGATCTCTTCGTGGATATCGGGCGTGAGGGCAACGCTCACGCGATAGAGCGCCTCTTTTGGCTTAGGAACACTCATAGCAGCACTTTAAATCATTCTGATTAATTATGCAGCAAAAAGACGCAAAAAGCCAGAAAGTTAATAAAAACCTGGATACTGGTCACGGCCTCAGTGCTACCCTTTTGGAGCTGCATCATCTTGAATCTCGATCAGTTACCTATCTGCCGCTCCGCTGGCTGCCTCTGCTGTCTTTATACTGGGCGTAGCCCTACCGGAACTGGAGCGGATGAAGCTGTAGAGATGACGGAGCAGGCGTCAGCCTGCCAACGGCGCGCAGCACGGCAAATTTGGTTGGGGCGCAGGGAAAGCCAACGACGATTCCGGCTTCCCCCTCCACTCCCCCCAATCCAGCTACACTTGTCCCATGCCTTGGCTGGAAGACCTCCACCACGATCTCAACCATTCCTTCCGCGTCCTCCGCCAAAGTCCCGG
>DATBID010000606.1:0-3914 GCA_036557125.1 Bryobacteraceae bacterium | reverse complement strand
GACTCGCCCTCGATGAACTCCATGACCAGAAAAAACTCGTCGTAGAACTTGAACGCATTGTAGACGGCGGCAATGTTGGGATGATGCAGGCGCGCCTGCACCTGCATTTCACGGACGAAGCGCTGCTCCTGCTCGGGATCGGTGCGGCCCGAAGCCAGCAGCTTCATGGCTTCGATTCTCTGCGTAATGACATGCTGAACTTTATAGACGCTTCCCATGCCGCCCGCACCGACTGCTTCGATCACGACATAGTCGCCGACGACACTGCCGGGCTTATAACTCATACCATCTCCGCCCCTTCCGTCCGGTACACGGTCCGACCTCGGTTCATAATCGGGCCACGGCGAGGAGCAAGGCTACAATCACCCCAACCAGGAGCGACGACACGCCCAGGATCAGCAGCAAAAAGCTGCGCCGGCCCGTCCCCGATACCGTGGTCATGCCGAAGTCCGGCGCCGCGATCTCCGCCAGCCCGGCGCCCGCTCCAACCGCCGCTAAAGACCCCACCTGCGGCGGCTCGCTGTGCGCGGCTCCGGTCTTGCCGCGTAACGTGTTCTTCAAGCCTTCCAGACGCGCGCGGAATTCATCGGCCGTCTGATAACGATCCGCGGGATTCTTCGCCAGGGACTTCATCACCACCGCATCAAATTCCGGCGGCACTTTGGAATTCACCGAACTCGGAGGCGGTGCTTCCGTGTTCACGTGATCCATCATCACTTTAAACTGGCTGCTCGAATCGAAGGGCAGCCGGCCGGTGAGCGCTTCGTAAAGCACCACGCCCACTGCGTACAGGTCAGAGCGCGCGTCCAGCGGCCCCAGCCCGCGAATCTGCTCCGGCGGAATGTATTTCGTCACTCCCAGCACCGACCCGGCCTGCGTCAAGCTCGGCGACGCAATGGGCTTGGCCAGATCGAAACCATTCAACTTCACCGTCGTGTCCTCGGTAAGGATGATCGTCTCCGGCGTGACGTTGCGATGGATGATGCCGTGCTCGTGCGCGAAACTGAGCGCCTGCAAGATCTGGCTGATGTGCGAAACCGCCTCGACCCACGGCAGCGCTCCCATGCGCTTGAGCCGCTCCGCCAGGGTGATGCCTTCCACCAGCTCCTTGGTCATCACCAGCTGACCCTCCAGTTCCGCCGCGTTGTAAAACGTGACGATGTTTGGGTGCTGCAGCTTGGCGTGTACTTTGATCTCACGCAGAAACCGCTCGATGTTCTCGCGGTCCTCGCTGGAATCGGCGGAGAGAACTTTGAGCGCTTCCAGGCGCTGCGTCAGGTGATTGCGAACTTTGTACGCGATCTCACAGCCCGACGAGTCCATCACGTCCAGAAATTCGTAGCAGCCCGCCCGTTGCCCAACCTGGAATCCGATCTTTGGTTCGATCTGGGTACTCATCAGACCTCCGGTGTCGTAGTGACGCTATCATGCGGTTATAGTACGTACAATACCGAAGAACGGCGTATCTGCCCATAGTTCTCCGGGAGTGTCTCGAAGTGGCCGGATTATATAGGGGAGACTCCGTGTAACCGGCCTCACCGGTGTCCGGCGCGAGCACTACCAGCAGTGCGAACTCATTGATTCTTCACGGTGTTACCAATCCGGAAGAACTTGCGGCCCGGAGATTGACCCTTTGATTTCATCAGGTTACAATAGATGCCGGGGGACAGAAGGGTTGGTCTATCGAACCGCTCAGCCTCTGAAATCCAGGCACCAAGAAATCTTGAACGCCCTCGTGCGAGAGTATATCGAGACGGGCGAGCCCGTCGCCTCGCGCACTCTCTCCCGGCGCCGCAGCGATTCTCTGAGCTCTGCCTCCATCCGCAATGTAATGGGCGATTTGGCGGAAGAGGGCTTTTTGTCGCAACCCCACACCTCGGCAGGCCGGATTCCAACCGAGAAAGCATTCCGGTATTATGTGGGCTCGCTGGTGTTGAGCAAGGCAGTCACGGAATCCGACCGGCTGCGCAACGAGCTCCGCAATCTGCACACGGTGGAAGAGCGAGTCGGGCGGTCCAGCCAGATTCTGATGGAGATGACCCGCAATGTCGGCATCGCCGCGGCCATTCCCGCGCTGGCCCAGGAACTGGATCAGATCGAGCTGGTCCCGCTCGGCGGTAACCGTGTCCTGATGGTCCTGGTCACGCGCGATCACCTGGTCCGCAATCGCGTGCTGGCGCTCGATGAACCGGTCAGCACCGATGAACTGGCGTCCATTCGCAATTACGTCAACCGTAACTTCAGCGGCTGGCAGTTGGGTGCCGCGCGGCGCGAATTGCTGCGCCGCATGGCGGAAGAACGGGCTTTGTACGATGCGGCCCACCGCCAGCTTCAGCTCCTCTATCAAAATGGCTTGCTCGAGTCCGATCCGTCGCCCGAAGTGCACATGGAAGGCGCGTCGAATCTGCTGGGGCTCGATCTGCACCTCACGCGCGAGACCATGCGGGAGCTGTTGCACGCGCTCGAAGAGAAAGAGCGCGTGATCGATCTGCTCGACCGCTTCCTGGCGCCCCCGGCCGGAGAGCTGCACGTGCATGTCGGGCTGGAAGATGTGCATCCCGCCATGCGCGGCCTGACGCTGATCGGCATGACGGTGCAGATGGCCAGTGGCCTGCCCGCCAAAGTTGCGGTACTCGGCCCCATGCGCATGCAATATGAACGGGTCATGACGGCCGTGATGCAGACCAGCCGCGCGCTCGAGACCGCGCAATTTTAGATCTGTCGGAAGCCCTTTGGTAAGCTAAAACTAGAGAAGATGAAGAACCCCGATCCGGATCGTTCAGAAGTGTCGCCGGAAGACAATGTTCCCGCCGTCACCGAGGAGGGCCAGCTGGCGGCCGTCACCGCGGACCGCGATCGTCTGGCGGCGGAAAACGCGGATCTGCAGGACCGCCTCCTTCGTCTCCGCGCCGAATTCGATAACGCCCGCCGGCGCTTCGAGCAGCAGCGCTCCGAATATGTGCAATTCGCGGCGATGGATCTGGTCAAGGAGATCCTGCCGGTCGTGGACGATTTCGAGCGCGCCCTGCAGGTGGAAACCGCCGACTCCCCATACGCCCAGGGCGTGAAACTCATCCACCAGCGCCTCCAGGAGATTCTGAAGAAGATGGGCTTGGAGGCGATGGAAACCAGCGGACAACAATTCGATCCCAACCGCCACCAGGCCGTGGAGCGTGTGCCGGCCGAGTCCGCCGAGGACCAGACCATCCTCGGCGAATTTCAAAAAGGCTACCTGTTCAAAGGGAGACTCCTCCGTCCGGCGATGGTGAGAGTCGCGGTCAAGCCATAGCGAGATTCCGTGTCCAAGCGAGATTATTATGAGGTCCTGGGTGTAGGCCGGGACGCCGGCGAGCAGGAAATCAAAAGCGCATATCGCAAGTTGGCGTTGCAGCATCACCCCGACCGCAACCCGGATAACCCGGACTCGGAAGAGAAATTCAAAGAAGCGTCGGAAGCGTACAGCGTGCTTAGCGATCCGCAGAAGCGCGCCAGCTACGACCGCTTCGGCCACGCCGGCCTGCAGGGCGCCGCCGGCGGCGGATTCAACCCCGACGCCTTCTCCGATTTCAGCGACATTCTCGGCGATTTCTTCGGATTCGGCGACTTATTCGGCGGCGGTCGCCGGCGCACCCGGGCCCAACGCGGCGAAGACATTCGCTATGATCTCGAGCTCAGTTTCGAAGAGGCGATCGCCGGGCTGAGCGCCGAAATCCAGGTGCCGCGCATGGAAATGTGCAGCCGGTGCCACGCCACCGGTTCCGAGCCCGGCAGCGGCCCCAGCACCTGTCCGACCTGCCATGGGCGCGGCGAGGTACTGTATCAGCAGAGCTTCATCTCCATCCGGCGCGCCTGCAGCACCTGCAATGGCACCGGGCAGGTGATCCGCCATCCGTGCACTCAGTGCCGCGGGCAGG
>DATBID010000605.1:0-3921 GCA_036557125.1 Bryobacteraceae bacterium | reverse complement strand
TTCTTGATCGGGCCGCCCACTGTCCCGCCGAACTGGTTGCGCTTCAGGTTGTCACTTACCGGGGCAAAAAAATCGCGCGCGTTGAAATCGCCATTGCGCACAAACTCAAACGCGTCGCCGTGGATCTCGTTGCTGCCCGACTTGCTGACCACGTTCACCGCGCCGGCCGAATGTTGCCCATACTCCGCCGGCAACGCGCTGGTTTCCACTCTGAACTCCTGAATCGCATCCGGGAACGGCAAGGGCAGATTTAAATTATTAAAAACGTCGTTGTGTGTGCCGCCATCGAGCAGGTAAGTCGTTCCATTCAGCATGCCGCCCGCAATGCTGACCAGATCCTCGTTCGGGTAGTTCTTGCTGGAGATCAGGTTGCCCGTGCTGGGCGCTTGGCCAAAACCCGATTGCACGTTATTAGCGCCGCCGGCCAGCGTGATCAGTTGCGTTACCTGGCGTCCGTTCAGCGGCAATTCCACCACCTGCTGCTGATTGACAACCTGGCCGACGCCCGTGGACTGTGTTTCCACCATCGCGGCCGCCGCCTCCACCTGCACCGACTCGCTCACTGCGCCGACATTCAAGACCGGGTCGATTGTGGGAGCCTCGGCCACCTGCAACACGATGCCTGACTGCACATAGGTCGTGAAGCCTTCTTTCTTCACCTCCATGCGATATGGCCCCACCGGCAGGCTGGGCAGAGTATAAAAACCGTTCGCATCCGTTTCCGCGGTGCGCGTCAACCCTGTGCCGGTCTGCGTAACCGTTACGGTCGCGCCGGGCACCGCTGCTCCCGTGGCGTCGTGAACGGTTCCGGTGATCTGGGATTGCGATACGGCTTGCGCATAAAGCGTCAACCCCGCTGCCAGAAGCAAGGTGAGCTGTAACCAACGCGTGACAATGATCCGGCGCATAATTCCCTGAGCCTCCCCTGATAAGTGCAAGTATTATTAAGGTTTATCCCGCTTGACTTGCGCCTGTCAAGCGAAATGCCCAGGTTTTTTGCAACCGGATCTATCGCTTTATAGATCCCCGCCTCACCAGAGTCCGCCCTTTACATACGGACGGCACCACAAGCTCACGTGCAGCATTACCGCCTTCGTCTAGGCTTCCTCCAGCCGTTCGAGTTCGTGCCCGCTAATCCCCGATTCCACGAAGAATTTCCGTGCGCTCAGCGCGATCAACCCGGCCATGCCCACCACGTATCGCAGCGGGACCAACTCCGGCGTATGCGCGCCATCCGTAATGTTCTTCTTCGCGGGAGTGTGCCGCAGCCCGATCTCTTCCTGATAATCCAGCCAGGCCTGGTCGTGCGGACGCATTGCCACATCTTTCACCCACTGCACGAAACGCGGTTCTATTTTCGCCATGTACGGTTCATCAGGCTTCCCGTCCGGTCCGAAAAACCATTTGATCAGGTGCGGTTGCGATGCAATGACCGCCCTCCACGAATCCACCATCGCCTCGGCCCGATCCACAAACACCGCCGGGTGCCTCGCCAGCACCGCCGCGTCCTCCGCCGTCCAACCCGCCGCCTGCTCGAGCTGCCGCAGTTCCTCCATCGAAACTGGGCGATTTCGCGCTCTCCGGTTTGCCGTAATCGTATCCGGGTATCCGCTCACCCGTTGCTTTCAAATCCTCCGTCCGTGCCCTCTGGCTCATATGTGCCTTCCTTCCATCGCTCGACGAGTCCATTTGCTCCCGGTCCGGAGTGGCGTGTCGATACTCCCACATCACCTTCCGCCCATCCGAAAATAGCCAGAGCGATAGAACTGCCAATTCGAATCACGCACGCCCCCGGCCAGAGTCCAGTTGCAGCCAAAGGAGCGGCAACTGGAGCCGTAAGAACGATCCAACAACGATCCGCTCGCCGCATGAGGGTCATTCCGTGATCGCTGACCTGCGCACTGGTCCCGTTGCCTTTGGCGGGAGCATCGCGTCCAGCAGCTTCCGGCCCGGTAACCTCCCGCCAATTGGAATTTTCCGAAGAGTGCCAAGGCTTTAGCCGCGCCGCCGCCCGATTACCGAAGAGCCTCAAGGTATACTGAGGCCGGAAAGTTTCACCCGTCCGTCCCTCTGTTTCGCGGATCTTCCCGGGCACAGCGGCCGGCACAGATCTTTGACAATTTGCAATCGCAGCCGCAACCGCTCCCCGCCTACGAGCGGTTGCGCCCTTAGCTCGGGTTCGTTCCGTCAAGTTTCCGTTGGTGCCGGCCCAACTACCCCCAAAATTGGCTTTGTTCGTTCCGATTCGCCTTAGCTTCGCTTCTGCACCGCGGTATACGCCTGGGATTTGGGTTTGTTTGTTCAAAACCGCGATCTCTGCGAAGCCTCACCGCCCCGATGACCCGAACCCTCCCGCTCCTCGCCGCGAGTTCCCTAATTCCCCTTCGGCCCACTCGATGGCTTCGTACCGCGCAATTACCATCTGCGCGATGCGGTCCCCTGGTTCCACGGTGTATGGCTCCCGTCCCAGGTTCAGCAGGATGATGCGGATCTCACCGCGGTATCCGGGGTCGATGGTTGCCGGCGCGTTCGGCATCGTAATCGCGTGACGCAGCGCGAGGCCGCTCCGTGGCCGCACCTGCGCCTCGAATCCAGCCGGCAGTTCGATCGCCAGACCGGTCGGCACTAGAGCCGGCACTCCCGGCGCCAGCGTCACCTGCTCGACTGCATGCAGGTCCATGCCGGCATCTTCACTCGCGCCGTGAGCATATTGCGGAAGCAGGGCGTTCGCATGCAGCCTCTGGATCGGGATGCGCATCGTCGCTATCATAACTTCTTGACCCGCACCAAACGCGTGATCACCGTCGGGCCCATGCCGCCGGAAAAAAGCGCCTACGCTCTGGCTCGCTACAGCCGCTCCGCCGATTCTATTCGCGATTCGCTCGAATGGGTTCGCTCGCATGATTCCCGTGCGTTTCTCGAAAGCTTCTATTTCCAGTACGGCCACGCCTCCATCGCCGATCTCGGCCACCTGGTTGTCTGTTTCGAAGGCATCTCGGAACTCGCCGCCTCGGAAATCGAAGCCGAGCCGCTTTGGGATGGCCAGGCCAGGTCCTCGCGCTACCAGGATTTCTCGCGCTCTGGCTTCATCATCCCGTGCGAGTTTTCGCCCGAAGAAGCCGAGGCCTACCGGACAGCCGCAGAAAACCTGCTCGCGGCCTACCAGGAAGTGACCCGCCGCGCCTTCGATTGTCTCAGCGACCGCTATCCCCGTCCCGCGGAAATGAAGCCGGAAACGTACCGCCGCAATCTGGCCGCGCGCGCCTTCGACGTATCCCGTTACCTCCTTTTCTGGGGCGTGCCCACCAACGTGGGACAAGTCACCAGCATTCGCACGCTCGAACGGCAGATCAGTCGCCTGAAAATTTCGCCCTATGCCGAATTACGCAGCCTCGCCGAAGAGGTTGCCCAGGCTTGCGCTGCCGAGCCCGATTGCCGTTGGGAACCCAACGCGCCCCACGAAGCCCTCGCGCCTACGCTCGCCCGCCACGCCGATGGCGATGAGCACGCCGCCCGCGCGCGTGCCGATCTGCGCCAATGGGCGTGCCAGAACCTGGCAGCCCCAACTCACTGCAACGCGCCTCGCGTCGATCTCCTGCACCCCACGCACCTCGCCGCCGATATCGTCGCAACCCTCCTCTACCCCGTCACTGACCGCCCTTTCCGCGATCTCTACGAACTGGCCTGCGGATGGAGCGATCGCCAACGCGCCGAGGTGATCGATGTAGCGATGGCCTCCCGTACTCGCCGCGATCAACTTCTTGAAGAATTCCGCGGCAGTCTCTACGCCTACGATTTCGTCATCGATATCGGCGCCTACCGCGACCTCCATCGCCATCGCCGGTGCCAGCAGTTCCGCCAGGATTATACCGGCAACCTCGGTTTCGATACGCCCGCGCTCGTGGCCGAAGCCGGCGCAGC
>DATBID010000604.1:0-6820 GCA_036557125.1 Bryobacteraceae bacterium | reverse complement strand
GGTAATCGAGCAACTGGCATTTCTGGCGCGCGAGGACAAACGGGTGGACAAGCGTTCGGGTGTCTCCCAGCGGCTGCCGATTTCCGCGCTGGAGAATGTGGTCTCGAACGCCGAGCGGCGCGCTCTGAAATCCCGGGAACGCCTGGCGGTGCCGCGCATCGTGGACGTGTATTCGGCGCTGCCATCCATCACCGGCAAGCTGGAACTGGAATACGAAGGCGAACTCAAGGGCGGCGATACCGTAGCGCGGGAACTGATTCGAACGGCCGTCGGCAAGATTTACGATCAGCATTTCGAAGGCGCCAACATGTCGCAGATCATTCAGTGGTTCGATCTAGGCGGCACGCTGAAGCTGGACGAGAATGTGGATTCGGCGACCATGGTGAAACAGTTTTCCGGCATTCAGGGCCTGATGGAAAAAACCAAGACTTTGGGTTTGACCGCGAACGAACCGGACGCGGCTCGGGCCTCAGCGGCCGAATTCATTCTGGAAGGTCTGCACGCGCATCGCCGGATCAGCCGCAGTGAGGAGCGAGGATACGCGGCTGAAGAGAAACGCCGAGAACCGAGGGAAGAGGGCGGCCGGGGAGAGAGGCCGAATTTCCGTAGGCAGTACAATTAAGCGGTCAGCGATCAGCCGTCAGCTACACCGATAGCAAAGCGAGCTGAAAGCTGATAGCTGAAAGCTGGTAGCTATGAAGTGGGTTCGATACTCGAAATACACCGGCGAGGATATGGGCATCGGCGCCGAGGATCTTCTGCAGGCGCTGGCGGACTTCCTTTTGGAAAGCGGATTCAACACCCAGTACATGCCCTTCAGCGAGTGGAACCAGCACACGCTGGAGGATCTGAAGAAGGCCATCCAGCAGGCGCTTGAAGAGGGAAAGCTCTTCAACGACGAAAACCTGCAAGAGATGATGGAGCGCCTGGCGAACATGACGCCCGAGCAGATGGACAAGCTGCTTGAGAATCTGGTGCAGAAGATGGTCGACGAGGGCCAGATCACCATCGAAGATCCCAGCGACCAGAAGGCGTCGGCTCCGGGCGTCGGCAACGGCAAGGATACGAAAGTCAAGTTCGAGGTGACCGACAAATCGCTCGACTTCCTCGGGTTCAAAACGCTTAAGGACCTGCTGGGCTCGCTGGGAAAATCCAGTTTCGGCCGGCATGATACGCGGGATCTTTCTACCGGCATTGAAACTTCCGGCTCCGCCAAACAGTACGAATTCGGCGACATGCTGAACCTGGACGTGAGTGAGACGCTGTTTTCCGCCATCCGCCGCGAAGGCGCGAAGGTTCCGCTCGACATGGATTATTCAGACCTTTACGTCCACCAGTGCGAGTACCAGAGTTCCTGCGCGACGGTGCTGATGCTCGATTGCAGTCATAGCATGATTCTCTACGGCGAGGACCGCTTTACTCCAGCCAAGAAGGTAGCGCTCGCGCTGGCGCACTTGATTCGCACGCAGTATCCGGGCGATAGCCTGCGCTGCGTGCTCTTCCACGACACGGCCGAAGAACTGGCCATCAGCCAACTGGCGCGTGTACAGGTGGGGCCTTACTACACCAACACGCGCGACGGCCTGATTCTGGCGCAGCGCCTGCTCAACCAGGAAAAGAAAGACATGCGGCAGATCGTGATGATCACCGACGGCAAGCCGAGCTGTCTCACGCTCGAAGACGGCCGCATGTACAAGAACGCCTTCGGGCTCGACCCGCTGGTGATTAGCCGGACTCTGGAAGAAGTGAATCGCTGCAAGAAGCAGGGGATTCTGATAAACACGTTTATGCTTGCCAGCGATTATGGCCTGGTGAACTTCGTGCAGAAGGTGACTGAAATCTGCCGGGGGAAAGCTTACTTCACTACGCCATTCACACTGGGCCAGTACTTATTAATGGATTACATGAACCGCAAAACGCGGACAATCCATTAGCCTTGGAAGCACAAAAACTCTCGCAAATGCGCCTGGCTTTGCGGGCCAGACGTGAAACCTCGGCTGTGCAACCGGCGTCAAAGGTGCAGGAAAGCTCGTTTTTTGTTAAACTTCGCGGTCTTACACAATTTAGGAGACTACTGGAATGCGACTACGCTATGTTTCCCCCGCGCTGTTGTTGGCGGCCTTTTGCTGGATTCCCTCCGCCCGCGCACAGAGTTCCTTCGATCTGAACATCGGCGGTGGAAGCGCCTGGGCCGGATCGAACGGCCAGGGCATTGATAACGCCCAGTCGATCAATGCATTTGGTTCCTGTATTCCCAATTCGAGCGATATCTTCTGCGAAAAGACGCCTTCCCTGAGCGGCTTTTTCCTCGGACTAGGCATGGACGTGATGCTCACCAAGAAGTATGGGCTCGGGTTTGAAGGGAGCTTCCAGCCCAACCGCCCCGATTACGGTCCGCTGCAGTACCGGCAGTCGTTCTACGATGTCTATGGCATCTTCTCTCCGATAAGCCAGAAGCGCGTGCAACTGAAGATCTCGGGCGGAATTGGTGCCGCGCGAACCAGCTTCGCCATTAATGAGAGCGGTTGCGTCGGGACCGCAGTATGCAGCCATCAGACGGTGCCGATCGGCAACGCGAGCCACTTCCAGGCGCACCTTGGTGTGGGGCTTGAGCTCTTCGTAACCGAACACGTCTTTATCCGGCCCGAACTCGATGTTCACTTCATCCCGAACTTCACGCAGCAGTTTGGTAGCAATACGGTGCCGCAGGCGATGGTCTGGCTAGGCTACAGCTTCGGCGAGCACTAAAAGCATATCAGCCACAGATGAACACGGATGAACGCGGATAAATCTTTGGTTTTCAATCTGCGTTCATGTGTGTTCATCCGTGGGCAATTAGTATAATCTCTACTCATGCGGCTCGCTCTTGGATTATTCGCCTTTCTGTCTTTGTCCGCGCAAGACCTGACGATCACCAATGCCCGGATTATCGGGCCAGATGCGACCGTTATTGAGCGCGGTTCGATCGTGGTGCGCGGGGGAAAGATCGTTTCGGTAGCAGCGGGCGCGCCTGCTTCACGCGCTGGGCGTGCGATCGACGCCAGAGGCATGACTGCCATGCCCGGCTTCATCGACGGCCACCGCCACATCAATACCGGGCCGAATGAGAAGGAGCAGATGCAGGCGCTGCTCGAAGCAGGCTATACGACAGTGCTTTCGGGAGGCGGTCCGGCCGAAGGGAATCTCACGCTGCGCAATCACATTGATAGCGGCATGATCAATGGTCCCCGCATCATTCCTTCCGGTTCTTTGCGGCTGAACCAGCACACGCCGGAATCGGCGCGGGCGGAGATCCGCAAAATGGCCGCAATGGGGATCAAGTTCACTGGCGAAATCGCGCTCACTCCGATTCCCGGCCCAAGTGAGAAAGAGTTGGAGGTGCTCCGCGCCGTGGTGGACGAGGCGAAAAAAGCAGGCGTAATGGTGCAAGTGCATGCCGTGAGTTCTCCCGCGATGGTGGCCGCGGCGGAAGCGGGCGTGCCGTTATTGGTGCACCTGCCCAACAAAGATTGGGTGAGCAAAGAGGACGCGCGCAAGGTAGCCGCGGCGGGGACGAAGGTGCTGGGAACGGTGAGCTTCGGCTCGCCGGTGTTCGGAGTTTTTGCGAATGACAACAAGCCGCGCTTCCGCGACGGCAAACCGTGGCCGGAGGGAATCGTCGACGGCGTCCGCCTCGGCGAAGAGGCCGGATATATGCCGGTGAACGCGCGGACGGTATGGGATGCAGGTGTGGTGCTCGGTTATTGCACCGACACGAACTATGACCCAAAGGCCGGGCTCGACCACGAGTTGAAAATGCTCAACGTGATGTTTTCGATGCGGGATCTCATTAAGATGATGGGGCCGAACACCGCGTCGTATATTCAGATGGGCGATCAACTCGGTACGCTGGAGCCCGGCAAGCTGGCCGATATCATTTTGCTGGATGGCGACCCGCTGGAAGGTTATTGGAACTGGCTGAAGACCAGACTGGTAGTGAAAGGCGGAGTGGTCGTAGTAGACAAAATGGCGAGGCACTAGCGGCACTCCTATGCCGGCGGCTTCGACCGGCGCTCCCGTGCGGTCAGAGTCTCGTGCAAGAGCGATTTGATGTACGTCTGGTACGGCATCCCCTTCTTCTCGGCTTGCCGCCGCGCCAGGGCTAGATCCGCCTCAGGAACGCGCAGTGAGATTACCGGAGCCGCCGTCTTCGATTTCGACGCAGCGATCCGGGCGAGCAGCTTCGCCCTGGTGAGGATCTGAGCTTTGCCGGCGCGCACGGCGGCCAGGAGTTGTTTGCCGTGGATGTGTCGGTTCCGATACCACCACTCGGCTTCTTCGGCCTCGGTTGCGAACTTCGGAACTAGGATGCCGCTCACCGGCTTACCGGTGCCCGTCCGCTTCTTGGATTGCTTCTTCATCTGGATTCTCTCCATGCCTGTCTGTCGGCCCGCGGTACCGGAAACGCGGTCACCACCCGCACCTTCTCGTTGCGGACCGTCCACACCACGGTTAACAGGCGGCCCCGGCTGGTAACACCTACAGATCGGTAACGCTCCTCACCGTCGATCACTTGGCAGGCGAGGTCTAGCGGATCGTTCCGCATGATGTACTCACATTCGGCACTGGTGACTTTGTGGGCTGCTAGATGTTTCTGGTTGGCGTCGTCCCAGTCAAACTCAATTCCGCCCGCGTCTTCCAATACTCAGGATAGCAGGCGTATATGCGTCGTAAATACGCGGACGGATTTAACCCGCGCGATGGCGGCTGCCACTTCCGGCGTTTACGGTGCTCCGAACTTAGCGGCTCGTTTTTCGTGGCTGAATGCGGTGACGATTGCAGCCAGCAGGAAGACGGTGCCGCCGGTGGCGGCCATGGCGACCGAATAGCTGGCGTGTTTGGCGAATACAGCTTCTATGTACGCCACAGTTCCGGCAATCAGGACGCCGCACTGGTAGCCGAAGCCGGGCAGAAAGCCGCGGACGGAATCGGGGGAGAGTTCCGTCAAATGCGCCGGGATTACGCCCCAAGCGCCTTGCACCATGAACTGCATCAGGAAGGCACCGACGATCAGCAGGGCGGTGGATGGCGAGAAGGCCCAGAGCGGGATCATCAGGACGGCCGCCAGCAGGCCGGTAATCATGGCGCGCTTGCGGCCGAAGCGGTCGGAATATGCGCCGAACAAAGTCCCGCCGACGATCGCGCCCACCATTGAGATTGCCGTAATTACGGCGCGCTGCTTGGCCGCGAAGTGCCACTGGCGCTCCAGAAATGTGGGGTACATATCCTGGGTGCCGTGGGAAACGAAGTTAAAAGAGGTCATCAGCAGCAGGAGAAACAGGAACAGCTTCCAGTGGGAGGCGATGGCGCGGAACAGATGGCCCCACGAAGCGTGACGCGTTTTCGCCCACACTTCCGACTCCTTCACGCGGAAGCGCACAAATAGGGCGAGCAGCGCGGGGAGGCCGCCGATGAAGAACAGCGGGCGCCAGCCGAGCCTATCGAATAGGAAGAAGTAGCAGCCGGCGGCTAACAGATTGCCGGCGGCATAGCCTTGCTGGAGAACACCGGAGAGCAGGCCGCGCAGGCGGGGCGGCGCCTTTTCCATAGCGAGCGACGCGCCCACGCCCCACTCCCCGCCCATGCCGATGCCGAACAAGGCGCGCAGCACCATGAATGTAGCGTAGTTGGGGGCCAGACCAGAAAGCACCTCGACTACGGAATAGAAGATGAGGTCGAGCATGAGCGGCGCGCGGCGGCCATAGCGATCGGCGAGCAAGCCAAACAGGAACGCGCCCACGGGGCGAAAGGCCAGAGTAATGGTGATGGCCAGAGCCATTTCGGCGTCGGACTTGTGAAACTCGCGGCCGATGGCGGTGAGGCAGAAGACCAGCAGAAAATAGTCGAAAGCGTCCAAAGTCCAGCCGAGAAAGCTGGCTGTCAAAGCTGCGACATGGTCGCCGGCGGCGTGATCAGCGCGTGCCGCAACCGCGCGTTCCGGAGATGGTCTGATTGGCGTCATTCTTTGGCCGCCCAGTGCAGGCCGATTCCGCCTAGTATAAAACTCCGCGCCTTCACGCGGTGATACCCCGTTCCGCGCAAAAGTTTCGTGAACTCGTCGATAGAAACGAAACACCGGAGCGAGTGAGGAATGTACGTGTAAATCCGGGTCCGGCGGTGCAGCACCATGCCCCAGAACGCGCCCTGGGCATAAAGGTAACCCAGATAGAGAGCGCGCAAGAAAGGGTTGGCGGGAAGAAAAAAGTCCAGACTGACGAGCATTCCGCCCGGACGGGTGACCCGGCCAATTTCGTTCAGAGCCAGGCGCAGATTGCCGAAATTGCGCAGGCCATAACCCACGAAAACGCAATCGAAACAGCCATTGGAAAACGGGAGGCGGGCGGCATCGGCGCATAGTTTGTGGCGCACGCGTTCGCCCGCCAGCCTCAGCATACGCTCGGTCAGATCCACGGCCACGGTGTTCGCCAACGGACGGCACGCCGACACCAGTGCGGAAAAGTCACCGGTCCCGCAAGCGAGATCCAAAATCAGCGGGTTTTTGGGAAGAAGGGCGCGCTCGACGCACTCGCGTTTCCAGCGGCGGTCCATTCCATAGGAAAAAACGCGAGTGATGAAATCGTATCGAGGGGCCACTCGATGGAACATCTCCCGCATGAGGTGGGAGTCTTCACGTTCGGCGGGAGGATGGGGCACGGCCAGCCGAATTGTAGCAGAAAAGCTGTCAGCTATCAGCGATCAGCTTAGGCTATGCGCGCCTGCGGCGCGCAATGTAGGTTAGCTGATAGCTGAATGCTGATAGCTGACAGCTTTAGTGCCTGGA
>DATBID010000603.1:0-8896 GCA_036557125.1 Bryobacteraceae bacterium | reverse complement strand
ACCGCTCCCTGACGGTCGCGGCTCGGATCGGAGCCGTAAGGATCGAAGCGACTGGATCATGGGTAGTTGCCGGGTATTCCTAATAGGAACTTTGCCCGTTCCTCGTCATTGGCGTTGCAGTCAAATTCCCGTGCCTCAGTGCCCTTTGGGGACCGGTAATAGCGGAATTCATAGGTATGCGGCCGGGTGAAGATTTTGGCGTCTTCCCAGGTTGAGATTACGGAAAGGCGGTTGCCGCCATCCACGAGACGGAAGCGCTCTATCAGGTGAGAATCGGGCGTGCGGCGGCCGCCGCCCGGGATGGCGATCAGTCCTTCGCTCGAAAAGCCTATGGTATCGACTACCAGAGTGTCTCCCTCCCAGTGCCCGATCGAATGCCCGTTGGAGACGGGGTCGAATATCTCGGGATTCACATGGCTTCGCCCATCGGTATAAATATGGCGGGCTGGTGTCCGCAACGAGAACGTGATGACAATTTCTTTTCCATTGCGGTTCTGGAGTATGTCAATCGGCGAGCTTTCCATCGAATACGGAGTACCCATAAAATGACACCAGCGGAGTTCGGCCATGTCTTTCTTGTACTGAATACTCTTGTCTTCGGCCGCGATTTCCGGACGAAGTGGCGCAGGCGGGACATTCTTACTGTCGAAATGGAGTTCCCAATAGCCGGAAAGATTCGGCGACTGTCCCGCTGCAGACAGCAGATAGAAAGAGCAGCTTACGAATATCGCGCCGAACTGAACAATAATCTGTCGAAACCGCATAGCGTCCTATTTCTGTGGCGGCTCGACGATCGAGCCTCCCTGAGCTGCATCGTCCGCGTGACAATACTCCTCAAAGGCGTATGTTCCCGGATCGGACTTGTGGTAAGTCAATTCGTAGGTGTGGGGCTTCAAGTAAATTGATGGATCTTCCCAAGTGAATGTCACTGAGAGTACCTTGCGGTTGTCCAGAAGCCGGAAGCGCTCTACAAGATGTGTGTTTGGCCCTACGCGGCCACCTCCGGGTGTGCCAGCCCCGCCGGCGAAGCCAATGGTATCGACCACCAGAGTATCTCCTTCCCAATGTCCGATCGCGTGGCCGTTGACAGAGGGTTGCAAATGCGCTGGATCGGGGTGCGCCCGGCCGTCCAGGTATATATGGCGCGGAAAGGTATGCACCTCGGGGACCTGAACGATCTCATTCGCCGTCTGAACGATGTCCCATGCGGCGGAGTGTTGCATGAAGAAGGGATATTGATTCGTGAGACACCATTTCGAGCCGAGCGAGACCACCTGGCCCCTCGCTTGACGGGCGCCTTCCTCACGATTGGCAGCGACAATTTCGGGTTTGAGCGCGGCCTTTGGAATCCCTTCCAGCGTCCCTCCGAAGCTGCCACTGCCTTTGTCGTCTTTGCGCTCCCAGAAGCCGGAGAGATCGGGGGTAGAGCGCGTTGGCGCGCTCTGACCGAATACTCCTACAGCGCAGAGCAGGGTGATGTATGCCGCAACAAAAGGTCTCATGCCGATCATTTCCCTCGATGTGCCATACGGATCCTTAGAAGACGAATTTCAGCGCGAGTTGAATATCTCGCGGCGTATAGAAGACGTTGGTGCTGGTGATTTTTCCGAAATTGCCCGCGGCCGTGGGAACGGCGTTCGCACCGGTCCCTGACCATCCTACGATGTTGGTTCCGGGCATGCCGAAGCTGGGCGTATTTGTCAGGTTAAAGGCCTCCGCGCGAAATTCCAGGCGCTTCGATTCCTTGATGGCGAAATCCTTGAACAAGGAGAAGTCAACGCGCTGGTTGTGAGGCATGAAAAAAACATTGTGGCCCTCATTGCCTTCCGTTCCGAACGGCTGCAACTGAAACGCCCCGATATTGAACCATTGGTTGAGCGATCGCGTGAAGCTTTCCTGGGGCAACAGATTGGGGCGGTCGGCTGTGATGCCGGTGTTCTGTTGCGGGTTCCCCTGATTCAGAACCGTGAAGGGCTGCCCGGTGGCAAACGCATAGATGCCGTTCACTTGCCATCCTTTGACGACCTGGCCGGCGAAACCTCGCAGACCCTTGCCGAAGGGCAACTCGTAATTGGCGGTTGTTGTAAAGCGATGGCGCACCATGTAGTCGCTGGGGCCGTAGTCGCGGCCGAAATCGTTGAGTACCTGGGCGCAGCCCGCGCACGCGCCGCCGGGGCCGCCGACATCAGAAAGCGCGCTTGAGTAGGTATAGTTTAAGGCAAAGGTCAAGCCCTTGCTGAACCGCCTCTGAAATTGAACCTGCAACGCATTGTAGTTGCTGACGCCATTGGTTTCGGCCAACTGAATGCTACTAACCAGCGGCAACTCCGAATAGTATGGCTGGCAAGGGTTGGGCAAACTGATGGCTTTGGTTACGCCGCAACCGCCAGGACCGAGCGGCGGAACCGGGATATCGGCATTGGGGACCACCCTGGGCAGATGGCGTACGGGCTCACTGACGTATCCTATGGTGAGCACGTTGCCCGCAATCTCTTTTTCCAGCATCAGGTTGAACATGTAGATCTTCGTATAGTCGTACTTGGTGACGGTGCCGTCCGGAACACTCGAAATGCCGGTGTTTCCACAGGCCGCAACCAGACATGTGGGGGCGGGAGCGACCGCGGGAACCGGATTGGCCAGGAGCAGGGTTGGCGTGCCCGGCGTCTGGTTGAGCGTATAGTTAGCGGTGAACGGCGCGTTCTTCAGATTAAAGGGGGAGGCGACGTTATTGGGCCAGTAGCTCAATCCGAAACCTCCGCGCAGCACCATGCCATGGCCTAGCGTCGCCGCAAAGCCAATGCGAGGCTGCACATCACCGAATTGTGTGCCGATATTGAGCGTGTCGCTGAAGCCGTTCATTCCCGCTACCTGGATCGTGCCGGACGCGAGCATCGCCGGATTCGTCGGATCAAAGTCGGAAAGGTGGTCATGCTTTTCTTTGAATGGAGTAAATATGTCGTACCGCAGACCTAAGTTCAGTGTGAGCCAGCGTGTGGCGCGCCAGTCATCCTGAATAAATTCCCCCATCTCCCAATCCCGATACTGCGGAGCGACGAGCGAGAGGTTCCGGACATCTTGGGCCGGATACCCGGCCAGGAGTGACCCGAACGCGTTCCCTCCAGTGCCGCCGGCGGCCCCCGCGGTGGAATTAGTTTGCGCGGCCGAAAAGACGAATTCCGCCTTAAACAAAGCCTGGAACGTGCTCCAGTCGCGCCGCAGCAGATTCGCTCCGAACTTGATGGTGTGCGCCCCGCGCGTCCAGGTGAGTGTGCCGCTGTACTGGTAGTTGGTATCCCAATAGGCCGTCGGGAGCGCGAAGGCATCTCCGATTCCCGCATAGGCGCCATTGAAATTCAGGAAAGCCAGCCCGCTTGTGCCCGGCAGGCCGGTATTGACGTTGGCTGGACCGCCGAATGCGGTGTTCACATTCAAAGCGGCGTTTGGACTTTCGGAATCTGTCACGTAGCGGGCCAGTTGCGCGTGTAATTCCAGCAGCAGTGTCGGCTTGAAGATATGAACCTCGCTTAACGCGATGCTCTGCTGGCGCTGATACGCGGTACTGGGGAAACCGGCATTGAAGTTTAGCCCGTTGGGATGCACTGTCAACCCCGCCACTTGCAATACCGGCAGGGCATCTGGCGTGACGGTATTGGTGTTGTTTATGGAGTAGCGGGCGTAGAAACTGTCTTGCGCGCTGAAGTGCTGGTCGATTCGGACATCCGCAACGTGAGCGAATTGGGTGGCGTTGAAGCTCGATATGAAGTTGCAGTTTACGCCCTGGCAAGCTGCTACCGGCAAGGTTGGGTAAAGAGCAGCGTAGTTCTGAGAAATGGGACTGATGGCCGTGAGGGGGATTACGTTATTCGGGTAAGGAGTATGTGTCAGCGGATTGTAAACCGGCGTCGTGGTATCGGAAAAATTGCCAAGCTGTGTGATGCCGTTGCATGCTATCCGGCCTAACTCACAGGCTGTAGGTATTGCGGCCTGCTGCGTCATGCCTTGGATCCTTCGGAAGCCTTCGTAATCCGCGAAGAAGAACGTCTTATCCTTCCGGATGGGCCCGCCGACACTGCCGCCAAACTGGTTCTGCCGGAATTCAGGCTTTACTCCCGCCAGGGGATTTCCCGCCTGCGGGACGTTGAAAAAGTTCTTGCCGTCCAGCTTATCGTTACGAAGGAACTCGAACAGCGTTCCGTGCAAGCCATTGGTGCCCGATTTCGTAATCATATTGACTACGGCGCCGCCGGCACGGCCAACTTCGGCCGAATACATATTCGTGTCCACTTTCACTTCCTGCAGAGCGTCGATTGACGGCTTAACGATAATGGTTGCGATGGCACGCTCGTTGTTGTCCATGCCGTCGAGCATGAAATTGTTGGCCGAATCGGTTTGGCCGTTGGCAGACACGACGGAGGTTTGCCGGCGATCATCGGGCCGGGTTCCGCCCCCAAGCGAGCTCTGGACGCTTTCCGTTGCTCCAGGGGCAAGCTGCACCAGCCGGATGGCGTTTCTGCCATTAACCGGCAGGTCCTGCACGGCCTTGGTTGTCACCAGTGCTCCGACGGTCGAGCTGTCGGTCTGCAAGTTAGCCCCCTCTGCCTGGACTTCCAAAGTTTGGGTAACGTCTCCCAGTTGCATTTGGGCATCGACGCGCGCCCGGTCGCCGGTTGCGAGCGTAAGGCTCCGGTTAGTGAACATTTTGAACCCGGTTGCCTCCACGGTGACCGAGTAAGCGCCTATGGGCAGGAGAGTAAGCGAGTAATCGCCGCCGGCGTTCGTTTCCTCGGTGCGGGTGAGTCCGGTATCCAGATTTTTTGCCGTAACCTTAGCGGAGGCGACCACTGCTCCCGAGTTGTCGGTAACGGTTCCGACAATGTCCGCCGTCCCCTGGGCGAACATCAGGCTCGATCCGGCGGCAGTAAGGATCGAAAACACCAGCACCCCGACGGTCCTGCGCGCGCATACCTGCGACATGGCCCCCCTCCTCGTGTGACGCCTAAAATCCCCGTGTGCGAGCTAACTCGCAAACAACCCGGTTTTAGAGTAGATATGTTCGTTTTGTCCGCGAATGCAAGGGGCTTACCGTTGCGCTACGCCAAAGGCCAAGAGGTGCTTCGTTTTCAAAGGATTACGGGCGCAACGGAAGGGATGTATCAAGCAGTAGTGATACGTAATTCCGGCCGGGAAGGTCTACCAGAAATAGGACGCCACGATCTGCGGTGGACCGGAGCTTCGTCCGATTACGTTGGCGCGAATCACGAATTGCATATTACGGCGCTCCCAACCCTTCGGCCCCAGCCGGGAGATCTGGTCCATGTAAGCCGGGTTGGTTAGAAATTCACCCGCTGCCTCGGTTCCGAACTTCGCCAGACCCGATGCCGTGACCACGATGCGCCCAGTGGTGGGATCCACTACCCGCGAAATAATCGCATAGTCTTCCTGCACGTTACTGAAAGGGGCCGACATCTGGTGGAACCATTTGATGTCGCCGGGACGTTCTTTATCCACGATCCAACTGACGTGCGTTTCAGGGTTGCGACTGAAACTGAAACGCAAGTGCCCGGTAAGCCGCAGAGCAAAACTATTATTGAAGGCGCCGATGAGGACCGCAGGGCCGTCTTTGAGGTCATCGATCTTGGCGGATATTTGCAAGCGGGTCCGGTATCGTTTGTGATGCGTGCTCAGGAGCGAAACGATCCGCGCCAGCGCCGTGGCATCGGCGTAGGCAACCCGCTCGGAATTCTGCAACTCCGTGAGACTTACGGGCTGTGGCGGTGTGGTATCGTCGAAGCCGCCGATATAGATGAGCACAGCGTCGGAAGAATCGAGCACAGGCGCCCAGAATTTCTCCAGCGCTCCGGCGGGTTCCCAAGGCCGGACCACAAGCGCAGCGGCCAGCACCAGAGCGGCCGCGCCGATGGTAGCCAATACGAACGTCCGCTTTTTTGGCGGGGCGGGCGGCGGCGTATCCACAATCGGCTTTTGCGGATGGCGGAATTCGGCGAGATACGTTCCGGCGGGAAAATCGATGCGAATTTCCGTTTCGTGCCCCGGTTCATGGTAGTACTGCGCGATACGTTTGCGGATCTCGACCGCGGAAGTCCGCACCACCGGGTCGAGATTGGTGTCGTAGTCCGGTTCCCGCCCGAAAACTTCCATTCCGAGCGTGCGCTCTTTCAGATGACCGGAATGTCCGTCGAGCGAGCGCTCCACGACAAAGCGAAACAGGCTGGGGTAACGTTTGCTGTTCTTGAATAAAGGGCTGCTGAGGATTCGCTCCAACTGCTCGCGAATGGCCTTACGTTCGGCCTCGGTTTCCGGCACCCACAGATTATTCGCCGAACCGTTCGGATCGACCGTCGGACTCGCCGTACCCCGCCCCTCCCCTGTCGGGGGATTATATCACCGTATAGAGTGAGGTGACCGCGCGTGGGCTGAGGTCCGGTGATCGCAATCAAGGTTCGCTATAGGTGATACAGCATCAGGTAAACGACCACACCCGTCACGCTGACATATAGCCAGACGGGCAGCGTCCAGCGGGCGATGCGGCGATGGCGGTCGAACTTCGCCGCCAAGCCGCGGCGGAGCGTAACGATCGCGAGCACCGGCACGGCCGCTGCCAGTACCGTGTGGCTCGCCAGCAGGCTGAGATAGACCGTGCGAATCGCGCCGGTCTTTTGAAAGACGACATGCCCTACTTTGAAGTGATACACGAGATAACAGACCAGGAATGCGCAGGAAACCGCAAATGCGGTCTGCATCACTTTGCGGTGGGTCTCGATGCGCTTGCGGCGGATGAGAGTATATCCCCAAACCAGCAGCACGGCCGCAGTGGCGTTCAGCACCGCGTTGACTGAGGGCAAAACCGAGGTCAAGACTTGTCCCGTTCGAGCTGCCGGAGGTCGCGGAGAAGCTTATCTATGAATCCGTCTTCGGAAGAAGCATAGTAGCCGCGAATGCGCGCCTGGCGATCTACCAGCACGAAGCGTGTGCTGTGGTTCAGGCTGCCATCTACGGGGTTGAGCTTAAATCCGGCCAGACCCACTTCACTGAGGCTCTTTTGCGGCCCGGTCAGGAAATACCAGCGATCCGGGTCGGCCAGAAAATGTTTCCCGTAGGCGGCCAGCACGGCGGGCGTATCGTGCGCGGGGTCTACGGTGAAGGAAACGAGCTTCACGTCCGGAGTATTCTCGGTGGCTTTTTGGATCTGGTGCATCTGCGAACTCATCCGGGGGCACGGCCCGGGGCAGGTGGTGAACATGAAGTCGGCCACCCAGACATGGCCATCGAGCGTGTGCCGGTCGACCGGCGCTCCCGTCTGAGAAGTGAGTTGGAAATCCGGCGCTTCGCCCAGGACCGGCAGCGGAGGTTTGGCCGCGCAACCTGCCAGAAACAGAACGGAGAGGAGGACCGCTCCCTTTGGTCGCGGCTCAGAAAGGCGCGGCTCAGAAAGCCGGGCGCGGCTCAGAATCACGCGGCGCTCCGCACGCTTTTTTGCGCGGCCAGCATCCCGCAGGCGAGCAACAAGGCCACTCCAAATACTACGGTGACTCCGAGGCTGACCGCCGGCCCGGGCGTGATGTTCGGCAGCACGAGAGTGTGGTTCAGCAGCGAAACCGAGTAGGTCAAGGGGTTTGCCCACATGATTGCCTTCACCCATCCGTGAGCTTCCGATAGCGGAAAGAGCGCGCCCGAGACCATCCACATTGGCATCAGCAATAGGTTCATGATGGCGTGAAAACCCGCGGTCGATTCCATTTTCCAGGCAATGATGAACCCTAGGCCGGTGAGCGTAAACGAAATGAGAAAAATCGAGCCCGCCACCGCAAGCAGATCGCCCGCCCCCATATGGAAACCGGCCAGCGGCGCGAAGGCCAGAAAGATCACGCCTTGGATCCAGGCCAGTGTAGCCGCTCCCAAAATTTTCCCAAGCACCATGCTGGTGCGCGGCGCGGGCGAGACCAGCATGGAAAGCAGAAAGCCTTCCCGCCGGTCTTCGATGATGGAGATAGTGGAAAAGATGGCCGAGAACATTATGGTCAGCACGAGCGCGCCCGAATAAAAACGGCCGAGCGTGTTCGAACCATAGCCGATCAGCAGCCAGATCACCAGGGGCGATGCGATCACTCCCAGCAGCCGGCTCTTCTGCCGCCAAAAGCGAACCAATTCGCGCCGCCACAATGTGCCAGCCGGCAAAAGAAAGCTATTCAATGGAAGCTCCTGTTTCGCGCACGAAGACGTCTTCGAGCGTGGGTTTGTGCAACGCCACCGTCTCGATGGAACCCGGAAAGGCCTCCACTACTTCCGTGATGAAGCGGTGGCCGTTGGGGATCTCCACGCGCACCTGGCCGTCGATCACCTTGGGAGCGAGGCCAAAGCGCTGCGCGACTTTTCCGGCGAGCGCGGAAGCGTCTTGCGTTTCGAGAACCACCACATCGCCGCCGATCCGGGAACAGAGCTCGCGCGGGCTGCCCTCGGCCACGATTTTGCCCTGGTGCAGCAGGACGAGGCGGTCGCAGCGATCGGCTTCTTCCAGAATGTGCGTGGTCAGCAGGATAGTAACGTTCTCCCGTTTCCGCAGGCCTTCGACGTAGTTGGAAAGGTCGCGGCGCGCGGCTGGATCGAGTCCGGTGGAGGCCTCATCCATGAGGAGCACCTGCGGCCGATGCAGCAGCGCCTTGGCGATTTCTACTCTGCGGCGGAGGCCGCCGGACAGCGATTCGACGAGATCTTTGCGCCGCTCTTTTAATCCCAGTTGCTCCATAACGTGGCTGATGCGCTCGCGCAGTACCGCCCCGCTCAAGCCATGCAGGTGCCCCTGGCTGCGGAGGTTCTCTTCCACGGTCAGGGCCTTATCGAGACTCTGCGACTGGAAGACCACGCCGACATGGCGCCG
>DATBID010000602.1:0-29926 GCA_036557125.1 Bryobacteraceae bacterium | reverse complement strand
GGCTATCATCCGTACCCGATACCCACGGCCACGTTGAGCCGCAACTATACCAATCCCGATGGCGTGAGCCGCGCCGCTTGCGCCTATTGCGGCTACTGCACGCGCTACGGATGCATGATCGGCGCGAAGGCGCAGCCTACCAACGTGCTGATGCCGGTGCTCCAGAAGCAGAAGAACTTCACGCTGCGCACGGGATCGAATGTTCGGCGTCTGGTGCATCGCGGAGGCAAGGTGGAAGGCTTGCGATATTTCGACCGCTCCGGCGCGGAGTTTTTCCAGCCCGCCGATATCGTGATTCTGGCTTCCTGGACGCTGAACAATTCCCGGCTGCTGATGCTTTCGAAGTTGGGCGAGCAGTACAATCCGGCGACGGGGAAAGGGACCGTCGGAAAGAACCTGACGCACCAGGTATCGGCCGCGACGCGCGTATTTTTGGATAAGCCGCTGAACGCCTTCATGGGCGCCGGCGGGCTGGGGTACGGGATCAGCGATTTCGATGGGAAGGAAGGCGTCGACGGCTTCCCCGGAGTTTTGCGGGGCGGCAACATCCGGCTGATGAGCACGGGCGAAGGGCCGATTGCTTCGTTCGGCGCCATGCCGCCGGGCGAAGTGAAATCGGATTGGGGGGCGGAGTGGAAGAAAGCCGCGCTCGAATGGCACGACCGTTCGGCCAGTATCAACAGCGAAGCGGAGCACTTGGCTTACCGGCAGAATTTTGTAGATCTCGATCCGACATACACCGATAAGTACGGCGATCCTCTCATGCGGCTCACGCTCGATTGGACCGATCATGAGCGGGCGCAAGGTGCGATGTTGGGCAAGATTCAGACTCAGCTTGCGAAAGCCATGAATGGAAGGGCCGGCCCGACTAATTCGCGGCTGCTCGAACGCTACACGATCACGCAATATCAGAGCACACACGTGAATGGCGGGGCGATCATGGGGACCTCCCCGGAAACGAGCGTGGTGAATCCGTGGCTGCAGCACTGGCACGCGTCCAATCTGTGGGTGGTGGGAGGATCGGCGTTTCCACAGAACGGATCCGGCAATCCCACGCTGACGATTCTGGCGCTGGCGCTGCGGGCGGCGGATGCTTTGATCGATCGATACACGAAACATCCGGGGGAGTTGTTATGAAGCGGCGCGAATTTCTATTAGTGCCGGCGACCAGTGTTGGCGGCCTGCTGATCTACACGTTGGCGCGCGAGCCACTGCGGGTGCAGGCCCAGACAGGCACAACGCCCGGCGCGATCAAGGTTCCACTGCGATTTTTCACGGCGGCCGAAGGGCGCACAGTACAGGCGGCGTGCGGGCGCATTTTCCCCGGCGATGTATCGGGGCCGGGTGCGACCGAGGCGGGCGTAGTGATCTACATCGATCGGCAGCTTGCGGGGCCGTACGGACGCGACAAATATCGCTACGCCAAGCCGCCGTTCGTCGACTCCGTTCCCGAACATGGCTACCAGGGTAAGGCCAGCCCGCGGGAGATTTACCGCGAGGGCGTCAAGCAGCTTGGGGATTTCGCCTCGCTCGGCAGTGCCGAACAGGACCGGCGGCTGCACGAGATTGAGAAGACGACCTTCTTTCGGATGCTGCGCCAGCACACGATTGAAGGGATGTTCAGCGACCCATTGCACGGCGGGAATGCAGGGTTGATCGGCTGGCAGCTTATCGGATATCCGGGGCCTTTAATGAGCTACCGCGAGGAGATCGATAAGTTTCACGGCCAGCCGTTCCGGCAAAAGCCGGTCAGCCTGGCGCAGGTGGTGGGGCATCCGGTGACAGGTTGGGAGGAGGAGAAGGATTGATCGGCCACTGTGGCGGATTCAGTTCGCCGCAGCTTTCGGCCACCTCGCCTGCCATTTGGCTTTGAGCGCCGCGCGGTCTAGCTCCTGGCCGCGAAGAAAGACTTTGTCAATCTTGCGCGAGTTGCCGATATCGTCGAGCGGATTGGCATTGAGCACGATGAAATCGGCCAGCTTGCCCGTGGCGATCATACCGGTGTTGAAACCGGCGATCTGTGCGGAATCGCGGGTGGCGGCGACGATGGCTTCGTAGGGAGTGAGGCCCATCCACACCCAGTTTTCCATTTCCAATTGGCCCATCCATCCGATAAAGAAGCGGGTCTGCCCAGTATCGCTCCCTAGAACGACTTTCATTCCGGCGGCGCGGAGGCGCAGGGCGTTGGTTTCGCCCATCTGCTTGAGGTTGCGGCGGGCGCGGTCGACGGCTTCGGGAGTGAGTTTGGCGAAGTAATCGCCCCACTGCGCCTGAATCTGCTGTGGCGGAATCGTTTCGCGCAAGAGCGGGTCATCCCAAACGGCGCGCGCCGAGGCCGTCCAGCCCGCGCCGGGATTGAACCAGAGGTTCGGGCGATCTCCTTTCGCGATGCGCTCGCGAATAATGCCGATCAATTCGTCATCCGGCACTTCGCCCATACGCACAGGGAGATGCAACCAGCCTTCGACGCCGGCTCGCATGAGCAGCTTCGCATCCGCCAGCGTCACGTTGTGCGCACCCACCGGAAGCCCTAGCTTGTGGGCCTCATCAATGACGGCGAGATACAGCGGCGGCGTGAGCTTCTTGGTGCGGCCGGCGCGGTCGTCAACCCAGATCTTTACAAACGCGGGCTTCATTTTGGCGTAATCGTCAACCGCCGCACGGGCCTCGACCTCGGTGGTCACAGGATAGGGCACATCGGTTCGCGCTGGATGGCCATTGGCGCCCGATCCCGGCCAGGCGATTCCAGGCCCAGCCGTTTTGTATAAGGCTGCGCCGGGGATGATCTCATCTCTTACCTGGAGAGGCACACCGCCCCAGCCAGTGCGGCCGCCGTGAAGGTCCGAGCGGTCCACAAGATCGCCAATGCTGACCACACCGGTGAAACCGTAATAGGCGAGCCGCTGGAGGTGGTCAATCAGGTTCTCTCGTGTGAAGTATTCCTTGGCCATGGTTCCATCCCAATCGTGCTGGAACCCGATATGGCCGTGCACATCGACCTTCCCCGGCATGACGGTCGTTCCGCTCAGGTTGACGTGAACGACGCCGGCGGGCAGCTTCAGCGCGCCTCTGCGGCCGACCTGAGTGAACTGGCCGTTTTCGACCAGGAAGGCGGAATCTTCGATGGGCGCAGTTCCATCGCCAGTAATCAGCCGCGCGCCCTCATAGACCGTTGGGCCCGGCCCCTGCGCGAAGGCAAGGGGCAGAGAGATGGCCAGTAACGCTGCCGCGCGAGCAATCATTTGGCCCCCATGTGACGATTGTCTTTTTCATTTTCCTGGCAGTAGTATTCGAGCAGATCCGTATCGGGCATGAGGATTTGGTGCAGCTTCACCGTCCAGGGCCGGGTGTAGGCTTTGGGATCGTCGATGGTCACTTCGATATTGAGATTTCCGAAATTCACGCGGTGAAACCGCTCGATCATTTTGGCAGCGCTGGTGAGCGGGTTGCCTTTGCGGTCGAGCCAGATTCCGTCGCGCAACCCGTTGGTTTCGACCACAAGAGTGTCGCCTTCCCATTTGCCGATGGAGTAGCCGTTGAAGGAAGGGTTCGGGTCTTTAGGTAGAGGGCGGCCATCGGTGAAGATCTGGCGGAAGGTGACGTCGCGCTCGGAGAGGATCACTATCAGGCCGGGGTCCTGCACAATTTTGCGGTAAGGCGGATAGGTGAGCAGGCGGAGTGCGCCGGCGGGCTGGCAGAGGGCGACGGGGTCGTCTTTGCCTCCGGTGAGAGCGCGCTGCTTCACCAGATCGGCGGCCCAAGGTTGATATGGAAGGTCAACGCCAAGGCGTGCGGCGATGTTGCCGAATTCGGGGCCACCGGTGTAATCCTGGCCGCAGGTGCCGAGAGCGCGCGGATTGCAGGTGGCCGGCTCCAGTTCCCAGATGCCGGAGAGGTCCGGCTCACCGAAGCGGCGCGGCGCCGGGGCTGTGAGGTTCGGCTTGCCGTTGGGCAATCGCGGCGTGCCGGGCGTGGGATAGTTCAACCACTGCGCCGCCAGAGGAACGGAGAGCGCCGGCAGAATCCAGACGGCAAGCCGAGCCATGGCCGATGATCTTATCACCGAAGTGGGCCGGAAGGTGGCGCAGCCGCCGGTTACTTCTCCAGTTCGAGACCTGATTCCTTCAGCGCGCGCCAGCCGCCATCAAGCGAGATGGGGTTAGAGTAGCCCATCTTCTGCAGGTTATCGGCTACGAGCGCGGAGCGAAAGCCGCCGCCGCAGTAGAGCACCAGCTTGGCGGATTTATCCGGAACCTTGGCTTCGATATCGCGCTCGATGATGCCCTTGCTCATGTGGATGGCGCCTTTGACGTGGCCTGCCGCCCATTCGTTGTCTTCGCGCGTATCGACCAGCAGGTGCGGCTCTTTGGCAGCGAGCATCTTCTTATAACCTTCGATATCGATTTCTCTGACCTGCGCTTTGGCGTCGTTCACCAGTTTGAGGAAACCCGGGCTGTGCTGCATTATTTTGCTACTCCACGCGCCGGATTTTGGCGCCGGCACCGGCCAATTTCGCCTCGATTTTCTCATAACCGCGATCGATGTGGTAGACGCGATCGATGACGGTTTCGCCGCGGGCCACCAGCGCGGCGAGCACGAGCGAAGCGCTGGCGCGCAGGTCGGAAGCGATCACACCCGCGCCGGTCAACTCACGCGGCCCGGCCACCATGGCCTGCTTGCCTTCGATGCGGATATTCGCGCCCATGCGCGCCAGCTCGGGCGCGTGCATGAAGCGGTTTTCGAAGATGGTTTCCACGATGATGGCGATGCCCTCGGCCTGGGTCATCAGTGCCATGTACTGCGCCTGCAGATCGGTGGCGAAGCCGGGGTATTCTTCGGTGGTGATATCGGCCGAGCGGAGCTTGCGGTCGCCGCGGACGCGCAGAGCGCACGAATCCAACTGCTTTACATCCACGCGCGCCTGTTGCAGCTTGTCTATGAGCGCGCCCACGTGCTCGGGAACGCAGCCGGTGATGGTGAGTTCGCCGCCGGTGATGGCTCCGGCGATGAGAAAGGTGCCGGCTTCGATGCGGTCGGGGATGATGGTGTGTTCGGCGCCGCCCAGCTTTTCGACGCCTTGAATGCGGATGGTGGCGGTTCCGGCGCCTTCGATTTTCGCGCCCATGGCAGTGAGCAATGCCGCGAGGTCCACCACTTCGGGCTCGCGGGCGGCGTTGCGCAGGATGGTTTCGCCCTTGGCCAGCACGGCGGCCATCATGAGATCTTCGGTGCCGGTGACGGTGATGCGGTCGAAATAGATGGTGCCGCCGCGCAAGCCTTCGGGCGCTTCGGCCTCTATGTAGCCGTGCGCCTGCTCGATGCGCGCGCCGAGCTGCTCCAGGCCGAAGATGTGAAGGTTGATGGGACGCGCGCCGATAGCGCAGCCGCCGGGTAGAGAAACGCGGGCGCGGCCCGTGCGCGCGACCAGAGGCCCGAGCACCAGGCTCGAAGCACGCATGGTCTTCACCAGTTCGTAGGGGGCTTCGGGGCAGACGATTTGCGGCGTGTGCAGGCGGACGGCGCCATTATCGGAGCCGCCCAACGGTGAAATCGTCGAGCCGATATCCACGAGCAGCCGCTGCATGGTACGGATATCGCGCACGCGCGGAATGCGTTTCAAAACGACCGGCTCATCGGTGAGTAGGGCCGCAGCGAGCGCGGGTAAGGCGGCATTCTTCGAGCCGCTGATGGAGATTTCGCCGAACAGCGGGTCTCCGCCGGTAATTACGAATTTATCCATATTTCTAAAGCCTTGGCCACACTACCACGGGCTGCCGCGAGTCTCCGCTCCGCTTCGTCGCGGGCGACGCCCTTCTTCGCCATGACGATGGCTGCGCGCACGCTGTTTCCGGCGGCCGCCAGTGCTTCGCTAGCGCGCCCGTAATCGAGACCCGCCGCCTGCGCCACGATGCGCGTCGCGCGGTCCACTAGCTTGTGGTTGGTGGGCTGCACATTCACCATCAGGTTGCCATACACGTAGCCCATGCGGAGGAACGCGCCTGTAGTGAGCATATTCAATACCATTTTTTGCGCCGTGCCGGCCTTCATACGCGTGGAGCCGGCGATCACTTCGGGGCCGGTCACCGGTGTGATGGCAATGTCAACCGCGCGCGAGAGATCGGAATCGGGAGTGCAACTGATGCCGATCGTGGTGGCGCCGACAGCACGCGCGGCCGTGATGGCTCCCAACACGTATGGCGTGCGGCCGCTGGCGGCGATTCCTACCAGGATATCGGGTGCCTTGAATCCATGGGCCCGCAAATCGCTCGCGCCTGCAGCGGCGTCATCTTCGCTAGCCTCGGTGGCGCGGCTGAGCGCGGCTTCGCCCCCGGCGATGATTCCCTGCACCAGGTCAGCGGGAACGCCGAAGGTAGGCGGGCACTCGGAGGCATCCAGCACGCCCATCCGCCCACTCGTGCCAGCGCCGATGTAGAACAATCGCCCGCCGTGCTCGAATGCCTCGACTATTGCTTCCACAGCGCGCGCGATGGCCGGGATCTCGCGGCCGACGGCCTCGGCGACCTTGCGATCTTCGGCGTTGATGACGCGCAGCGCGTCTTCAATCGGCAAATCGCCGATGCCGGCGGAATCGGGGTTCGGTTGTTCGGTGAGAAGGTTTCCCAGCACATCATCCAGCTTTCCGCGCCCTTTTCTCCTCGCGATCCAGGCCTTCGCGCAGCAGCATCTTGATGTATGTCTGGTAGCCGATGCCTTTCTTTTCGGCGAATTTCCGGGCGCGCTCGATGTCGCTATTGGCGATGCGGATGGTGATGTTGCGGGTTTCGCGGAGGAGTGCGGCGGGGCCGCCCCGGTGGGCGGTGCCGTCCCGCATTGCCTTGATCAGATTTCGACCGACCATGTCCATGTGGGCGTCCCACCATTCCGCTTCTTCCTTTTCGGTTTGGAATCTTGGAATTTTCGGACGCTCGCTTTTGCTGGGCATTGGCGTTGCGGGATCGTACTTCGAGTATACATGCGTTGTATGTATACCCGCGGTTCGCGCTACAGTCGAATTAGTGCGCTACGTCCTGAAGCATGGCGATCCTGAGGTCACCTCAATTCTTCTGGTGGAAAGCGGCTCGCGACACCTTCTAGAAAAGCTGATTCTCACGCTCCGCGGGACCTGGGGCGATACGATCCCGATCGACTTGGTTACCTGTTACAACACGCTGCCCATCGGGTTTGATCCCGAAACCACGCGGCTCTATTGCGTTACGGAATATCGAGGGCGCGCGCTGCGCCGGCGGCTTTACCGGGAACTCGCGACGAACCGCTACTCGTACGTGGGGATCGTCTGCTCTGGTGAGCCGCTGATGACCAAATGGAAATGGGCGGTGGCTTCGCGGGTACCGGCGAAGCTTTTCATCATCAATGAAAATGCCGATTTTTTCTGGTTTAGCCGCTCCCACTGGCGGGTCGTGGCGCGCTTCGCGCTGTTACGTTCGGGCCTCGCGGGTGCGGGCGCCGTGCGGATGTTGTCGGGGCTGGTTTTGTTCCCGTTCACATTGTTGTATCTGCTACTCTATGCAACGGCTGTTCACACGCGAAGGGTTCTGCGCAGGAGCTGATGATGAAGACGATCTTAGTGAAGGAGCCGGGCGGTCCGGAAAAGATGGGTCTTGCGGAGGTTGCCAAGCCGCAGCCGGGGCCGGGACAGGCGCTCATCCGTTTAGGCGCGATCGGCGTCAATTTTATAGACATCTACTTCCGAATGGGCCGCTACAAAGCCGATCTGCCGATGACGCTGGGAAATGAAGGAGCAGGCATAGTGGAAGCCGTGGGCGCCGGCGTTAGCGAAGTGGCTGTCGGAGACCGTGTCGCCTGGACGATGCAGCGCGGCTCTTACGCCGAGTACGCTGTAGTGCCGGCTTCGATGCTGGTGAAAATCCCAGGCCATGTCACCTTCGAAACTGCGGCCGCAGCGATGCTGCAAGGGATGACGGCTCACTATTTAACGCAGTCGACGTATGCTCTCAAATCGGACGACACGTGTCTGGTGCACGCGGCGGCGGGCGGCACCGGGGCGCTTATCGTGCAGATGGCAAAAATGCGCGGGGCGCGCGTGTTCGGCACCGTCTCCACGGAAGAGAAAGCCAAAATCGCGCGTGAAGCGGGTGCGGACGAAACCATTCGCTATACTGAGAAGGACTTTGCGGCGGAAGTGAAACGGCTGACCGACGGACGCGGCGTAGACGTCATCTACGATTCCGTGGGCCAGAGCACCTTTGACAAGAGTCTGGATTCGCTGAGGCCCCGCGGGGTGCTGGCGCTGTTCGGCCAATCGAGCGGCGGAGTGCCGCCTTTCGACCTCAACGTTTTGAACGGCAAAGGATCGCTGTTTGTAACGCGGCCAAGTTTGGTCCACCATCTACTAACGCGCGAGGAGTTGCTCTGGCGGGCCGGAGATGTGCTCCAGTGGATCGACCATGGCAAGTTGAAGCTACGCATCGAGCGCACTTATCCACTGGCGGAAGCGGCGGCCGCTCACAGGGATCTGGAGAGCCGCCGGACGGCCGGAAAGCTGCTTCTGATTCCGCAGTGATTCGATGACGCTGCAAGCCAAGCTCACGCTGGGTTCTGTCGGGCTAGTCAGCCTGATGGTGGCCGTGGTGTCGGCTGTTGACCTTGGCAATGAAATGCAGCGGCAGTTCGAATCGACGCTGGAGCGCGCCAATGCCTTGAAGATTGTGGCCAGCAAGATGGTGAGCCAGTCGCTCAACCGGCAGCAACGCACGGTCTCTTTACGCGAGGCGCTGCGCGATCCCGATTTGCAGAGCTTGCTGGTGGATGTGCTCACGGCGGGAGGAGCCATCCTCGAAGTGGCGGTGGCAGACACGCATAATGAAATCCTGTTGGATAGCGATCCCAACCGCCTCGGCACCGTCAGCCCGCCTTATCCCAATTTTCAGCCGCTGGTCAGTTCCAGCCCTTGGTACGACAAGCTGCGCCTTTTACTGCGCCGCGACGTTCACGACTATTACCAGTTGGAACAAGAACTGGGAACGCCAGAGGGAAAACCGCTGCTGAATGTGCGAGTGATTATCGCGCCGGCGCTGATTCGAGACGATATCAATCCGGTGATGCGGAAGGACGCCAAAGTGGCGGTGTTTTCGGTAATTGCGGCGGTGCTTCTGACGTTTCTGCTATCGGCCGCGGCTTTCCGCCCGCTAGGCCAGCTTGGCCATCTGCTCGATCGTGTGGCCAGCGGCGAGTACGAACCGGAGAAACAGCCGGCTCCAAAAACTGCGGGCGACGATGTCTCGATCATGGCCTCCAAGGTGAACATGCTGGGCCAAAGACTGCGCGGCGCCCAATCCGAAGTGTCGGACCTGCGTGGCAATCTCGACCATCTCCTGGCCGATCTCGAAGACGCCGTATTCATTTTTAACCGGGAACTGAGCCTGGTATTTGCGTCGGGGTCGGTGGAGAAGTTTCTTGGTATGGAACGGTCGGGGCTGATGGGGCGCACTATCGGCCACGTGTTCCAACCCAGCACACCACTGGGCCTGCTGATCGCACAGGCCACGCAGACCAGCCGTCCGGTGCGGAACCGGAGGGTGCCGTGGGGAGGGTCGAACGGTACTGGAGGCGCACCTACAGTGGTGCTGCTTTCCGTCGATTTGCTGGAAAGCTTACCCGGCATGCCGATGGCGGGATCGGGAGTGCTGGTGCGTTTGCGGGACCCGGAGGCTCAGCGTAACCTAGGCCGCCAATTGCAGACAGTGGACCGCATTACGGCCCTGAGCCGCATCTCCAGCGGCGTGGCCCACGAGGTTAAGAATCCGCTCAACGCCATTCTCTTGCATGTGGAGGTGGCGCGCGCAAAGTTGGCGCGGGGCGATACCGAGATTGCGCAGCAAATGGAGATTATTTCGCGCGAGATTCTCCGGCTTGATCGCGTGGTGAAGACCTTCCTCGATTTCACCCGGCCGGTGGAACTGAAGCTGGGGAGCATCGCTGTGCGGGATCTTCTGGCGGAGGTTGTGGAGCTGGCCCGGCCGCAAGCGGAATCGGCGCATATCCACCTCAGCATCGAGCAGGACGATGGCGGAGCAGAGGTGCGGGTGGACCACGATCTTCTCCAGCAGGCCCTGCTGAACGTGGTGGTGAACGCAATCGAGGCGATGCCTCAGGGCGGCGACTTGCGGTTCGAATCCGCCAACAACGAGGACATGGCCGAGATTCGGGTCTCCGATACCGGGCCGGGCATACCACCGGAACTGAGGGAAAAGATTTTCCGTCTGTATTTCACGACCAAAAAGGAGGGGTCGGGCATCGGGCTGGCGATGGCGTTCCGAATTGTACAATTGCACGATGGTACAATCGATTTCACCAGCGAACCGGGAAAAGGGACGACTTTTTCCATACGATTGCCGCTTGCTGCAGTCTAAGTGAGGGCGCCACATGAGGAGTTTCCGCACATTTTCCGTTGCCGTATCGTTCGCTATGTTTCTGATGTCGGGCCTGACGGGATGCCTGATTCATAAGAAGCAAGAAGCCAAAATCGTGACGCCTCCTCCCCCCGCGCCCAAGCCCCCGGAGCCGGCGGTTCGCCCGGAGCCGCTTTCCATTCCGCAGACGCAGACCCAGTTACCGCAGCCACAGCCGATCACCCCGGAAGCTTTGGCTACCGTCCAATCGCCGCCGCAAACGCCGGAAGCGCAGCCGAACCCGGTAACGAGTAGCCGGCCAGCCAAGCGCACAGGCCCGGTGGCGGGCCCCAAACCGGAGTCGGCGGTGGGACCCGCCGTCGCGGGACAATCGACCGCTACCCAGGTGGCGCCGCCCGCCGTTCCCACGCCGGACGCGGAACCTAGGGCTACCGTGCAGGAAATCGTTCCTCCCGCCGAACTGAAGCAGCTCCAGGAATCGGTCGCGGCGCGCCACCAGGAGATCCGCAAAGTTTTGGACACGGCTCAGACCCGCCGCCTGAGTTATGAGCAGCGGGCAACGGTCGCACGGATTCAATCATTCCTGCAGCAATCCGAGGAGGCCGCAAAGCGGAATGACTGGCGGCAGGCGAACACGCTTGCCGAACGCGCTCAGGTGCTTGCCAAGGAATTAGCCGGTGTCGACCAGTAGCCGGCAAACCGACGAGTACAGCCAGCGCCGCCGAACGGTGGCGGAAGGCTTGGCCGGGCGCAAGTTGGATGCGCTTCTGGTTTCCTTCTCGCCGAACCTGCGCTACCTTTCCGGTTTTACGGGCAGCAATGGAAACCTGCTGGTGCTGCCCGGGCGAGCAATTCTGTTCACCGACCCGCGGTACCAGATTCAGGCGGGCGAAGAAGTAAGCTGCCAGGTGAAGATCGCGAAGGGGCCGCTGTACGAGGCAATCGCCGGCGCGATCGGGCGGCTGCGTTTGCGGCGCATCGGATACGAACCCGCCCGCATGACGTGCGATTGGCTGGATGCGCTGCGCGGCAAGATTCCCGCACGGGCAACGCTCGAACCGGTTTCCGGGTGGGTGGAAGAGCTGCGCATGATCAAGTCCGCTTCGGAACTGGAGCGCATCCGCAAATCTGTGGATACAAACTCGCGCGCTTTTGAGCAGGCGGTGAAGCAGGTGCGGCCAGGTATGCGGGAACGGGATTTGGCCGCCGAGCTGGAATACCGCATGCGGAGGCTGGGGGCCGAAAAACCGGCGTTTGAAACCATCGTGGCCGCGGGAAAGCGGGGGGCGCTCCCGCACGCGCAGCCGACCGAGGCCCGGATGGAAAACGGCGCGCTCGTCGTGGTGGACATGGGAGCCGTGCAGGACGGCTATTCGAGTGACATGACCCGCATGCTCTTCCTAGGCTGTCCCAGCCCGAAAGTCGAGCGCACCTACCGCGCCGTACTCGAGGCGCAGCAGGCCGCGATTCATGCCGTGCGGGCGGGCGTATCTACGGTCTACGTGGACCGGCAAGCCCGCAAGGTGCTCGATGGTTACGGCCTGGGAAAGGCCTTCGTGCATTCCACCGGCCACGGTTTGGGCCTGGAGATTCATGAGCCGCCACGCATCGGCAAGCGCGACAAGCGCCACCTGGAAGCGGGGATGGCGATCACCATCGAACCGGGCGTTTATCTCGAAGGCTTCGGCGGCGTGCGCATCGAAGACACTGTGGTGGTTACGCAGAACGGGTGCGAGATCTTGACGCCGACCAGCAAAGAATTGCGAGTGGTTTAGCAGAGCCAAAGCCGGCGTGCGACCGCAAGGAGTACAATCAGCCATGGCCGGTCGCATTATTCAAGGATTTTTCCCCAGCGGCAATCCAATACCTTTGCCGTCCACCGCACAGCAAACGTCGGCTGTATATGCTCCGCGCGCTCTCGGCGGACCGGCTGTCCAGCGCCACGGCGGACATAATCCGCTGCTGATCGATCCGGCGCGCCTTGGCTTGGCTGATGGCGTTGGACAGGCTTTGCCCGATGTCGTGCGCGGCAAAATGGAAACCGCATTCGGGACAGACTTCTCCAGTGTGCGCGTCCACGTCGGTCCCCAACCGGATCGGATCGGCGCCCACGCATTCACTATCGGCAACGACATCTATTTTGCGAGCGGTCGCTACCAACCCGACAGCTTGCAAGGTCTGCGGCTGCTTGGCCATGAACTCGCCCATGTTGTCCAGCAGCGCCAGGGACGGGTTCGCGCGCCGAATGCCGGCATCGCTGTTATGCAGGACGCCGCCCTGGAGGCAGAGGCGATACGCTTTGGAGAGCGGGCGATAGCACAAACCAAAGCGGCTGCTTCAACGCTCCAGCCCAAACCGGCCGGCTCGTCTCTTTGGTCCGGGAAGATCGGCATGGGACCGGGTGTGACGCAGCAACACGTGGCCACGACAAATAGCCGCACCATCCAGCGGAGCGGAAAAGAACTCGCGGGACTCGCGATACAAGTTTTCCCCGGCCCCACGGTCGAAGTACAGAATCAGATCGTCAAAAGGCTGGAGGAGTATGTTGCGGCGGGATTGGAGTTTTACAAGAATGCCGCGAAAAATAAGGGCGTTGGCCAAGAACGATTCTTCCCGGTTATGTTCGGCACACCAACACAAAACGTGAGCCTGGGTTCCGTCCGTTTGCCGACCGACTTATCCCAATACGACCAGGTACAGGATCTAATTGACGATTCGACGTTGGTGGAAACGCCCAACGGAGCGACAAGTGTTAAGAGCATTTACAAGATAATCAAGGACGATGAGCCGTTAAAAAAAGGGATCATTACGAATACGATCCGCACAATGGAAACGGCAGGCCAGATCAAGTATCTCAAGAACCTGAACTTGTCGGGCGAAAAGTGGAATATCATTGTCGAGATTCACTATTATCGGGAACGGGTTCAGAGCGAACCGGGCTTCCACAAGGACAGTGTGGGTGAAACCTTATTCGTCAATCTGAACTACGTGAATGAGGAGGAAATCTCTGGGCCGGAGTACATAGTCAATCCACCGGTCGACCCACAGCATTTGAAAAATAGGGAAGAGACCCTTCCCAAGAAGTTTCGCACGCACTTGAAAGAGGCCGGCACTAAGTTACTTCGTCCCCGCAGTATAGGAATGAAGTCAGTTCCGAAATATGGGGTTGTCACCTTCGTCGATGAACTGATTCATCACAAGACTCCGACGCCCGGCCATCGAAAAGTTCCCGCTAACAACCTGGGTGAATTCCTGACAAAGAAATTTCCGCAAGGGAACCCGAGCGCGTGGTGGGAAGATTTGATCAGGTTGACCAAATCTGGTGGGACGTTCGACCGGAACGACCTCCAGAAAGCCGGCCTACCGCAGGATCTGATCGACGAAGTGGTCAACGACTACTCGGAGAATGCCGCCGGCTTCAACAAAGTTGACATTCCGCACCGCGGCAAGGCGACCGTGAGATACGATATTGGAACTCCACGGTTGAAGCGGGCTATGAGCGCGGGTAATCTCAGGGCAACGCCCTTACAATCTGGTGGATCCGGGCGACGCGCGTTTTTCCGAACTTGGGTGCGCGCCGTCAGGAAGAAGTAACGCCCGGCGACACGGCTGATGCGGCGCCCTTGTTTTCACAGCGTTAATCTTTGAAGCGCGGGACTTATTGGATAGCTATTGCATGTGATATCTTAGATTAAGGGGGAAGCCCTGCGGCTCGTTCTCGACACCAACGTGATGGTAGCCGCTTTTCGTAGCGATCGAGGGTCATCCCGCCGGTTGCTGATCGCGGCCTTGGATGGCCGGTTTGACTTGCTGGTTTCGGTGCCGTTAATGATTGAGTACGAAGCTGTGCTGACTCAAGCGGAACATCTGGCAGTGATCGGCCTTACCGTACGCGAACTCAACGAGGTCCTCGATGCCGTGGCACGGGTGTGTATACCGGTCCAGTTGCGATTTCTCTGGCGGCCTCGGTTGAAAGACCCTGCCGACGAGATGGTCCTGGAGACAGCAGTGAACGGCGGTGCCGATAGGCTGGTCACGTTCAACATCCGCCATCTGGCGGCAGGCGCCCAGGATTTCGGAATTCGCGTGATGCGGCCACCCGCAGCCTGGAAAGAGGTTCAAGAACATGCGAAGAAATAACGTAGCTTTGCGTCTTCAAGCATCGCTGCTGGATGAGGCGCGGCGGGTAGCGGAAGCGGAAGGAGTAGCGCTCAATCAGTTCATCAATGTCGCAGTTGCCGAGAAATTGTCGGCCCTGCGCACCGAGGACTACTTTCGAGAACGGGGTCGGGGAGGTAACATCGCGAAGGCAAAACGCATGCTGAGGCGGGCGGGACGGGGGAACGCCCCAGTTGCCGGAGACGAACTGAAGTAACGTCGCTGGATATTTAGCGCGCCGGTCCCCATGTCGCGGCTATGCTCTGCCGCTAGTTTTCTTCGGGAATCTTGTCCACCTCGTCGACGACGATGGTCTCGAACAATGCCTTCTTCGATTCCAGTTTGAGGCCGAGTTGCTCTTGAAGGGCAGTGAAGAGTCCTGGATAGCTGACCGGTCCGTCGGTTGATACATCGTCGGTGAAGTTCAGGTCGATATCATAGAGGCCATCCAGACCTGTCTGATCGGAAACGGGACGGTCGACGATACCCGATAGGTTGTTCGCGAATATCGGGAGAGTGATCCGCCCCCGAAAGTGGTGTCCCGAGTTGTCCTGGGTTGGAGCATACCCAAGCCGGCCGGTGTTGGAACGATGCATCTTGATTCCATCTTTTGCCCGCACGAGATCGTACGCCGGGAGTTCTTTTTTACCGTGATGGATCTTCAAGTGAAATCTCTGGGCGAGCAGGTTTTGCAGCATAAGTTGCAAGCGAGCGTCCGGCGTGTCAGGAGGCAACTTGGCTTCGATATCGTAGGGTTCCATGCTTAGCCATGGTGGACCAATGATCTGCTGGGATTGCACGTTGTATGCCCGGCGAATCACAGCCAATAGCGTTATTTTGCGGTATTGAATCCTACCCGGCAGTTCCTGCATCATTGCTCCCAGCGGATTGCTAGCCTGATGCAGTTTTACGGAGGCCACATCAAAGGCGGGAGATTCCGCTTCTTTTTGTGCGCCAACGGGACAAGCGGCGACCACACACAGCACCGGCCACAGCGGTAGTAGCTTCATGTCTTCGCCTCAGAACGTGCTCACAATCCGGTATTTTACCGCCCCGACCCCACCTGCGCCGCCGCGATCGAAATCCTGTTCTCGTCCAATATCGTGCCGATAGCCCGCTGCAAAGCCGCCCGCGCTTTCACGTAGGCGCTCTTGGCGGCCACTTCGGTCGAGCGAGCCTGCGCCAGCAGGCTCTCGTACTGGATCACGAAGAAGCTGGTGGAAGCGCCCACTTCGAATTTGGCCTGCTCCACTTCGAGCGATTGCTCCTGAAGAACGCGGGCCTGGGTAGCGGCTTCGGCGGAGGCTTGTGCCCGCTTCATGGCAATGAGCGCATCTTCGATCTCCAGCCGGGCCTGATTCTCCAATTGGTGCACCCGAATTTGCGAGCGCTCGACCTTGGTTGGGCACAGTGTAGTCGGGCCACTGGCGAGCGGTGGTCGGATCCTTCAGAAAACAAATGCATGAAATGCTAATTTGTCGCCGCAAAATGAGAAATTCCTAATTGTGCAAAGTAGAAACTTCCTCTTGACAACCGGGAACATGCCCGGATGCAAGAGGAGCAACTGTTGTTGAGCAAACGGGATCGGGATCGATTGAAGGTGCTGCATGAACTGCAGAAGGGTCATATCACACAACGTCAGGCTGGCGAGCAGTTGCACCTGACCGGACGATGGATCCGGGAACTGGCGCAGCGGATCAGCGAGCAGGGAGACAAGGCAGTCATCCACGGCCTGGTGGGCCAGCCGTCGAAGCGGAAAATCGAGGAGAAGATCGAAAAGCGGGCCATAAAGATCATCGCACGCGAGTACGAAGATTTCGGCCCTACCTTGGTGCAGGAATATCTAGAGCGGGATCACGCTATTGGGGTGAGCCGGGAGACGGTGCGGCAGTGGATGATGCGGGCGGGATTGTGGAAGAAACGACGGGAACGCATCGCCGAAGTACATGTGTGGAGGAAGCGGAGGAGTTGTTTCGGAGAACTGGTGCAATGGGACACGTCGGAGCATGACTGGCTGGAAGGGAGAGGGCCGAGCATTTACCTGATCGCGATGATGGATGATGCGACCAGTCGCAGTGTGGCGCAGTTTGCAGAGCATGATTCCACAGCGGAGAACATGCGGGTGTTATGGAGGTGGGTAGAGAAATACGGGAGGTTCGTAGAGGGCTACACGGATCGGGCGGGACTATTTGAAACCAATCGACCCAACCAAAGAGATGAGGAGCGGGATGGGAAATTGCCGGAAACCCAGATTGGCCGGGCATTGCGGGAGTTGGGAATTGGTCTCATCCTGGCGCGCAGCCCCCAAGCCAAAGGCCGAATCGAGCGTTTTTTCGAAACGGCCCAGGACCGGCTGGTGAAAGGCCTCAGAAAGCAGAAGGTATGCACGTTGGAGGGGGCCAACGTGTACCTGGAGCAGAGCTATCTGCCATTGTGGAACGAGCGGTTCACGGTGCGACCGGCCAACGAAACCGATGCCCATCGGCTGCTGGGGAAAGGGTATGAATTAGCTTCGATTCTGAGCCATGTGGAGCAGCGGGTGATCGGACAGGACTATACGATCCGCTATGGGGGCAAGCTCTATCAGATCGCCCGCGAGCAGGTGCGGCCACGATGGCGAGGGCAAACGGTTCGGGTGGAAGAACGTTTGGATGGCCAGTTAGTGGTGCGTGGCTCCGATGGCGAGTTGCGGGTGAGTGTCTGTGAGAAAACCGAAATGGCAGCGTCGTTGCAGCGCCCTAAAGCACGTCGGAAGCCAGCGCCGGGGCCGCCCACCGGAGGACGCAACCGATGGATGCATGGGTTTCGGTTGGACGATGGTCCTTCACTGGAACAGGTGATCGCCACCGCTTATCAAAATCCGGGAAGTGAGGACGACACTTGCGACAGTCAATAGGGAAAGCCGGGCAAAGGCAGCCCGGCATCGTCGCGTTTTCTAGATGCAAAGCCTCAGCTCAAGAATCTCACCAAAGCAATGGCGTTTTCTGTTCTGCAATGCAAAGCCTGGGCTAAGGAATGGAGGCCTTCTCCTGTGGCGAAGGGCATCCTGTACAGGAAAGCCCTCCGCACGGTTTCCGACCGATCTAGGAGGGCTTGTGCCGATTGCTTCGGAGCCGACTCCGTCGCCTCGGCTTTGCATCTCCGCTGCGGGCGCGACCCCGCTGTGGCGGGATTAGACTAACATGTGTTTCCGGGCAGCCCGGTCAAAAAGCGGAAGTTGCAGAAAAGCGGAAGTTTCTATTTTGCGTTGACAGATGAAATGCTAGGGTTGACTTGTAGGGAGTTGGCAATCCAAATTCGGGTCGCGGAACTCCCGGAAGGCGTTTCCTCGCGACCTCGGATGAACTCGCCGGTCTTGTCGCGCAGGGGCGGACCGTCGCCGAGACGCTCGACATCGCGCGCGATGTCGCACGCAAGTTAATTGAGGCTCGCCGGGAGCGCGAGGGAGTGCCGAACCTACCTACTACGAATCAGCGACGCGACTACACCATTGTGGTCGCTGCGTAGTGGGCCGACTCGCCGGGTTCCGCTATCGCGAGGTAGTCCGAAAACTGAAGGTGTTTGGATTCGAGTTTGACCGGCAGGCCGCCGGCAGCCATGAGATCTGGTTCAATGCTCGCTCCAACCGATAGACGACCCTCCCCAATCATCCCGGCGACTTACCCGAAGGAACGCTAAGAGCCATTCTGAGGCAGGCTGATATCGAGGTGGATGATTTTCTCAAGACATAACGCACGGAAGTCGCGGTCCGATCCGTTTTCATGCCTCAATCACCCGTCACGACTCATGCTCTACCGCCCCGACCCCGCCTGAGCCGCCGCGATCGAAATGCCGTTCTCGTCCAATATCGTGCCGATAGCCCGCTGCAAAGCCGCCCGCGCTTTCACGTAGGCGCTCTTGGCGGCAACCTCCGTCGAGCGCGCCTGCGCCAGAAGGCTCTCATACTGGATCACGAAGAAGCTGGTGGAAGCGCCCACTTCGAATTTGGCCTGCTCCACTTCGAGCGATTGCTCCTGAAGAACGCGTGCTTGAGTAGCGGCTTCGGCGGAGGCTTGTGCCCGTTTCATGGCAATGAGCGCATCTTCGATCTCCAGCCGCGCCTGATTTTCCAGTTGGCGCACCCGAATTTGCGAGCGCTCGATCTGGATTTGATCGCGCGCCAGATCGGCTTCAGCGATGCGGTTGTGGATGGGGAAGTTGAGATTCACGCCGATACCGTAAGTGGGATACTTGCGCGAGAAAATTTGGTCGAGCACGCTGCCGAAGCCGCCGTTGAGAGCGGGCGAGGAGTTCGGAACCAGTGGGTTCAATGGCCCTGCCAAGCCGTTATTCTGCGCGATTCCCACCAGGTCTAGCGCCGGCTTAGTGGCGCTGCGGTCGCCTTCCAGGCCGATTTTGCTGATGTCTACCTGCAGGCGCGCCTGGTCCAAGTCCGGCCGGCGCGTCATCGCCTCACTCATCAGGTCCTGAATGGGGCGAATCTCTTGGTTTTCCGGAATGCTCAGCGTATCGGTAGGAATGATGTGCGCCATTTGCACTTCGGGATCGGCGTTGCCGGTGCGGGTGAGGACGTTTTTCAGAATGGCTTCCTGCTCTTCCACCAAACCTTGCGAGTTGGCCAGATCCTGGCGCGTGGAATAGACTTGGGCATTGGCGCGCGTGGCTTCCACCGGAGCGAGCGTCCCCTGTTCCACCTGCGCCTTTACATCTTCCAGCAGCTTTTCCGCCGAACGCAGAGACTCCTGCTTCACCTTGACGTCTTGATAGAGTGCCACGAAATCCGTATAGAGGCGGATCACACCATAAACGGTCTGAATAAGCTGCTGCTCGAAAAGCCGGCTCCCGATCCGGCGCTCGTCTCCCGCGATGCGGATAAAGCGGCGGTTCAGGGCTAGGCCGAAATTGCGCAGCAGAGGCTGCGTGACGGTCAGGCCGAGGCTGGAAGTAGTAAAGGGATTATAGCTCGCGCTCAGAGAGTTCCACGATTCATGCGTATTGTCGTAGTTCAGCGTAACTTGCGCTCCCGTGGCGAATCCCTGGGTAACTCCTGCGTTCAGAACAGACGTATTGGTATTTAGCGCGGGAAGCCCGGTCGTGAAAATGCTTGGTTCCGGCGTGCTTGTGTGGGTCCAGTTCAACTCGCTGATAACTGACATGTCATATATGGGCACCGCGGTGCCAATGGATTGCGGGACGGTGCCCTCCATGGAAAGATTCACCTGTGGCGCGGCAAGCACGCCGAGTTCGAGAGCGTTGGTGCTGACTGAACTGCCCCCGGACACTCCCGTGGAGACCGCGGGATTGAGCAACACCGGACTGAGAGGGCCGCCTACGCCGGTGGGGACTTCGGCGAGGGTGAAATCCAGGCCGCGCACGATGCCGCCGCCTTTGGCTCGCAGCAGGTCCGTATCGGAGATGGCCGGGAGATAGCGCTCGAATTCCACATCCAGGTTGTTTTCGATCGCTAGCGCGATCGCGTCCCGCACGGAGAGATAAAGGTTGCCCGCGCGAATCAGATCATGGAACCGGGTTGAATTCTGAAAGGTCAGCGGACGCGGCTCTCGCGGCACCAGAGGCTGGGCCGCGGCTGCGCCCGCTAAACACAGAACTGCCGGGAAAGGAAGATAACGTAATCTACGCATTCCTTTCAATTTTGAACCAGCGACGGCGGGAGCACAAAATCCTGGCCCGAAAGAGTCAGGCTGGTGGGGCAGGCGCTTTCGCCTGCCAACCGCGCAGAGCGCTCACGTATGCTTCGCCACCCAGATCAGCACCCCGAACACGACCACCGGAATCAGCGCTAGCAGCAGATAAAATGCGATGCGGCGTGGCCACTGCGTTTTGCGCCTTTTCCAGTCCTTTAACTCGGGCCTCTCGGCGACGCCCACCTGGTCTTGATGTTCCAGATCCCAAACCATCTCGCGCGCCGCTGCGTAGCGGTTCTTGGGGTCGCGCTCCATGGCGCGGTAAACAATTTCCTGCAGCTCTGGCGGAATCCGCGGATCGAGCTCACGGGGCGGAACGGGGTTGTTCAGCAGCCGCTCGTTCATGATGGCGAACGCGTTTGGACCCTCGAACGGGACCTTGCCTGTGAGCATCTCGTACAGCATCACGCCCAAAGCGTAGATGTCGCTCCGCCCATCACCGCGTTTGCCCTTCACTTGCTCGGGCGAAATATAATCTGGCGTGCCCATCAGTTGAGAAAGTTTGGCAAAAGTCAGCCGGCGCGAGCCTTCGTTGCCGGCGATCCCGAAGTCGATGAGCTTGATCTCGTCGTCTCCGTTAACCATGATGTTCTCCGGCTTGAGGTCGCGATGCACGACGCCATGCGCGTGGATATAATCCAGCGCTTCGCCGATCTTTGCTGTCAGCCGCACGGCGCGGTCTATAGGCAGTTTGCCCTGATCCCGCAGAATCTCACGCAACAGCCGCCCCTCTACCCACTCCATGACCATGTACACGTCGCTGCGCTGGTCGTCGGAGAAAACTTTCATCACGTACGGGTGATCCAGCTTGCGGCCAATCTCTTGCTCCCTTTGGAAGCGGTCGAAGAATACCGGGTCGGCTTCTATTTCCGGATGAGGGATTTTGATGGCGACGGCCTGCCCGTTCGCGACATCGGTGCCCCTCCAGATGGAGGCCATGCCGCTGCGGGCCACGAGTTTTTCGATGCGGTAATGGTCCAGCGTATCGCCGGCGTGTAGTGCAGCCATGGTGCCGTTCAGCGCTCCTTACCGCAACCGGTAAGGTCGCCCGCGGTACATCCCTACGCGTTCGACGCCACGCACGCGGATCAACTGAACACTGATATTGTCGCCGCCATCGCGTTCATTGGCAAGCGCGACCAGCTTCGTGGCGGCCTGCTGGAGATCGCAAGCCGGCGTCACCAGCTTTCCCAGTTCAGCCGTTTCGATCGATCCGTGCATGCCGTCGGAGCATAGCAGGAAGATATCCCCGGAGAAGATCTGGTGGCCGCTGGTTTCGACACCCACGAACAGGTCGTTGCCGAGCGAGCGGCTCAATACGTGACGGGCTTGCGATTGCGCTGCTTCCTTGGCGGAAAGAATTCCCATGCGGATCTGGTCGTTCACCACCGTGTGATCGCGCGTGAGGAGCGTGGCGCGGCCCTGCCGGATCAGGTAGCAGCGCGAATCGCCGACGTGCGCCACCGCCGCGCGATCGAAACGCAGCGCGCAGGCCACAATGGTGGTCCCCATCGAAATGCCGCCGGGGCTGGCGGCCCGGCCGGCCTCATAGACCTGAATGTTCGCCGCTTGCACCAGCCGTTGCAGCAGGATTGAGTGCGCCTCGCCGGCGGCTGCCGCCCGAAATCCGGAGGTCACGGCTTCGATAGCGAGGCTCGAAGCGACTTCGCCCTTTTCGTGTCCGCCCAAGCCATCCGCCACGGCAAACAGCCAGCCATGCGTTTGCGCCCGCGCCGGAGTTTCCGCCAGCACCGATCCCAGGCAATCTTCGTTGTGGCCGCGCGTCTTTCCGGGATCGGAATGTTGCGCGAATTCGATTTCCAGGCCGGAACCGACTGTGCCGCTGGGCGGGCGGCCGGAATTATCACGAACGCTACCCACGGTACGAACCGAAAGTCTTCGGGGACTCATATAGAGAAAGACGGGCGGGTCGCAGCCCGAAGGTTCGACCCGCCCCAGCGTCAACAACGCCGCGCATGTTCAACGCAGACTTAACCGACAGCCGGCCTCGCTCTTCTTTCCACCAGCGTGGTACGACCGGTGGCTTTACTCGATCGCATGAAGTAGATTCCGCCATAAATCAGCCATATGGCGGCTACTCCCAGCGCCGTGAACGGTTCCAGCTTGGTGCCGATCCCCATGAAGGGCAGCACGATATAAGCACCCATGCATGCAAGGTTCGCAAGTAGCCCGAACATCGGAATAAACAGGTGCCGGACCGGCTTGAAGTTCGGATGGTTGTGGTAGCCGACGATGCAAATGATGCAGCTTAGCATGTACAGCAGGAAGGTCCCGAAATTGGAAGACAAACTTACGGCGATAAACGAGTTGGGTAGCGCGGCCATCCCGTCGTGAGACAGATAGCCGAAGCTGGACCAGAAACCTTGCGGCAGCGCCTTGAGGGTGGCATCTGATAGAGCGCCGGCGTCGCCGAACAGGTTGCATACGGTCAAGCACCCAATGACGGCGGAAAGCCCAGCCAGCGTCCAGATCGCCCGGTGCGGAGTCAGGTTCGTTTCGTGCAGTTTGCCCATGGCATCCGGCATCTCACGGTCCTTGCCCATGGCGTAGGTGACGCGGGCGCCTGTGCTCAGGCAAGATAGGGTCGTGCCGATGATCGCCAGGAACACGGTGAACGCTTCCACCAACATGAATATCTTGCCGTTGCCTTGTCCAAACAGAGCATCCCCGACAATAATCATCATGTCGCCGATGGGCGCCGCCGAGCCGGTTGCGGTCGTCATCGGATAGCCATTGTTGAGGAAGTAGTTCGCCGCAAAATATTCAATCAGGTAACAGAACACCCCCTGAATCAGAAGTGACGCAATTACCGCTATAGGAATGTCGCGCTTGGGATTCTTGGCCTCTCCTCCCATCGCGGTTACCGATTCGAATCCAACCAGAATCAGAATCGCGATGGTCGCCTGAACGAACATCCACCCAAAGTTGTGGAGGCTCACCACGGATCCGGCCGTCGGATGCGACATGAAATTGCCTTTTTCATCTCTTTCCGGGTAGGCAATCGTGAAAGGCACGGGCTTGCCCGCAGAGTCGAGCAGGGGCTTTGGGTTTCCCATTGCATCGCGCGAAATCACGTCAGTCTGCTGGCCATTAACTGTCTGCTTTTCGGTCGCGAATTGATAAGGAAATGCGCTGGTCGTTTGGGCATCGTAATTGAGAGCCACGCTACCCACAGGATGGTTCACGCGGTAGCTGAGCGCCATCACGGAGAAAACCAGCAGCGCACTAATCTGAATCACATTGATCGCAATGTTTATCGAGGTAGCGCCGCTGACTCCTCGGTGCGCAATATAAGCCACCCCAAAAGCTGTTACGACGGCTATCGCCATCATGAACATCGGGCCGGGATTGGAAGCGCTCATGAAATTCGGCCATAGCGTTCCCGCGAGATAGCCGCACAGAACACCCATGACGCCGCACATAATGCCTGGATAGATCCAGTAGTACAGATGGGACCCCCACCCGACGATGAATTTCGAGATGCGGGCGTAGGGCCACGCTGTTTCGTGATTCAGGAACGACTGTTCAGCGAAGTAATACGAGCTGCCGGTTCCTGGATATAACTTCGCCAGCTCTGCATAGCAAACGGCAGTCGCCAGGCAGAGCAGCACCGCGAATACGATGCCGATCCACATGGAAGGCGCGGTATTGCCCGCTGTGCCCTGCGCGACGAATGTCAGCCAAAGGAAGGCGCCCGGCGCAATCAGCGCCATGGCATTCATAGTCAATCCGGTTAAACCCAAAGTGGGTTTCATTTCAGGAGCGGTGCTGTCCGCCATCGAATCTTTCTCTCCTTTTGTGGGCGGCTATGACGGGGGCCGTGGAGCAGGACGTACCGGGGTCCGGCTTCCCTATATGCTGCCAACAACTTTGCTCAAAGTGAAACGGAAATTTCTTATCGCGGAAATAAGCGTTTTGTATGCGGGGCAGCACTTTCGCCTCTCAAGCGTTCTCTTAGCGCGTCAGTGTGCTATTTTTGCTTTCACACGTGCGCTCATGAAGATTGCGGGATTTCTGTTGCTGCTCTCTGGCTTGTTCCTGGTGCTGTCGGCTCTGGCTCTCCTGCGCGAGCCCTCACCCCAAGCCTTGTTTGTGTTGTTGGGGATAGCCGTCGAAGTTCTCGGCCTCGCGATGGTGTTTCGAACGCACCTGGCGCACAAAGAGAGGCGCCGGTGAATCACTTCGGTGCGGCGGCCCTGAGCGATGCAGCCGCCGTTCTGGCCGCCGCCGCAATTTTGCTAATGCCCCTGGCGATCGCCGGCATCGCCATCATCAACACCGGCCTCGTGCGTTCCCGAAATGCGGCTCACCTGATGATGGCTTCTCTAATGATTGCGGGCGTGGCCGCTGTGGCCTATGTATTCTGCGGATTTTCGTGGCAAGGGCTCCCCTCCAGTCCCGGGAGGCTGATTACAGTGGCCGGCAAAGACTGGAATTGGGTGGCTCGCCAGCCGCTGTTTTTAAGTGGACTGGATCTGGCCTCCCCGCAATCGTTGGTTATCTGGATGCAGATTCTGTCAGTCGCGCTGGCGGGCCTTATTCCCGCCGGCGCCGCGGCCGAACGCTGGCGTCTGGGCGCTATCTGCGCCTCCACAGCGTTGCTGGCCGGAATCACTTACCCATTCTTTGCTCACTGGGCTTGGGGAGGCGGCTGGCTAGCGCAGCTAGGAAACAATTTTCACCTCGGGTACGGCTTCGTCGATATCGGCGGCTCAGGAGTGATTCACGCCACCGGTGGTCTTACCGCTCTGGCCATGGTCTGGCTTCTCGGACCGCGCCGCGGTAAATACACTTCGGAAGGGCTGCCCAACGCCATCCCGGCTCATCATGCCGTTTTCGTCATCTTCGGTTGCTTGCTTGCCTGGGCTGGGTGGATAGGGATCAACACAGCCGGTGCCCTGCTCTTATTCGGTTTGGAAACCCGCCGCGTTGGCCTGATCGGAATAAATACGACCCTGGCAGCAGGGTCGGCGGCGTTAATGACTGCGATTGTGACGCGGCTCCGCTTCGGCCGCCCGGACGCTTCACTGGCAGCCAACGGCTGGGTTGCCGGGCTGGTCGCAGGTAGCGCGGCCTGTGCTCTGGTCCCGCCTGCAGCCGCAATTTTGATCGGCTTGGTAGCCGGGTTCTTGACGCCCATTGCGATCGAAAACCTCGAAGCGCGCTTGTCCATAGATGATCCCGCCGGCGCAATATCCGTCCATGCCATCGGCGGAATTTGGGGGTTAATCGCAACGGGAATGTTTGCCCGCTTCCCCGCTGAGGCCTTTGGGGGCCGCGGTTCAAGCGATGCCGGCCAGTGGGTGGCCCAACTCGTGGGCGTGGCCACGCTGTTGGGTTTTGTATTGCCGCTCGCCTACGCTTTGAACTGGTTGCTGAACCTGGTGCTGCCCCAGCGCGTGGCGCCGGAAGGCGAGCGCCAAGGCCTCGACCTCCACGAGCTTGGCGCTGGAGCCTATCCCGACTTCCCTACGCACTCGGAAGACTTTCTGCAGCGGTAAGTAATGCCGCCGGTGTTTCTGCGATCATGGAGTTTTATGAACAGACGAATCGGCTTAACGGTGATGGCACTGGTCCTGGCAGCCTGCGGCGCAAAGCAGCAGGCGAAGCAATACACGATGCAAGGCGAAATCAAAGACTTGGATCCATCGACCAAAAGCGCCACCATCAACGCCGGTAAGATCGGCGATTGGATGGAAGCAATGACCATGGAATACCCGATCAAACCCGATGCCGACTTTGGCAAATTGCACGTCGGCGATCACATTCAGGCGACCGTGGTGGTAAACGATCTAAAGTATTACGTAACTAACGTTACCGTCGTGCCGAAATAATCGGCTCGAGATGCTCCCAGCCAGATTGCCGCGTATCCGCCGATTCTTCCGGCAAAGTGCTCAACACCGTCGCGCGCTGGCCGGAGCGCAATTGCTGTAATGAGACCTCGCATCCATTCGCAAATCGAACGCTGTCGCGATGTACGTAGGCTTCCCATGTCCTTTGCGTGAAGATCACCTCTTCGGTTGCAGATATCCCAAGCTGATGCTGCAGGGCCGCGGGAATCCTCTCGAGTAACAGTCGGGCGCCCGGCGGAATGCAAATCGCTATCGTAAGCGATGGAAATAGGATTTCGCGCAGGCGGCGCCGCGCGGAAACCATGCCTAGGCTACCGCTCGGGAAGCGATATACAGTTAATTGATCGCCCGCCGCGGCCAGACGTGTGTGCACGCCGGCTAGAGAATAATCGCACATATCAACTCCTGATTTGGGTTCTTAGCCGACGCAGGCTTCCCGCCCGCAACACCCGGGGTGCGGTCTTCTTCAGCGTGGACCCGGCAGCCGCGGAAAGAGAAGCGAAATTTTTTATCGGCTACATCAAATCTGCAAATCGGGAGCCAACGCGTGCGAACGCCCGCTTTACTTCTTGTGTTTCACAGCGGCCGAAGTCGCCGTCGCGCCCTTCAGCAGCTGATCGAGTTCTTGCGGTATCCGGACGTCCGGATGCGACATGAAATCGCTTTCGCCGAGATAGTCGCCCCGAACGATGCCCCGCTTGTCCAGAAACACCATGTGTGGCACGTACAACGGCTGCAGAACGGGGTAGCTCAGGTACGTGATCACGGCTTGCCGGGAGCAGTAGCCGATCGGGAAATTCGGCTGGAATTGCTGAATAAATTGCGGCAGCAGTTGTTGCGCCTGGTCATTAAACGCGCACTCTACGAACTGAACCGGCTTCCCCGCGTATTGCTTGGAAATCGTGTTCAGCAACTGCGTGAGGTGCTGGCAATGCGGGCAAGTGGTGTCGATGAACGCCAGCGCCACCACCTTGCCTTTGTACTGGCTCAAATCGATGGTGCTGCCGTTTAACTGATGGATCGTCAAGGGCGGCGATGGCTTCCCCTCGTCCATCGCGGCGAAGCCGGCGGTAGCCAGCGCAAACGAGAGAGCGGTCATGGAAATCAAACGCATAGCAGCCACTATTCTATACTACGCTGTGGGCGATGAAAGCCACGTGTTTCTCGCTACGCGCCCATGTACGTCGAACGCCCCGCGCCGTTTCCTAGCGGCAGCCCGTAACCGATCAAACAGAACTGATCCAGGGCAAACAACACAACTGAATCGAGCCCTGCGCTGATGCTGAGATTCTGCTCTTTTACCCAGGGAGTCGTATAATCGCTGATCCCAACTAGGTGGCTGGACTGCGATGCGGAAAACCCGAGCGTGACCGGCAGGTCGATCGAGCTCTGGGCCAGGTTCAGATTGCGGTCGCCGGTGTAAGTGAAGTTCTCGGTTTTGAAGCAATTCAACTTCGCCGGTGTCCAGGAGGCGGTTGGCAGGTTGATGATCTGGTTCATCGGCGTATTATTCACATCGGGCGGATACAAAACTTCAAACCGCGCATTAGCCTGCGCCTGTCGCACAAAGGCGGCAACCGTGTCCGTGAACTGGCCGATCAGGGTTGGCAAAAACGCGCATTCCTGCGGATAGCTCGCCGGGGAAGCGTTCTGACTTGGAATCGCAGCCATGGCGCGCCCATATGCCGCTTGAAACGCGCTCAGGGTGTCAGCGTCATAGAAAGGCATCCCGGAAGCATTGGCGAAATACCACCACTGCACCTCGCCGAATTGCAGGTAAGGCGTCAGCCCGGCGGCCGCCATCAGGTTCGCCATGTCTTGATAGACCTGCTGCCAAAATGCAGTGCTAGCCGGTCCGAAGTTTGTCTGCAAAGAAGGCGTGTTCAGCCAGGCTGCCGTCCCGTCCGGATACCGCTGGGCGATTCCCGTTGCTACACTATCATCGCCATTCCCCAATTCCATACTGAACGACACGGTCACATCAATGCCGTAAGCTTTCATTGCGGCAAAAAAGCCCGAGCTCCAATCCCGCGCCGCGCGGTTCAACCGGGGAGTTGCTTGTAAGTCTGTCCGCCAGAGGATCTGGTTCGGACCTTCTGCCGAAGCATCAACCCCTCCAGCCAGCGCCGGCCCGCTAGTCTGCGCGGTAAACTGCGTGCCGTTCGTGTTCACCGAAACGGTAATGCCGTTCCCCTCGGTCCCGAATGCCCGCGCAGTAAGCGTAAGCTGCCCCCCATTGGCCTGAGCCCAGATTTCCGTCGAACCCTGATTAATCAGCAGAGCAAAACAGGTCGCAATACTTTGCGCGGTATCGCCGGTCAGGTTCTGGTGTTGGAGCAGCGTCCCCCCAATCGTAATGCTCGTATACTGGCTAAAGACCGGGGCGCCCGTAAACGTAATTGTCGCATTAGCTTCCATATGTCCCGGCTGCACCAGCTCATAGAACCACAAGGCTCCTGCATAGTGATTACACCGACCCAAAAATCCCAGTGTGTTAATCAGCCATGCGGTCCTTTCGGGCGCCAATGCCTGGGAGTGCAGCGTGTCCCAGTCAGTTGCCAGCGTCAGGATGGAATTACTGGTGAAGGAGGGTAAATCGGGAGAGGGTACGGCAATATCCAGAAAATCGAAATAAAAGTACGACCCCGTCGCGCCGGTGTTTGTTATGGTAACCGTGTGACTGCCCGGCGTAGTGAATTGGGCGACTGGAATGCGTACTAGCACATCTTCGCCGGAAAGTTGTAAGTTGAGTACAATCGGAGGTCCCGCATCTACCTGTACCGTGATCTGGCCGCATGAATCGGCACGTCTGGTTCCGAGGCACAGCGTGTGAGGAAACTGAGCTAGATAACTGCAACTGACCTGCGATCCTGACGTGGTCGTCCACTGAATCGAACCACCGGAATAGTTGCCGTTTCCTCTCGTCCACAAGCCCTGATATTGCAACTGAGTCGAATCATCTTCAATGCGGTAACTTCCCGGTCCCGCAACTTGGTATCCTAGATTCGATCCGCTAACAGTCCAGTTCGTCACCACCACCGAAAATTCAGTTCGCTGGAACCCGCCGGGCTGGATGTCCGCGGCCCAAGTCCAGCGGAGTTTCCGAACACTCGAAGTCGGCACGGAGTTTCCATGAATATCTTGTAGTTCACCGAAATTGAGATTTACCTGCCACTGCGAAGGAGAGGCACCGCCACTAAACAGCGCCGAAGCGGGCGACCAGCCTTCGGTTCCTTGCCCACTGACCGTTCCGTACACACCAATCCGGTTGCCATTAGCGCCTAGCGCCACGGTGGTGCATGTCAGCGTGATTTGTGCTCCATTGGCCGAGGCGCTGATACCGGGACCGGGAGGAGCCGCATTATTAATCGCCGCCGCTAGCGCGGCAATCGCTGTATCGAGCGTATCGGCTGCGGTCACTTGGTAGTTGAAGTGCTGGTCCAGCCAGGCCAGTTCGATGTAATCACCCGCCGTCAACGTACCGGTCAATTCGAACTGTACCGTGGCTGCCGTATAGCTACCGATCGGCGTCGCATACTTCGCGATTGGCACTTGATAGATCGTATCTTGGCCGTTGGTTTCTGCCCAGACTCTCAGGTATGGCCAGTCCACAGTTGGGAACCAGGTTGAATCGAGCGAAACACAATTTGTCCGTGCCTCGACATAACTCAACTGGATACCGCTCAAATCACCGTCCGGCAGGTTCCTCAGAGCTGGATGCTCGAACACGTTATCGCGATTCCACTCGACTACTGCCCAATCGAATTGTTGGCGCCAGGACCCGGAAACAGTGAACCCT
>DATBID010000601.1:0-19198 GCA_036557125.1 Bryobacteraceae bacterium | reverse complement strand
GTAAGAGGCTTCTCAATTCCTGCGAGTTTCTCCCGTAGAGAAGCCATGGCCTTCGCGATCTGTTTCGGGGCAAACCCCTTCTTCCGCAGTTCGGTGATGGTTTTGATGGCTACTAGGTCGGAGAAAGAATAAGACTCGGCGGCGGGAACCAGCGATTGCCGTTCCCAACTGCGCAACATGCGCTCCGTAAGGCCGAAACGGCGGCGGATTTCTTCGCGGGAGTACGCCTCCCCATGGCCCCGGGGGCCAGGGAGCATGTCGCCAACGTCCTCCAGCACGCGCCTATTTTAACCTGCCGGTGCCGGCGCGAGAGCCGCCGCTTTGTTGCGAAAAGGACTTGAAATTTTTCCGCGGTTCGGCATATGATCGGACAAATGGCTACGATCCGGCCCATCCGCGAAGCCTCTCCGAAACCGGTCGAGCTCGAGGCGCACGCGCTCGATAATCTCCTCTACATTCGGCGAACCATGGAACGAGCCGGCTCGTTCACTGCCGTGCCCGGCGTCGGCGGTATCGTGATGGGGGCTACAGCGATCGCTGCGGCATGGATTGCCGCCAGCCAGCCGGATGGCGCCCGCTGGTTTGCCGTTTGGCTGACCGAGGCGACCGTCGCGCTGCTCATCGGGATTGCAGCGGCGGCGCGCAAAGCGGGCCATGCGCGGATACCACTGTTTTCGGCTCCAGGACGGAAGTTCGTTGCAGCCTTCGTCCCATCGATGGCAGCGGGCGCCCTGCTGACGGCCGTGCTGTTCCGCGACCGGATGGCTGATCTGCTTCCCGGCGTCTGGCTTCTGCTGTATGGGTCGGGAGTGGTTTCAGGCGGCGCTTCTTCGGTGCGCATCGTGCCGCTCATGGGCGCCTGCTTTATGGCAATGGGCGGAGCCGCCCTGGTCGCTCCCCAGAGCTGGCAGAACGGCTTGTTGGCGGTTGGTTTCGGCGGTTTACATATCATTTTCGGAGTCATCATTTCGGTGAAATATGGCGGCTAAATCCAATTCGGCGCGGCGCGAACGCAAAACCCAGCCCGGTCCGGAAGTGCCTGCGGGCGCTCCGATAAGGAGCGTGGGGCCTGCGGGCGCTCCCAAACTCGATCGCCTCATCCACGAACGCCTGCGGCTGGGCATCCTGAGCGCCTTGTCTGTGAATGAATCGCTCACCTTCAATGAGCTGAAAAAAATGCTCGATACCACCGACGGCAATTTGAGCGTGCACGCCCGCAAGCTGGAAGAAGCGGGCTATATTGCCTGCGCCAAATCGTTCGAAGGCCGGATGCCGCGCACCGATTACCGCCTCACGCCTTCCGGCAAGCGCGCGCTGGAACGTTACCTGGACCATATGGAAGCTCTGATTCGGGCGATGCGGGAAAAGTAGGACTCATCCTGCCGTGAAACGATGTTTCAGCCGCAGTATCTGAGACTCAAAACCCACCCACGATAGCGACGCAGCCGCGATTGCCAGGGCAAAGGAAATGAAAAAAGCCACGGAGCCGCGTACCGTGATGTGCAGCGCCGGGCCAAGGAACCGGTCGACCACCACGAGAACCGGGATATGCAAAAGGTAAAGCCCGTACGATATGGTTCCCAGCCGGACGAGAATTCGTACACGGCAGACCCGAAGCAACACAGAAGCTCGCGTCGTCTGGCCCGCGTTCAGCAACAGAATGAGAATTCCGGTGAACCAGAGGTCGCCCACCGTATAGCCAAATGTGCGCATGGCAAGCGGCCATGGTGTCTTGTCAACGGCGAAGTACACGCCAACAAATATCGCGCCGCAGAGCCACGTGAGCCGGCCGATCCACGGCCGTTTCAGCCAGCTCGGGTCCTGGCGAACGGCCAGCGCGACTAGTCCGCCCATAGCGAGTGCGTCCATGCGGCAAGGCATCAGCACATAGGGACCGAGCGTATTCGCCGGCATGGCGATTGCCAGGGCAACACGAAAGAGCAGCGCCGCTGCCACCGAACCCGCCAGAATCCATCCGAGACTCTTTCGTGTTACCGACGCAACCAGGAAGGGAAAGGTCCAGTAGAACTGCTCCTCAACCTGCAGCGACCAAAGCGGTGTCAACATTGCGGCAGGCGGCCATGCCGCTCGCAGAAACGCCCGGATATTCCCCAGGTAGAAGAAATACCATCCACCGTCGAAAGGACCGAGAAAATCATGCCAGCGAATCGGCGTGGGAGAGAAAGTCAGAAAGGCGTAAAGAACCAGGCAGACGTAGTACAGCGGGAAAATGCGCAAGCTGCGCCGCACCAGGAAATTGCGGTAATAATGCGGCCGGCCGGCAGTGTCGACCAGAATGCCTGTGATGAGGAACCCGCTCAGAACGAAGAAAAGATCGACACCGCTCCACCCCACCTGAAACAGAGGCGCGAGTACGTGCAGAGGGCCGGTTGTTGGTGTGAAGTGATACACCAGAACCAGCAAAATAGCGATGCCGCGTAGCCCGTCCAGTTCGGCAACTCGCGCGGACGCACGCCGCGAAGGCGCAGGTTGAGCAACTGCGGACGCTGGGGAGACGGGCGTCATTTGGCAACTGCCGCTGAAAACCAGCTCTGAAAAGCTTTTCCCTGGGGAGTTATGGCGCCATCCAGCGTGTATTTTCCGAAGTGGGAGGCGTCGCGGGCGTGGTCGTCTTTGTTTCCGGGCTGATCGTAGAGGACCCAATCGAAAAGATAATCGACTCCGTTCTCAATCGCCGCATCGGCCAGCGCCTTCATGCGTTCCGCTTTGGGGTGCTGATCCCAGTACTCGCCGAACTCGCCGATAATCCACCTCTGTGGAAGGTGTTCTCTGGCGGCGAATTCCCTCAGTACGTGACGCCCCAAGCCATGCTCTTGGCCATCGTCGGCGCATCGTAATCCGAACCGATCGACGCCCAGGAGCTATAGGAGAAATAATCGACGCCGGCCAGTCTCGCCCCTACTTCCACCAACCCGGACTGCTTACCCACATAGCCGGGCACGATGGTGAATTCGAATGCGCTCCTGACTTCGCCGGGATAGCCTAGTTTGCGGGCCTCTGCGCTGCCCTGGCGAATGCCATCGAGGCGAGCCTGATAGTATTCGCGGCAGTCATCCCAGCGGGCGGCGCCGCAATCGTTTTCAAATTCCCAGTTGGAGATGATCTTGCGGCCCGGCGTTTTGGCGAGTTCCAGCGCAAAACGGCGGAATTCTTCTCGCGTGGCGGCGAGTTGCCGCGCGTCCAAGCGCCCCTTTTTGTATTTGTCATAAGATGCGCTGTCATAAGCCGTGAACATTACGACCGGGAACGCCGCCAGGAAGGCCCGATAGTCCGGGCGGCGGACCTTCACGTCAAGGGGCGAATTGTCGCTGGTGTCCGCGGGATCCCACAGCCCTCCGGGACCGATGTAGACCCGCACCACGCGGTCTGCGCCGATCCGCTTTAGGTCGGCCGCCGCCTGCTGCAATGCCCCCGCGGGCGTGTGGCGCAGTTGGCCCCAAACGTAGATGCCCACGTGTTCGCGATACTCGGCCGGTGTAGCTGCGGCAAGCTGAAACACCAGTAGAGTCGCGAACCCAAAGAGGCGTCGGCAACAAGCCACCCTACTAGCTAACCAGAAACTCACCGCTTCGGTGTCACGCGCATCAGATTTCCGGTGCGGGTGAGAAGGTAGATCGCGCCATCGGACCCCTGGCGAACATCGCGGATGCGCTGCTTCTGGTCGAGCAACAATCGCTCCTCGGCTGTAACGCGATCGCCTTGCAAAACGAGCCGCACCAGGCATTGGCCTTCCAGACCGCCAACGAACAGATTGCCCTTCCATTCGGGAAACAGATCGCCGGTGTAGAACAGCATGCCGGAGGGCGCGATATCGGGCACCCAGAAGTAAACCGGCTCTTCCACACCTGGCATAGACTGCTTGCCATTGCCGACGGGCACGTTCTTGCGGCCATCGGTGCGGTATGCGTCGTACTGCACGCCGTAGGAGACATCGGGCCAGCCGTAGTCCTTGCCGGCTCGAATGATGTTGATTTCATCGCCGCCTTGCGGGCCGTGGTCGGTCACCCACAACTCGCCGGTTGCTGGATTTATGGCCGCGCCTTCCGGATCGCGCAGGCCGTGCGCGAAGGTTTGCGGCGGCACGGTCGCGCGGTTGAGCCAGGGGTTATCTTTGGGGATCGAGCCATCCCGGTTGATGCGCAGAACACGGCCGGAAAAATTGCGGCGGATATCGGGGTTCTCGGTGAAATCGTGCTCGACTCCATCCAGGTCGGAGTCGTAGAAGCGAAAACGGTCGGCTCCGGTGACGTAGAGCGTGCCATCGGGTGCGAGAACCACGCGGCGCTCGGCTCCCTGGGCGAGCGTCTGAACATCTTCCAGACGCTTGTTGTCGGGGCTAAGCCGAGCTGTAGCCATGCGCTCCATACCCAGATTCATGGTACGGCGCTCGGCCAGCGGCTTGCTCCAGACCTTTTGATAGAAGAACTCGTTCGGCCAGAGGGCCGGCGCTTCACCGCGCGGCGGGGCGAAATAGGTGAAGTACAAGCGGCGATTGCGAGCGAAATCGGGGTCGAGCAAAATGTCGTGCAGCCCCTGCGCCGCAACGACTTTCACCCCGGGCACGCCTTCGATTGGGCTCGATACCACACCATCCGGGTGAACAATGCGCATCGTCCCGGCGCTCTCGGTTACCAGGAAATCCCCGTCCGGCAGGAACGCCAGCGACCACGGCGAACTCAGCCGCGTCGTGATGGTCTCTACGTTGACTGCGGGCGAGGGCTTGGCCGGAGGCGGGGCATCAGTTTGGCCCGGGAAAGCCGGTTTGGGCTTGGGGCCGTTCCAGGCGAACCGGGATTGCGGGAACGTCACGGGTGCAACGAGTAGACAAACCGCGGCTAGTCGAAATGCGAACGGCTTCATATGAGGGTAATCATACGCGAAGGCCAAGCGTCAGGGCTACCGGTAGGGCCATTCACGCCTCGCCCACCCAAGTTTTCCGATTGTCTGGAACGGCTTGGCCCCGCTCCACCGGGCCAGCTCGAGTCTCGCGCGCTACAATCAAGCCGGAAAACACGGCCCGGCCTCTCGCATACCGTATTGGCCCGAGGTGATCTTTGAAAACTGAATATCCGAACTTCAGCCGAGGGCGCCTTGACGCGAGGCCGAGGTCGACGCCCGCGGGAACTTCCGTAACGCGTGCGGCAGGCGGAAGTATCAGCCCGAGGGGTCCCAAAATCTGACGAAACGAACCCAATTTTCCGAAAATGTTCCGGTCCGCCAGGCTGGACGAAAACTTGCAAAACGCCGTCACGCCCGGCCGGTCAGAATATTAAGCCACGCTCTCCCAGACAATAGGCCGGTTCTGCTTCTGCCAATCTTCCGCCGGACTTCCGTACCGGGCTTCGAGCAGCGCGCGCTTCAGTTTCAGGGTGGGAGTCATTAGTCCGTTCGCGACGCTCCAGGGACCGTCGGCTATAACAATGAAGGCAACGCGCTCGTGGTGATCAAGTCCGCGGTTTGTCTCTTCCAGGGCGGCAGCCAGCGACTTTTCGAGCGCCGCGCGGGCCTGCGGATCGTGCGAGCGGGCGCGCGCTTCGTCCGAAATCAAAACCACGGCGAACGGACTCGCCAGGCCCGCCCCCATCACGCAGCAGGCCTCGATGCCCGGATGCCCTGCCAGTTTGTTCTCGATGGGAGCGGGCGCCACATACTTGCCTTTGCTGGTTTTGAACTGTTCCTTGATGCGGCCAACGATCTTGAGTTGCCCATCGCCCGCGATCTCGCAAACATCGCCGGTGTGAAAGAAGCCGTCTTCCAGAAAGGAGTCGCGGGTACCCTGTGGGTCCTTGTAGTAGCCCAGCATGTTCATTGGGCTTCTGATCTGCAACTCGGCTTGATCGCCCAGACGCTGTTCCACTCCCGGTAGGGCTGCGCCCACCCAGCCTGCGCGCACGACGCCAGCCCTCGGAAGGTGGGTGACCAGCGTTTCCGTCATGCCATAGCCTTCCGCCAGGTTCAGGCCAAGTCCCCGATACCAGCCGAGAGTTTCCGGCGGCAGAGGAGCGGCGCCGCAGGCGGCGTAACGAACCGTGTTCAAGCCGAGTTCCGAAAGGATGCGCTTCTTCACCGCGCGGCCCACTACGGGAATGCGAAACAGCTTTTCGAGGCGCTTCTGCGGCATTTTGGCGAAGACGTTCTGCTGGAATTTGAGCAGCAGGCGCGGCACCGACATGAACAAAGTGGGCCGGGCGCGCTGCAGGTCCTTGATAAAGGTTTCCACGCCTTCGCTGAAATAGATGTGCGATCCCAACGTCAACGCTAGGAACTCCACGCCAACGCGCTCCACGATGTGGGCCAACGGCAAATAGGAGAGCACGCGGTCGTCCGGGCGAAGACTCAGAAAATCCACCAGGGTCTTCGCGTTGTAGCTGAATGCGGCGAACGCATGCATCACGCCTTTGGGCGCGCCGGTCGTGCCGGAGGTGTAGATGATGGTCGCGAGATCGGAACCGGCGCGGATGGGCGATTCCGCCAGTGGAGGCGTCGCCTCGCGGAGAGCTTCCCACTTGAGGGCGCTGTCAATTATGGCGGTGGGAAACGCAATCCGGCACATTTGCGGGGGAACCGCTTCAGCCAGGTCCTTGATTTCGGTGGCGCCAAGAAAACAGGCTCTCGCCTCGCTGTGCTCCAGAATCTGCCGGATCGAATGCGCCTGCAATGAGGGATAAACCGGAACCGATACGTGCCCGGACATCCAGATGGCGAAGTCAGCGAGAATCCACCAAGCGCAGTTCTTGGAGAGAATGGCCATCCGCGATCCGGGCGGCCAGTTCTGCGACTGGAGCCAGGCCGCGATCCGCCGCGATTCGCCTACCGCCGCCGCCCATGTCCAATTCCGCACACTTCCGCCAGAGTGAGGCTGGGTTAAAAAGACTTCGGCAGCGCGTTCGCGCTCCCAGCGGTAGATGCGCTCGAGCGCGAGGTCGCTTTTGTTAACAAATTCCGGTTGCGTTTTATCTTACCCACGGGTAAGATATCAAGTGCGCACTCATTGTGTCAACCGTGCCGAAAAACGGGAACGTCGCTCGCCCGCATTGGAAAGCTTTCGCCGACCGGCGCCGCGACCCGGTCAGCAAACGCGAAGCAGTGCTGAAGACCGCCGCTGAACTGTTCCTGGAAAAAGGCTACGGGCGGACTTGCTTAAACGACGTTGCGGAGCGGCTGAAAATCACCAAACCAGCGCTCTATCACTACTTTCGGAACAAGGAAGAGATCCTGCTGGAATGTTACCGGCTGGGCGCCGCGCTGATCGAAGAAATCCTGAACGAGATCGCCTCGCACTGCGGCACCGGTCTGGAGAAGGTGGAAGCCTTTATTTATTCGTACGCGAATGTGATGACCGTCAATTTTGGCCGCTGTGTGATGCGCCTGGACGAAGCCGAGCTTTCAAGCGGCGCGCTGGCGGAAGTTCGCGGATACAAAAGAAAGATCGATCGCCGGTTGCGCTCCTTCATTCAGGAGGGAGTCGACGATGGTTCGATTGCGCCCTGCGACGCCAAACTGGCTGCGTTCTCGATCGCCGGCGCTTTGAACTGGATTGGCCACTGGTACGAACCGGAAGGCGGGCTGCCGCCGGAACAGATCGCGTGTCAATTCGCGCGCACCTTAACGCGCGGCCTTGCGGGGCCGCGAGAGGAGCAAAGAAGTGATCGCTGAAAGAACCGCCGCCACGGACGCACCGACGGCTGCCAAAACCTCTTCTGTTCTCATCCGCAAAGCGGGTGTGCTGGGAGCAGGCACCATGGGGTCGCGCATCGCTGCCCATTTCGCCAATGCCGGGCTGCCGGTGGTTCTGCTCGATATCGTCTCGCCCCAGGGGCCGCGTAACGCCGTGGCGGCGAAGGCGCTCGAAGCGCTGAAAAAAAACAAGCCTGCTGCGTTCTACGAGCCGGGCGTGGCTTTGCGCATCGCGATCGGCAATTTCGATGACGATGCCGGCCTGCTCGCAGATTGCGATTGGGTCACCGAAGCAGTCACGGAGAACCTGGCGATCAAGCAGGCGCTGCTGGACAAGATCGCGCCGCACTTGAAACTTGACGCTATTCTTACGACCAATACCAGCGGCCTGCCGGTCGCCAGCATTTCCGCGAAGCTGCCGGAAGCTCGCCGCCGGCGCTTCTTCGGCACCCATTTTTTCAACCCGCCGAGATACATGCGCCTGCTGGAACTTATTCCCACACCCGAGGCAGATCCGAACAGTATGGAGGCGGTGCGGCAGTTTGCGGACGTGCGCCTGGGCAAGGAAGTGGTTTTGGCACGCGATACGCCGAATTTCATTGCCAACCGCATCGGGGTGTTCATCATGCTCGAATCGGTGAAGCTGATGCAGAGCGAAGATTTGAGCGTGGAGGAGGTGGACGCATTAACCGGCACTGCGATCGGCTGGCCCAGAACCGGGACTTTCCGCCTCGCGGATCTGGTTGGCCTGGATGTGCTCGCCCACGTGGCTGCGAATTTTGCGCAATCGCGAGGAGAAACAGTGAGCATGCCGCCGTTCATCCAAACCATGCTCGAGCGGCGCTGGCTGGGGGACAAAACCAAACAGGGCTTTTACAAGAAGGTCCGCGACGAAAAAGGCGAGGTGCGGCTCGCGCTCGATTGGAAAACCCTCGAATACCACCCGGCCGCCCGGCCGAAATTCCCCTCGCTCGAAATGGCAAAGAACGCGGAAAAAATGTCCGACCGTCTGGCGCAGTTGCTCGCAGGCGATGCGCGCAAGGACAAGGCCGTGCGGTTCCACTGGAAGCTGCTGAGCGCGCTATGGAATTACGCCGCCGATTGCCAGCCGGAAATTGCCGATGATGTTTCGAGCGTCGATCGCGCCATGCGCGCCGGTTTCAACTGGGAAATGGGACCGTTCGAGCTCTGGGATGCGGCGGGAGTACGGGCTACCGTGGAGCGCATGAAGTCCGCCGGCGAGCCGGTGAGCGCCAATGGGGAGATTCTGCTAAATGCGGGCGCGGATTCGTGGTATCGCAATCACGGGCGGGAATGTTTCGATCTCGCAAGCCGCTCGTATAAGCCATGCCCTGGAGCAGAGGGCCTTGTGTCCATATTCCGCGCTTCGCATGGCGTAGTGAAACACAATCCCGGCGCATCTCTAGTGGATCTGGGCGATGGTGTGGCATGCATTGAGCTGCATTCACTGAAGAATGCCATTGGCGAAGACGTGGTCCGCATGTTGACCGATACGCTGCGTCCGGATAGTGACCCCCTGCGGAACTTTGCGGCATTCGTCATCGGCGGCGACGCGGACAACTTCTCCGTCGGCGCAAACCTGATGCAGCTTCTGCTGGCCGTGCAGGAAGGGGAATGGGACGAAGTGGACTCGATGGTTCGCGCGTTTCAGCGTACGACGGCGACTATCAAATTTTGCCCGCGGCCCGTGGTGGTGGCGCCCTTTGGGATGTGCCTGGGCGGCGGGGCCGAAATCGCGCTGCACGGCGCGCGCCGGCAGGCGCATGCGGAACTGTATATGGGCCTTGTCGAAACCGGGGTGGGCTTGTTGCCCGCGGGCGGCGGGTGCAAGGAAATGACGCTACGCGCGATTCAAGCGGCGGCTGAAGTGCAGGATGGCGGGCGCGGCGACTCGGTCGAACTGATGGATGCGATGAAGCGCACCTTCGAAGCGATCGCTATGGCGAAAGTTTCGACTTCGGCCATGGAGGCGCGTCAGTTGGGATATCTGAGCGCGGCGGATGGCATCGTAATGAACCGTGACCGGCTTTTGATGGAGGCGAAGCGGGTCGCACGCGATCTCGCGAAGGCCGGCTACGCGCCGCCGTTGCCGCGCACCGATATCACGGCGCCTGGCGCGAATCTGCTGGCCACATTGAAACTCGCGGTACACAACATGCGCGAAGGCCAGTTCATCAGCGATCACGATGTCAAGGTCGCAAACAAAGTGGCTTATGTGCTGTGCGGCGGTAACATCACCCCGGGCACTCCTGTGAGTGAGCAGTATCTGCTCGATCTGGAGCGCGAGGGGTTCCTCTCGCTATGCGGTGAGAAGAAAACTCAGGAGCGGATTGCTTTCACATTGAAGACGGGCAAGCCGCTGAGGAATTAGGAGCAAGGAGTCAGGAGCCAGGAGTAAGTCAGTATGAGAGAAGCAGTAATAGTGAGCGCTGTGAGGACGGCGGTGGGTAAGGCTCCCAAAGGGACGCTGCGCTCGACGCGGCCGGACGATCTGGGCGCGATTGCCATTCAAGGGGCGCTTGCGCGGACGCCCAATCTGGACAAAAAGGAAATCGAGGATGTGATCATCGGTTGCGCGATGCCGGAAGGCGAGCAGGGGATGAATGTCGCTCGCATTAGTTCTTTGCGAGCGGGGTTGCCCATCGAATCCGCTGCCATGACCATCAACCGCTTCTGCGCTTCCGGCCTGCAATCAATTGCACTCGGAGCGGAACGGATCCGCGGCGGCAGCGCCGATGTCATTGTGGCGGGCGGCACTGAATCGATGTCCCTGGTGCCAATGGGCGGAAATAAGATTTCGGTTAATCCCACTCTGATGGAGTGCTATCCGGATTCCTACCTGCCCATGGGATTGACCGCCGAGCGCGTCGCGCGGCACTACGGCATTTCGCGCGAGGAAGCGGATCAATTCGCGCTCGCCAGCCATCAGAAAGCACTCGCCGCACAGGCGGAAGGCCGGTTTGCCGAAGAGATTGTGCCGGTACCGGTAACCTTTTTCACGCCGAACGGCAAAGCCAAACCGGAAAAGAAGGAAATCGATTTCCGCGTTGACGAGGGGCCGCGCGCCGATACCTCGCTCGAAGCACTGGCGAAGCTGAAGCCCGTGTTTCATGCGAAAGGCACAGTGACCGCCGGCAATTCGTCGCAGATGTCGGACGGCGCTGCGGCGGCAGTGGTGATGTCGGAGGAGCGCGCGAAGGCGCTCGGCATAAAGCCGCTGGCCCGCTTCGTTGCTTATGCCTATGCAGGTTGCCTGCCGGAGGAGATGGGCATCGGGCCGGTCTATGCCGTTCCCAAGGCGCTGAAACTGGCGGGGCTGAAACTTGATGAAATCGATGTGATCGAACTGAACGAGGCATTCGCCGCGCAGTCGCTGGCTGTGATCCGGGCCCTGGGGCTCGATCCGGCCAGAGTCAACGTGAACGGCGGCGCGATTGCGCTCGGGCATCCCCTGGGCTGCACGGGCGCCAAGCTTACGGCCACGCTGCTGCGCGAATTGAAACGGCGCCACGCGAAATACGGCATGGTGACCATGTGCGTAGGTGGGGGCATGGGGGCGGCTGGGATTTTTGAAAATCTGGAGTGAACGATGGAAGCTACCAAAACAGTAACGATGGCGAAAGCTACCAAGGGCGGCAGCTTTCTTCTGGAGGAGCGCAAACCCGAAGAGGTCTTCACTCCCGAGGATCTATCCGATGAGCAGCGGCAAATGGCGAAGACCGCGGCGGAGTTCACGCTGAAGGAAGTGATGCCGCGAGCCGCGGAGATCGAAGCAAAGAATTTCGAGGTAACGCGCGCCCTGCTGCGCAAGACCGGCGAACTGGGCTTGATGGCCGTGGACATTCCGGAAGCTTACGGCGGCCTGGAACTGGACAAAGTGACTTCGGCGGTGATTGCCGAAGCCATGTGCATGCTGGGCAGCTTTTCCGTGGCGTTCAGCGGGCACACCGGCATTGGGACGCTGCCGATCGTTTGGTACGGCACCGGAGAACAGAAGCGGAAATACTTGCCCAAGCTGGCGACCGGGGAGTGGATCGGAGCATACGCGCTGTCGGAATCGTCTTCCGGTTCGGACGCCTTGAACTGCCGCACGCGCGCGACGCTCTCTCCCGATGGCAAGCACTGGGTGCTGAACGGCGAAAAGATGTGGATTACCAACAGCGGTTTCGCCGATCTGTTCACGGTGTTCGCGAAAGTGGATGGCGAGAAATTTTCGGCGTTCCTGGTGGAGCGGAACACACCCGGATTCTCGGTCGGCCCCGAAGAGCACAAACTGGGTATTCGCGGTTCTTCGACCTGCCCGCTGATTCTCAGCGATTGCAAAATTCCGGCCGAAAACCTGCTCGGCGAAATCGGTAAGGGACACCATATCGCCTTCAACATTTTGAATATCGGCCGGTTCAAGCTGGGGGCAGCGTGCGTGGGCGCGGCGCGGAACAGCCTGCAGACCGGCGTTCAATACGCCAAGGAGCGCAAGGCGTTCGGCAAGTCGATTTCGGAATTCGGCCTAATTCAGGAGAAGATCGCCGAATGCGCGGTAGGAATCTATGCGGGGGAATCGCTTGCCTATCGCACCATCGGCATGATCGATGCGGCTTTGGCGAATATCGACGTGAAGGCTGACGGGGCTTCGCGCGAAATCCAAAAGCGTATTGAGGAATACGCCGTCGAGTGCTCGATCCTGAAGGTGTGGGGTTCGGAGATGCTGGACATGGTTGTGGATCACGTCCTCCAGATCTTCGCCGGCTACGGCTATGTCGAGGAGTATCCGGCCGAGCGCGCCTATCGCGATTCCCGCATCAATCGCATCTTTGAAGGCACCAACGAAATCAACCGACTGATCATCACCGGGTTTCTGATGAAGCGCGCTATGGCGGGCCAGTTGCCGCTGCTCGCGGCCATTAAACAACTTACGGATGAAGTGATGGCCGGCCCGGTACAGACGGAAGAACGCCAAGGCCCGCTGGCGGCGGAGCACCATCTGCTTGCCGGCGCCAAGAAGCTGTCGCTGTTTGCTGCCGGAGTCGCTTCGCAAAAGTACATGCAGACGCTGGCGGACCAGCAGGAAGTGATGGGGGCGCTGGCGGATTCGATCATCGAGGTTTATGCGATGGAATCGTGCCTGCTCCGCGCGGAGAAGCTGCGGGCCACGCAAGGTGAAGCGGCCGCCCGGCAGGCGATTGCTATGACGCGCTTCTACACGGCCAAAGCGATGGAGCAAATCGAATTGGCGGCGCGCAAAGTGATCGCTGCAGCGAGCGAAGGTGATATGCTGCGCACTCATATGGCCATCCTCCGGCGGCTTTCGAAATACGAACCGGCCGATACCATTGGTTTGGGACGGCAGATCGCCCGCCCGGTTTTGAGCGCGGGCCGATACACGCTGTGAACCACGACGTTCTGAATCAGGCGCCGCCGCTGGTGAATTACAACCTGTTTACTAGCGACCGCGCGCTGCGGGAAGCAGTGGCGCGGGAACGAGGCGGATGGGCGTGCGATGCGCTTGAAGCGTTTGGCCGGCGGCAGGGCACGGCCGAAGTAATGGAATGGGCCGCGTTGGCAAACGAGAATCCGCCGCTGTTGCACACTCATGATCGCTACGGCCGCCGCCGCGACGAAGTGGTGTTCCACCCGGCATGGCACGACTTGATGCGCCTCGCGGTGGGACAGGGAATTCACAATTTGCCCTGGGGGCAGCCGCGACCGGGCGCCCATGTGGCCAGGGCCGCGCTGGCTATGCTGGCCTTGGAGAACGAGGCGGGCCATGTCTGCCCCATTTCCATGACATATTCCGCGGTTCCCGTTCTGCGGCTTAACGCCACACTCGCCGCGGAATGGGAGCCGCGGATCCATTCCACCACCTACGATTTCTCGTTCCGCCCGGCGAGGGAAAAAGCCGGCGCGCTGATCGGCATGGCCATGACCGAGAAGCAGGGCGGCTCGGATGTACGCGCCAATATCACACGCGCGGAACCGATCGGGAACGGCGAGTATGTGCTCGAGGGCCACAAATGGTTCTGCTCGGCGCCGATGAACGATGCGTTTCTGGTGCTGGCGCAAGCGCCAGGCGGCCTCTCCTGCTTTTTGCTGCCGCGCTGGACGCCCGACAGCCGGCCCAACGGGTTTCATCTCCAACGGTTGAAAAACAAGCTGGGCAATCGCTCCAACGCATCAAGCGAAGTGGAATTTCATTCCGCCTGGGCGCGGCTGATCGGCGAGGAAGGCCGCGGTGTGCCTACCATCATCGACATGGTGCAGCACACTCGCCTCGATTGCACGCTCGGCTCTGCCGCTCTTATGCGCCGCGCCCTAGTGGAGGCGATTCACCATTGCCGCCACCGCCATACCTTCGGCCGCCCTTTGATCGAGCATGCGCTGATGCGGAACGTGCTGGCGGACCTGGCGATCGAATCCGAAGCGGCCACAGTGCTCGCCATGCGCATCGCACGCGCGTTCGACGAAAACGATATTCCATTCGCGCGCCTGGCCGTGGCAATCGGCAAATACTGGACTTCGAAGCGGGCGCCCGCGCATGTGGCCGAAGCGCTTGAATGCCTAGGCGGCAATGGCTACGTAGAAGACTCGGGGATGCCACGCCTCTACCGGGAAGCGCCGCTCAATTCCATTTGGGAAGGCTCCGGAAATGTGATTGTGCTGGACGCGCTGCGCACCATTAAGAAGGAGCCGGAGTCGCTGGAGCGCCTCATGGCCGAAATTCTGCTGGCGCGCGATCCGCGCATCGAAAAATTTGCCGCCCGCATCGGCACGAACTTCTCGGAGACGGAAGGTCGCCGCCTGATGGAGCGCCTCGCACTGGCAATGCAGGCTTCGCTGTTGATCCGCTTCAGCCCGGCCGCGGTATCCGATGCGTTCTGCGCTTCCCGCCTGGAGGACGATTTTGGAGGCGCCTTTGGGACGCTGGGAAAGGGTGCGGCTACGGAAGAGGTGATCGCGGCGGCGTTCAAAGCGTAGGGTGGGGCAGATTTTTCTGGCCTCTGGACCCGCTTTCGAGCGGGTCCAACCGGCTGAGGGCTGTTGGACTAGCCGCGGTCCCGTTTTGACACCCGAAGCTTCCAAGGGGCCCGGTTGCTGGGGGAGTCGGTCCAGCACTCCTTACGGAGCTCCGCTAACGCGGCTACTGGTAGCGGAGGCCGGGTCTTCGCACCAGCGCCAGCACGCTATCTTACCGCCACCCGGAAATTAAGCCAGCTCGCTTTCTTTCCCACGCTCCGCTTCTCGGAAAGTCGCGAACTGCTGCATTAGATTCGCGCCAGTGGCAGCGCCACGCAGTTTCTGCCATGCAGAATCCTCGGGTGACTGGCCATTCTTTACGCTAGTACCCGCTGTCGGCGTGTCGGAGGATTCCGTAGGCCTCTCCATATAACAAGGCTACCAGAGCCGGCCCGAATCCCAAATACGCGCGGGTATATAATCGCCTCACTGCGAGGGCGTATGAATATTCCTCAATACGGAACGCATGTCTTTCGTCTGACGACGCTCCTGATTTGCGCGGCGGCGGGGTGGGCGCAATGGGTGAATGTGCCCAAGGGATCGATTCCGCGGACTCCGGACGGCAAACCCAATCTCGCCGCGCCCGCGCCGAAATTACCCGACGGCAAGCCCGATCTTTCCGGAGTCTGGGAACCGAACGCGAACAAGTACGTGCGCGACATCGCGGCCGATCTCAAGCCGGGCGACGTTCCGTTCCAGCCTTGGGCGAAGGCTCTCTACGATCAGCGCACTGACGGCTCGCACTCCCGCGAAGATCCCGACGCGAATTGTCTCCCGCAGGGTGTTCCCAAAATCAATGCCGCGCCCGCGCCGTGGCGGATTGTGCAGACGCCGGGGTACATCGTCATCGTGTACGAAGCCTTCAACCTCTGGCGGCAGGTTTTCCTCGACGGACGACGGCCGGCAACCGATCTGAACCCCACCTGGATGGGCTATTCCACCGGCAAGTGGGAAGGCGATACTCTGGTTGTCGATACCAGGGGCTTCAACGGAAAGGCTTGGCTTGACCAGTTGGGGAAGCCGTCGACGGAAGCGCTGCATGTGATCGAGCGGTTCCGGCGCAAAGATTTCGGGCATATGGATCTGCAAATCACGATCGACGATCCGAAGGCTTACACAAGGGCCTGGACCGTCACTCAAGAGGTACACCTGCTTCCGGACTCGGAGTTGATGGAGTTCATCTGTAATGAGAATAATCGGGATGTGGCTCATCTGCCCGGGCAATAACATGAGGAGAATTGGATGAGGAAAAGATTTTTGGCGGCCTCCTGCGCCGCGCTCGTATTTTGCGCGATTGAGCCATTGGGCGCGCAGCAGAGCACGTCGGCGGCCGGCGAATGGCGCGTCAACGGCGGCGATACGGGAAGCACGCGCTATTCGCCGCTCGACCAGATCAACGCCGAGAACGTGAAGAGTCTTCAGATCGTGTGGCGCTGGAAGGCACAGAATATGGGGCCGAAGCCGCAGGCGGCCTGGGAAGTCACGCCGCTGATGGTGGGCGGCCGGCTTTACTTTACGGCGGGCACAGGGCGCACGGTGGTGGCCGCCGATGCCGCCACTGGCGAAACCCTTTGGCTCTATCGCGGCGACGATACGGCCGAGCGCGGCGCGGTGCGCGCGAATAATCGCGGCGTGGCTTACTGGAGCGATGGCCGGGGCGATGACCGCATCCTGTTCGTAACGCCCGGCTATCAACTCGTCGCGCTGAACGCCAAAACAGGACTGCCGCTTCCCGGTTTTGGAGCGGATGGCCACGTTGACCTGTGGAAGGGTCTGGACCGGCCGGTGGTGCAGAAGGGAACCATCGGCGCGACTTCGCCGCCTATCGTGATTCGCGATGTAGTGGTGGTGGGCGCGGCCCTGCGCGTGGGTGTGGCGCTCCCGACCAAGGAGAACGTTCCGGGCTACATTCGCGGCTACGATGTCCACACCGGCAAACTTCTTTGGACCTTTCACACAGTGCCGCAGGCGGGCGAATTCGGAACGGACACTTGGGGCAAAGATCCGGCTACAGGGATCGAATCGTGGAAGTTCACAGGCAATACGGGCGCCTGGGGGCCACTAACCGCGGATGAAGAACTTGGCTATGTCTACATTCCGGTGGAAGCGCCGAGCGGCGACACCTACGGCGGACAACGTCCCGGAGCGAACCTGTTCTCGGATAGCATCGTGTGCCTGGACGCGAAGACGGGCAAACGTGTTTGGCATTATCAACTGATCCACCACGAAATGTGGGACTACGATATTCCTGCCGCGTCCATCCTGCTCGACCTCACTGTGAACGGAAAAAAGATCAAGGCGCTGGCTCAGGTGAATAAGTCGGCGTTCACGTTCGTGTTTGACCGCACCAATGGACAGCCCGTTTTTCCCATTGAAGAGCGGCCTGCGCCCAAAGGCAGCACTCCCGGTGAATGGTATTCGCCGACGCAGCCCCACCCGGCCAAGCCTGCTCCGTTCGACCGTCAAGGCGTGACCGAAGCAGACCTGGCCGACTACACGCCGGAAATCAAGGCCGCGGCTTTGAAGAAGGCGTCGGAATATGTGCTGGGGCCGATTTACACGCCGCCGATCGTAAAGGACACCGGCGGGAAAGTCGGAACCCTGCAGGTGCCCGGAGCGGGTGGGGGCGCCAACTGGATGGGTGGTTCGGTCGATCCGGAAACCGGCATTCTGTACGTTCCCTCAGTGACGACCCCTTATGTCTCCTCGCTCCAGCCAGGCGGCACGCGCTCGGAGATGCCGTACATCGCGGCCGGCGGGCTGGGCGGGCCAACGGTTATGGGGCTGCCGCTGATCAAGGAACCGTACGGCCGCATCACGGCGATCAACCTGAATACCGGCGAGAATGTGTGGATGGTGCCGAACGGCAAGACGCCGGACGGCGTCGTAAATAATCCCGCGCTGAAAGCCGCTAACATCGATGCCAGCAATTGGGGCGGCTCACAGCGTTCCCCTATCCTGGTGACGAAGACGCTTCTGTTCGAGGGCAGCAGCACGCTGCGCGCGATCGACAAAACCACTGGCCACGAGGTGCACGATTTCGATTTCGGCTCGAACCTCACGGGCGGCACAATTACCTACCTGGTGAACGGCAGGCAATTCATAGTGGCAGTAGTGGCGGGCAAGCAAGGGGAAGGTGCGGAATTGGTCGCGCTGGCGCTGCCGGAGCCCGGCGCGCAAGGACGGGGCGGCAGAGGGGGTAGAGGCGGAAACGCGGAGGAGAACCAATAGTCGCTTTTGACATCTCGTAACCGTTCGGTTACCATATCAGTAACCAAATGGTTACGGCGAGGGAGAGCACAGACGCGGCATTTCGGGCAATTGCCGATCCAACCCGACGGGAAATTCTGAGCCTTTTGCGGGGCGGCCCACGGACTGTTGGACAGATCGCCAGCAATTTCCGCACGAGCCGGCCGGCTATCTCCAAACATCTCCGACTACTGCGCTCGGCGGGCCTGATCGCTACGCAAAAGGACGGCACGGCGCACGTCTGCCGTTTGAATGCCCGGCCGTTGCGGGCTGTTAGCGCTTGGCTTCGGGACTACGAAGCGTTCTGGAGCGAATGCCTCCATAGCCTCAAGAAGTACGTCGAACGGGAGAGAGCATCAAGGGAGGAGAAGTCATGAATGCGACAAGCGCAACCGATACCATTATCCAGGAAGTTGTTATCAAAGCCCCAGTGGGACGGGTCTTCGAGGCCTTGACCGATCCTGGCCAGAGAGTTGAGTGGTGGGGATCAGAAGGACGGTTTCAGACCACGCAGATGGAGTCCGACTTACGCCCGGGCGGAAAATGGATGATGCGCGGAATAGGCGTAGGTGGACGACCGTTCCAGGTAAGTGGAGAGTACCGGAAAATCGAACCGCCCCACTTGCTGGTTTTCACGTGGCTTCCCAGTTGGCAGGAAGATGCGACAGAAACGATCGTGCAATTTGAACTGAGGGAGGAGGCCGGCGTTACCACTGTCCGGTTGACACACTCCGGTCTGACTGAGAGTTCGCGGATCATCCACAAGGGATGGCCTGAGGTCCTTACCTGGCTGCGGACATATGTCGAGAGTCACACGTGAGACAGGACGGGTCCAGCCGGCCACGTCGCTCGGACGTGGCGATTTACCCCTTGCCCCACTGCTCTTCCAGCATGCGGGAGTACTCTCCCGAGGCGTACAGTTCGAAACGGAAATTGTTGGCCGAGAGTTTGTGATAGGGCTGGAGGTCCATGTAGCAGCGGAACATCGCATCGGCGTAGTGGTGGTAGCTGCAGAGGAATTGGCCGGTGAGCAGCTCGAAGCGGGGCGGTTCGGTGAACATGGAGTTCAATCCGATGCCGCGCGCGAAGACAGAGGCATAGTCGGACACGCCCCAGACGAGCAGCTTCGAGCGGACGTTTTCGGGGGGATTTTCGGTTACGAGACCGGCGAAACTTTGCAGGCGGAAATCGCCGACGCCGCTGAGCTCAGGAGTGCGCT
>DATBID010000600.1:0-11400 GCA_036557125.1 Bryobacteraceae bacterium | reverse complement strand
CGCCGACCACGGCCATACCGAGGGGGCGGCGGGCCTCGCCGCCGGAGCCATAGCCGAGGGCAATGGGGATGCCGCCGAGCAGGGCGGCCATGGTGGTCATCATGATGGGGCGGAAGCGGATCATGCAGCCTTCGTAGACCGCGGCAAGCGGAGCCTTGCCTTTGCGCTCGGCTTCCAGAGCGAAATCGATTTGCATGATGGCGTTCTTCTTGACGATACCGATGAGCATGATCAAGCCGACGAAGCTGTAGATGCTCAGCTCGATTTTGAAAAGCAGGAGGGTGAGCAGGGCCCCGAAACCCGCGGACGGGAGGCCGGAGAGAATGGTGATGGGGTGAATGTAGCTTTCGTACAGAACGCCGAGGACGATGTAGACCACGAGGATGGCGATCATAAGCAGCAGGCCCATATTGCGCATGGAATCCTGGAACAGCTTGGCGTTGCCCTGGAAGGCGCCGGTGATGTTGCCGGGGAGGACTTCGCGGGCGGTTCGCTCGATTTCATCGGTGGCCTGGCCGAGCGAGAAGCCGCGTTGGATGCCGAAGGAAATGGTTACGGAGGGTAACTGGCCGGAATGGGGAATGACGGTGGGGCCGGCATTCAGCTTCATTTTGGCGATGGCGCTCAGCGGGACTAACTGGCCGTTTGTGCTCTTCAGGTAAAGGAGCTTCAGAGAATCTTCGTGGCGCTGATATTCCGGGAGCAGCTCCAGCAGCACGCGGTACTGGCTGTTGGTTCCATAGATGGTGGAGACGAGTTGCGGGCCGAAGGCGTCGTAGAGCATGTTGGAAATGTTGTTCCAATCGACGCCCAAGGCGGCGGCGCGATCTCGATCGATGGAAATTTCGATTTGCGGGTTCTTGATTTGCAGGTCGCTCAGAATATCGACCAGACCGGGAAGGCGGCGCATGGCGGCTTCAAGGCGCGGGGCTTGGCGGTAGAGCTCTTCGGTATCGGCGGAGTACAGAGTGTAGTCGTAAGAAGACGGGGAATTGCGGCCGCCGACGCGGATGGCTTGGGGGATGCGGGTGGTAACGCGCAGATTGGGAATGTTGCTGACTCTAGGACGGATGCGATTGACGATATCGACGACGGTAGATTTGCGCTGGCGGCGGGGCTTGAGCATGATGTCGAGGAAGCCGTTGTTGCCCTGGCCCCCATTGCCGCCGGTGCGCATGAAAAAACTATCGACGTCCGGATCTTGAATGACAATATTGGCGAGCCGCTCGCCGTAGCGGATCATCTGGTAGTAGGAAGTGCCTTGCTGGGCCTGCAACTGGATATTGAACTGGTCGTTATCGGTATCGGGGATGAAGCCCTTTTGCACGGCTTTATATAACCAGGCGGTGGCGGCGAGCACGGCGAGGAAGGTGACGAGCATGACGGGGCGGTGGGTTAGGGTCCAGCGGAGGCTCGCGCCGTAGAAATTTCGCATGCCGTCAAAACCGCGCTCGATGAAGCGGTAGAGGGGGCCGTGGCGCATGCGGCCGGGATCGCGGAGAAAGCGGCTGCAGAGCATGGGAGTGAGGGTGACGGAGACGAGGCCGGAAATCAGGATGGCGGCGCAGATGGTGACGGCGAATTCGCGGAAGAGGCGGCCGAGGATCCCTTCCATGAAGAGAATGGGAATGAAGACGGCGGCCAAAGAGAGGGTCATGGAGACGATGGTGAAGCCGATTTCGCGGGAGCCTTTGAGGGCGGCTTCGAGGGGCGTCTCGCCCAGCTCGATATGGCGGACGATGTTTTCGAGCATGACGATGGCGTCATCCACAACGAAGCCGATGGAAAGGATGAGCGCCATCATGGAAATGTTGTTCATGCTGAAATTCAACAGGTACATGACCGAAAACGTGCCGAGGATCGAGAAGGGCAGCGCCATGGCGGGAATGAGGGTAGCGGAGACGTTGCGGAGAAACAGGAAGATGACCATGATGACCAGACTAAGGGTGGCTGCCATGGTGAACTGAATGTCGTGGAAGGCCTCGCGAATGTTGCGTCCGCGGTCGCCACGGACGACGAGGTGGGCGGCGGGGGGAATCTGGGAACCGAAGAAGGGGATCAAGGCGCGAATTTTGTCGATGACCTGGATGGTGTTGCTGCCGGGCTGACGGCTGACCTGAAGCTGGACTACGCTTGAGCCCTCTTTGCCGAATTCACGGCCGTACATCCGGGCCACCTGCTTATCGTCCTGCACGCTATCGATCACGTGGGCGATTTCATTGAGCCGCACCGGCGCGCCGTTGCGGTAGGCGACGATTATGGGTCCATATTCGGCAGCGCGGCGAAGTTGGCCGTTGGTCATCACGTTGTAGGCGCGGCGCGGGCCGAACAGAGTGCCCGTGGGTAGATTGACGTTCCAGTTCTGAATGGCATCGCTGATTTCGTTGAGGCCGATGCCGCGGGAGGCGAGCTTGTTGGGGTCCATCTGCACGCGAACGGCATACTTGCCAGAACCCCAGATCTGGACTTGGGCTACGCCAGGCACCATGGAGACTCGCGTGGCGACCAGGGTTTCGGCGTAATCATCCACCTGGGAAAGACGCATGGTGGGGGACGTCATGGCGAGCTGGATCACGGGGCTGTCGGCGGGGTTCTGTTTATTGAATGAGGGCGGGGTCGGCATACCGGGCGGAAGCAGCGGAGTGGCGGCGGCGATAGCGGTTTCGACATCGACGGCCGCGCCATCGATATCTCGGCTGAGATTGAATTGCAGAGTGATTTGGGCGCCGCCGGAGGTGCTCTGGGAAATCATGGAATCGAGGCCGGCTATGGTAGTGAACTGGCGCTCGAGCACGGTGGCGACGGAGGAGGCCATGGTTTGGGGGTTCGCACCGGGCAGGCCGGCTTGGACCTGGATGGTAGGGTAATCGACTTGGGGAAGGTCGCTGACGGGGAGCGCCCAGTAGGCGATGACGCCAAACATAGCGATGGCGAGCATGAGCAGGCTGGTGGCGATGGGCCGGCGGATGAAGACCTCAGAGAAGTTCATAGCGCGAAAAGTGCCTCCTTAGGAGCGGGGCCCCGGCGATGGGACTCATCATAGCGTAGAGAGACGCAGGGGACAATGTGGGGAGAGAGTACTGGGCTTACGACCTTGGCACGAGAAGGCGAAGCAGTTCCACGTCTGTCACAACGGCAATATTCCTGGCCCGGCAGAATGCAACGACGTGGCGCTGGAAAAAATCGCGGTCCAGCGTACAAAGGACATCCGCGCCGCCGTCCAGCGCAGTGTAGATCACAGGGTCGTCATCGGGATCGGAAAGGACGACCGGATCCCCAATAAAGACATCGATAACCTCCGAGATCCGCCGCAGAAAATCAAGGTGCTCTTCGATCTCCTGTTCGTTCAGCCCGTGGCGGGCCAGCAATCGAGGGTATCGGAGCACTCGCGCGGCCTCGTCCAGAAGAAACTCGGACATGATCAGTTGATGGGGCCCGCTAATAATAGCGTTTAGGACAACACGTGCGGGACCAGTCGATCGGGCGTTCGCTCTGACCAGAACGCCGGTATCGAGCACAACCCTCACGAACGATTGCGCCGAACATGGTCGACGGCTTCGTCGATCAGTGCGTCCAGCTCGGTATCCGGAACGTCCTCTAGTCTCGTTGCCGTCTTATCGATTCGTTCCTGGAGACGACGCGCCAACTCTGCTCGCTCTCTGCCGGCCGGCGCTTTGTGCGGCCGATAGACCATGACACTAATGTGTTCTTCAGGCTCCAGGGGCCGGCCAAGGAGCCGCCCTACTGCCTGACGAACATCCGGAGGAAGATCGCTGACTTTATGCAGCACGTTGCTGGGCATCATCATCCTCTAGCGTCCCTATTTTAGCGCGGGCCGACGCCGCCGACGCGGCCGTGGGGCAGCCGGCAGCACCGACAGGCTTACCCGCCGACGCGGCCGTGGGGCAGGCCGATGGCGCTTTCTACAGCGCTAAGAAGGGTTGAGACGGTGAAAGGTTTGGCCAGGTAAATTGTTCCGCTTAGTTCAGCTTCGTATTGGGCGCTATAGCCCGTCATGAATATCACACTGAGCGTGGGGTAGAGCCGGTGCGCGTGGGCGGCCAGCTTGAACCCGTTCATTTCGGGCATGACAACATCCGTAATTAGCAGTTCGGGGCGGGTGTGATCGAGGAGACTCAAAGCTTCGGCGGTTCCGGCGGCTTCCTCCACGGTATAGCCCGCCATTTCGAGTGCCGCACGGACGAAATGGCGGATGCCACTCTCATCGTCCACAATCAGGATCACATGAGACAGTATAGTTCTATTCGCAGCGGGCCGCGAGTTCGCGGCCGGCGAGGATCAGGTCGGCCAAATCGGCATCGCCTGTGTACACGGCCGACGTGAACCAGGGCTTATGCAACCAGTTCGGCGTTGGCGGGAACCAGGGCTTGAAGCTCAAGGCGCATGGAATCGAACAGGCCGACCAGAGAGGAGACATCCACGCGGCACAGATCCCAACGGAACAGGAACAAACGGACATGTACACCAGCGAGGGTCATGGCGAACTTCACCTGCTGGGCTATGAGCGCGGAAGACAGTTCGGGGCGATCGTGCGTTGAGCAGAGCAGAATCAGTTTGAGGGCCATGACGACGCGCCCGAAATCCTCACTGAGAGTACGCAGGTAGCCGCGGAAGAGCCGGCAGCGTTGGGCCCGCAGGCGGCGCGCCATTCCGGGAGTAAAATCCGGCTGGGCCTGGAGGAACTCGAAATCATCGTCGTTGAGAAGGTGCATCATCGGGCGGTAGCGCTCCGGCGACAGCTCTTCAATCCAGGTTGCGGTCACAGGCAGGTTAGCCGGGCGCGCGATCAGGCGTCGCCACGTGATGAGAAGCGCCGCGACCAGCGCCAGGGTAACCGGAATGAATAATGCGGTCCAGTTCATATCAGTTCACCATTTCCAAATCAATCGTACGTCGGCGAAGCGTTGGGAACAATTAGGATTCGAACCTAGACAGACCTTAGACGCGAAAACTAAGTACGCTACCGGCGGGACACTCTAAGGAGAGTGCGGTTCAGGGATTCGAGTTGGGCGAGCACCCGCTCCTCGTCATCGGCACTGAACTGGAGCAGGCGCAGACGAATTTCTTCCCCTTTGGGGGTAAGGAAGAGGAGCCAGGCGAGAATGCAGAGGGCGAAAACGACCGTTAGTGTATTCGATGCGGAGTACCAAAGTTGTTTCCCGAAAAATACCCGCGCGAACAGGCCTAGACTATCCGCGAAAAAGAGAATAGTGTAGACAAAGCTATGGAGAATGACATTGCGGCTCAAGGGTACCGGGTATTGCGTGAGCCAAAAAAGAATGACTATCAGGAACACGAGCATACCGCAATCTACACCCCGCTCCACGGCATAGTAGTATGCAAAGATCGCTTTGGAACCATGCCCGCCTGCGCGGATCTCCGGCATCATCACCAAGAAGGAAATCAAAGTGGCAAGGCTGAAGCCGACGTACTGGGCCCAGCGCCCAAGTGTAGCCAATCCCTTATGCTTTTCCAGGATCAAGGAATACAGCTCTAGCACCAGCCAGACCGAGAGGAGCCATGTCAGAGGCTGCGTGGCATACCAGTAGATTCTGTAAGCTGGAGAGTTGAGGCCGCGAAAAAAAATCAGAATAGAAAGTGTGTAGAGGCAAAAAAACAGAAGAAAGGAGGTAAGTGCACGGTATTTTTTAGATAATCCTGAGCGCCACAGTTTAACCGCGCCGGCGATACAGGCTCCGCTAATAAAAAGCTGGAGAAAATTAGTAAGCGCGGCACCCGGCATTATTATCTGCCCGAGCTAATACTAACACCAAAGTGCCGCGCGAAAGAGGAAATTAACGCAAGGAAACAATGTTGCCCTCGTCTGGGGGCGGACCAACGATGATGGCTTTCGCGTTTTGCGGTAGGACGCTGGACAGCGCGAGCAGCGTCAGGGCGAATAGCAGGAATTTCTTCATTAGTTTCTCCGGTCCTTTCTCTTAAGTTCGTCTAAGGTAACTACTGTATCGACTTTACGGGAATCTACCGGGCTAAGGGGAAACTCTCAGGAAAATTTCCGGAAACGGAACGGAATTGAGGCGAACTACTTAGCTGTGGCCGGCGCGGGGGCTGCTTCGAACAACATGGCGACGCCTACAACCTGCCCGATTACGTCGATTTGCGAGGGATATTCAAAAAGCGTGGGGCTCTTCTCCGACGCCGGGTGCGGCACTACAGAGAGGGTTCCACCGCCCAGAGTGCACCAGCCGCAGAGGAAGCCCTGGCGGTGCTCCAGAAAGTAGATGGGCCGATCGAACTCACTGCGCCAACCGCCGCGAGCGATCTTGCGGCGACTATCGTCGATGAGCACCAGAGATCCGGGCCGCAGGATGGGGAACATGGACCAGTCTTCGAGGCCCACGAGCCCATAGCGGTGGGGACGGCGGTCGGTTCCGCCGAGAAAGCTGAGCGGAACCTTCCCTAATTGGCGGAAGAGCTGGCTGAGGTAAGTGGTCTTACTGAGATCGATGGGGCAATCGAAATTGGGAGCTACGGCGTGATGCCCGTTGGGAGTAACTTCGAATTTGTGGGTTTCGGCCAGCTTGATCTCCAGCGATTCGGCGATCATCAAATCGACCGGCACGCCATACCACCCCAATACATCGTGGAGGTCAAGACGGTAAATGGAACATAGTGAGTAGAGGCGGAAGATGGATGGGGTCCTGCCCCCGTTTTCGATATCGGCCAGACGGCTCAGAGAGATTGCAAAATCGGAGTTTCCGCGGCGGGCGGCAATCTCCTGGCTGGCTTGCTCGACATCCCGATAAGTAAGCTTCAGCCGCCCGCGGGCTCGTCTCAACTTTTCTCCCGGACGGTCCATGCTATGATCCTCGCTGGCGAATGGATTGGAACCCCGGATCCGGAGCAGGCTGGCCGCAGGGAGCAAGTGCGATAAACAGCAATCGCATTGTATCTCCTTGGTTATAAGGCGGCCAGCGGAAATATAGATTTTTGTTCCGTATCTGGAACACGAGGCACCCGGAGGAATTTAGTGTGGTGATCGTTGTAGGAATCTCAGGAGCAAGCGGCGCAATTTACGGGTTGCGGCTACTGGCCCGGCTGCGGGAGCAGGAGGCTCAGATCCATCTGATCTTAACCAGGTCCGGTGAAAAGACGCTCTTCCTGGAGACGGGAAAGACCGCGGCTGAAGTGCGCCGCATGGCCGACTGCTACTACTCTGTAGAAGATGTTTCGTGCCGGCTGGCGAGCGGCTCGTTTCCCACCGATGCGATGGTAGTAGCTCCGTGTTCGATTCATACTATGTCGGCCATCGCGGGCGGGATTAGTTCCAACCTATTAGTACGCGCGGCGGATGTAACTCTTAAGGAACGGCGGAAGCTGGTTCTGATGGTCAGGGAATCCCCCTTCCACCTGGGCCATTTGCGGAATATGACAACTTTGGCGGAGATGGGCGCCATCATCGCGCCGCCTGTTCCGGGCTTTTACACGAATCCTCAGACAGTGATGGATATAGTCGATCACAGCGTCGAGCGCGTCATGGACCTGATTGGTCTGCCGGCGCCGGAAGCCCGGCGGTGGGAAGGGCCTAAATGACCGGGCGCCGCGGCGGTCCGGGCCCGAAAAGGGAAAAAGTCGCGTTCCAGGGAGAACGCGGCGCTTTTAGCGAAGAGGCGGCACGCAAGCTTCTGGGCCATGGTATTGAGCTCGTTCCGTGCGAGCGATTTGAGGACGTGTTTCGTAGCCTGAAGGGGGGGCGTGCGACTGGGGCGGTAATCCCTATAGAAAATACGCTGCACGGGTCAGTCTACGAGAATTACGATCACCTGCAAAATTTCGAGCTGCCGATTGTGGCGGAAACCAGCGTGCGCATCGTCCACAATCTAATTGCGGGAAGGGCGACGAAATTCGCGTCCATTCGCCGCGTCTTCTCACACCAGGTGGCGCTCAATCAGTGCCTGCGGTTTTTCGCGCAAAATCCACAAATCGAGCGCGTGCCGTTCTATGACACAGCGGGCAGCGTGAAGATGATCATGGAGGAAAAACTCGAGGATGCGGGGGCGATCGCGTCGACCGTGGCTGCCGAAATCTACGGGGCGCGGATTTTGCGGAAATCGATTGAAGACGACCGGCAGAATTTCACGCGTTTCTTTCTGCTGAGGCGTCCGGAGTGGCTGCGGAAGCAGAATCTTGGGAAAGCCGCAAGCCCGGATGGCCAGTGGAAAACTTCGCTGGTATTCAGCACGCGCAATCTTCCGGGAGCGCTGTTTCGGGCGTTAGCGGTGTTCGCCCTGCGCGATCTGAGCCTGACGAAAATCGAATCGCGGCCGATGCGGGGAAAGCCGTGGGAGTATCTTTTCTACCTGGATTTTCTGGGCCGCGCGGATTCGCCTCCCGCTGCGAACGCGTTGAACCACTTGCGGGAGCTTTCGGACGATTTAAGGGTGCTGGGATGCTATCCCAAGGGGGCGTAAGACGGTGCGGCGGTGTACTACTCCATAATGTAGATGGGAAGTTTTGAGTGGGATGACCGAAAAAGCAGGAGCAACCTGCGGAAGCATGGCATTGATTTCGAGACCGCTAGCCGGGCCTTCGACGATCCACGCCGCGTCACGTTCCTCGAACGTATCCGGGACGGCGAGGAGCGCTGGCACCTAATCGCGTTAGTCCCCAATACCATGCTGATGCTGGTGGTATCGCACACTTATCCGGACCAAGGCGACGAGAATCTGGTGCGGATTATTTCTGCGCGCCGCGCTTCAAAGCATGAGGAGAAAATCTATGACGAGGAAAACGCGTGATGAGATCGGCGAGCTAACGCCCCAGCAGATTGAGGAATTGAATGAGCTTTCCGCGCGGCCCGACAGCGAAATTGATTTCTCCGATATCCCGGAGATTGCCGCGATTCCGCGAGACGCAATTCGCGGCAAGGATTGGAAGCATTATCGCGGCAAAACCATCATCCTTACCGACGAGATCCACGCCTATTTTTGCGCCATTGCCGACCGGAGGGGCATTTCGATTAACGAGGTAGTCAACGACATCCTGGCGAAGGAGATTGCGTTCATTGAGGCCGTGAAGTAGCTCCTGGTAGGGTAAGTAAGGTGCGCGCTCGAACGGTCCTTTCCGTCACTACCTCGTTAACGGTGGAGATCCTGCAAAGTGTAGAGCCGATACACTGAGGTTAGCCATGCCAGTCCAGGAAGAAGAGATACAGACTCCGCAACAGCCGGGCACAGAAGGGGCGGAGCAGGAAGAAGTTCCGATTCTGACAGTGCGGGATACGGTGATTTTTCCGGGGTCTATGATTCCGATTACCGTGGGCCGGCCTTCTTCCGTGGCGCTGGTGCAATCGCTGGGTGAAAACCGCAACTTGGCGGTGATTTCGCAACTCGATCCGCGCGTGGATGCTCCGGCTCCGGAGGATCTTTACCAGGTGGGAACGCTGTGCGTGCTGCATAAGGTAGTGCGTGTTCCCAAGGAGAACCTGCTGCTGTTTTGCGAGGGTGTTTCGCGGATTCGGACGCGCGAATACACGGCGCGGGAGCCGTTCCTCAAGGCGCGCATCGAGCGCGTGGCCGACATCGAGCCGGAGATGACGGGCGAAATCGAGGCGCTGCGGCAAAACGTGCTGGCGCTGTTCCAGCAGATCGTCAATGCCGCGCCCAACCTTTCCGATGAACTCGTCGTGCTGGCGCAACAGATTACGGAGCCGGGGCGGCTGGCTGACTGGGTCTCGGGAGTATTGCCGTCGTTAAGCCCGCCCGAGCGCCAACAACTGCTGGAGCAGCCGGACGGCAAAGCGCGGCTCAACACCGTGCACCGCCACCTGACTAGGGAACTGGAGCTGCAGGAATTGCGCGGCCGCATTCAATCGCAAGTGCAGGGGCAGCTTTCGCAAAGCCAGCGCGAATTCTACCTTCGGGAGCAGTTGAAGGCGATTCAAAAGGAACTCGGCGAAGGCGACGATTCCCAGCGGGATCTCGATGAACTCCGCCAGAAGCTGGAAGCGGCGGGGATGCCGGAGGAAGTGAAAACCGAGGCGATGCGGGAATTCAACCGGCTGAGCCGCATGTCTCCGGCCTCGCCTGAGTACGGCGTCACCCGGACGTACGTGGAATGGATGGCGGTTCTGCCGTGGAACACCTCCTCGGGTTCGCAGGTGGATGTAAAGCACGCGGCGGAAATCCTCGACCAGGATCATTACGACCTGGAAAAAGTGAAAGAGCGGATTCTCGATTACCTGGCGGTGCTGCAACTTCGGCCAGTACTGAAAGGCCCGATTTTATGCTTCGTGGGGCCCCCGGGAGTGGGCAAGACGTCGCTTGGCAGATCGATCGCGCGGGCGTTGGGCCGCAAATTCGCGCGCATCTCGATGGGCGGCATGCACGATGAAGCCGAAATTCGTGGCCACCGCCGCACTTACATCGGCGCCCTGCCGGGCCAGATCATCCAGGCTTTGCGGCGCACGGGCACGAACGACCCCGTGTTTATGCTCGATGAAGTAGATAAGCTGGGCCACGATTTCCGGGGCGACCCGGCTTCGGCGCTGCTGGAGGTCCTGGACCCAGAGCAGCATTCAACGTTTCGCGACCACTATCTGGATGTGCCGTTCGATCTTTCGAAGGTCCTGTTCATCACCACCGCCAACGTGCTGGATCCCGTGCCGGATGCGTTGCGCGACCGCATGGAAATCATTCCGCTCGAAGGATACACGGAGCAGGAAAAGGTCATTATCGCGTTCCGTTACTTGATTCCGCGGCAGACGGAGGAAAATGGATTACTTACGGAAACCGGGATTCGCTTCACGGACGAATCAGTGCGCTTCCTGATCCGCCGCTACACGCGCGAAGCGGGCGTACGCAGCCTGGAGCGCGAAATCGGCACGATTTGCCGGAAGCAGGCACGGCGCATTGCCGAAGGCGGAGCGGGCGCAGTTGAAGTGACTCCGGAGTTGGTGGAGCGGGACCTGGGCGCGCCGCGCTTCCGTCCCGATACGGAAGTCGCGGACCGCACACGGCGCCCGGGAGTTGCGGTGGGCTTGGCGTGGACGCCCGTGGGCGGAGATGTCCTCTTCGTGGAGGCCGGTCGGATGCCTGGAGGCAGCAAGGGTCTGATTATGACCGGACAGCTCGGCCCGGTGATGCAGGAATCCGTCCAGGCGGCTCTAACCTGGGTGCGAGCCAATGCCGTTATCTACCATATTGATCCGGACCTCTTCAAGAACAGTGATATCCACATCCACGTGCCGGCTGGCGCTATCCCCAAGGACGGGCCCTCGGCCGGCATTACTATGGCAACTGCACTCCTCTCGATGCTTACCGACCGGCGTGTGCGCCCGCGGCTTGCAATGACCGGCGAAATCACTCTTACGGGCGAAGTCCTGCCCGTGGGCGGCATCAAGGAAAAGGTGCTGGCTGC
>DATBID010000599.1:0-4032 GCA_036557125.1 Bryobacteraceae bacterium | reverse complement strand
CCGCCGGCTTATTGGCGATCAGGTATTCGATATCGGACCTGCTGGTGAGCGTACCCGTAGGATTGTTGGGATTGCAGATGTAATACAGGCCGGCATTGGGGGTGGCAGCGAGCATCGCCTTCACATCGTGGTCCCAGGTTCCTTTTTTCAGCGGGACGTTCACTGCCTGTGCGCCGATGAAAGAGGCCGCGCGCCCTCCTGCTTCGTATCCGGGATCGGCGGTTACGAAGGGCCGGTCCTTCGAGCAAAAAGCCAAAACCGCCTGGTGAAGCGGCGCGCTGGAGCCCGCATAGATATCGATATAGCTCTCTCCGCGGTCAAAATCGAACTTCACGCCTTCCATGCCCGCCATCGTCTGCGCGAGCTCGTCGGTTAGTTCATACGAGTAACGGCCGCCGTTCTTAATGACGTTGTGGATGGCGTCGGCTGCGGCAGGACACGGTCCAAGCGGATTTTCGTTGGCGTTGATCTTGACCGCGTCCGGCGGTATGTTCCGGATTTTCGAAAGCTGGGCCAAGGCACGTTCGTCATAAAATGGCAGCGCCGCACCCGCCGCCAGCACGGTTGCGATCCGTCCGAAATTCCGGCGCGTGAAGCCGCGGCGAATGAGTTCGGCTTTCTGATGCGAATTCAAAGTGGGTGACATCTCGCCTCCTGGGCTGAGAGCTACGGTGCCAACTGGAGTATATATCGCCCGAACCGAGTGGTGCAATGCGGAGTAGCCTGCATTTCGCACAAACCAAGCGCCGAGACGATTCTCGGCGCGGCAAACACGAGTGTTCGCGCCACCTCATCTCTTCGCAGATTGTCTAAATCCCGAGGTGGCGTAGACTCTCAGTCTGCCGCGTCCCGACTCTTCGGGACGCATGGGTGTTTAAAGAGTGTGAGAAATGCGGAGTAGTACGCCAAACTGATTCATGGTCCGCAATACGACTCTTACAATCCCGACCCGCGGCAAAGGGCTGTATCCGTTCACGCGGCAGGTACAGGACTGGCTGGCGAAACAAGGAATCGCGAACGGCGTGCTGACCGTCTTCATTCAACACACGTCCTGCTCGTTAGTGATTCAGGAGAATGCCGATCCCGACGTCACGCTCGACCTTCGCGATTTCTTTGAGCGGCTGGTCCCCGAAGACGGCGAAGGCTTCCGGCACACCACCGAAGGTCGGGACGATATGACTTCGCATATCCGCTCCGCGCTCACGCACACCAGCTTGACGATTCCGGTGATTTCCGGGCACATGGCTCTGGGCACCTGGCAAGGACTGTATTGTTTTGAGCACCGCTCGCGGCCGCATCACCGGCGCGTGGTGTTGCTGCTGATGGGGGAGTAGCCCGAGCTTCAAGGAGCCGCGAGATAACGATCGAACCATGCAAGGGTTCGTCTCAGTACATCTCTCCGGTCTGCAGGTTTGCGGAATGCATGCCCTTCGCCGGCGTAGACCACCAGCTCAGTGGGAACGCCCAGGGTCTTCAGCGCGTGCCAGAACTCGAAGGATTGCGGCGCCGGGCATTCGCCGTCCCGCTCTCCAACCACCACCAGCGTCGGCGTCTTCACCTGTTTGATGTGGTTGATAGGCGAGCTCTTGGCATAGACCGCCGGATCGCTATACACCGAGGCGCCGAAATAGGGAATCATCCATTGGTCGATCGAGTTCTCGCCGTAGTAGCTGAGCCAGTTCGCAATGCCGGCGCCCGCTACGGCCGCGCGGAAACGGTTGGTTTGAGTGACCGTCCACATCGTCATGTATCCGCCGTAACTCCATCCGGTGACACCCAGGCGGTTTGCATCGACCGGAACCTTCTTGAGCACGGCATCCACGCCCGCCAGAATGTCGCGCAGGTCGCCGCCGCCAAAGTCTTTCACATTGGCCCTTGTGAACGCCTCTCCTTCGCCGTAGCTTCCTCGCGGGTTTGGAAAAAACACGAAATACCCCAGCGCTGCCATAACCGACATATCGAAGTGCGCGTTGGGCCAGGAGGCCGACCTGAGACTGGCCGGGCCACCGTGGATCTCAACCACCATGGGATAGCGCTTTTGAGCGTTGTAGTTCTCGGGATAGAGCAGCCAGCCTTGCACTTTGAACTTCCCGCTGTTCCAGACCACGCTTTCCGCCTTTCCCCAATGCGGTTGCTGATCGGCATTCTCATGCGTTAGCTGCTTCCATTCGCCAATCGGACCCGCAAAAATCTCCGGCGGCTGCTCCCAGGTGCTGCGGATTGCGACGCTGGTCCGCCCATCTTTCGCCAGCGAGAAATTCGGATAATTGCCGTCCTGGTGAAGCGTCTGAGCACCTTTCCACAATGTTTCAGTCTGGCCGGTGGGGATGTCCAGGCTGGCTATGGCTCCGCCGCCCTCGAGAGCTTCCGTAAAGAGCAATTTCCCGTTTCCCTGCCATGTGAAGCCGCTCGGCGTACCGTGAATTCCCGGTGTGAGATTTCTGACGGCTCCTCCTGTGCCGGGAAGAGCCAAAATATCGCCGCCATTGAACCCTTCATCACTCATCAATCCGCCGATGAAAGCGATCTGCCTGCCGTCCGGAGACCAGCGCGGCACTGCGATCTGTTGTTCGGCCGGAGGCTGATACAGCATCTTCATCTGCCCGGATGCGCGGTCCACTGTGTACAGTTTGGCGATCCACCAGTTGTTGTCTGCCGGTCCCGGTGCAGCGGTTACCGCGAACTGCTTGCCGTCCGGAGACCAATCGTATTCGTAGATATTCAGGTCGGCAGGCGAGACCTGCCCGATATCGCTTTGAGTATCCCCGGCCGCTGCGCTCACAATCGTCAAGCGCTGGTTATGAATGCTCCCGCCAATCACGCCTACGGCCGCCGGCTCGGCTTCCAGAGGGCCACCGCCTCCGCCTTGCTCGGCATACAGAAAGGCAATTTCCTTTCCGTCCGGCGACCAGCGTATATCCTTAACGTACCCTTTGAGATCTGTTAGCGCGCGAGCGTTCCCGCCGTTGACGGGAAAAACAAACACCTGGTCTTGGGAAGAATTCGCGTTCGAAAAGAAGACGAGCCGGCTGCTATCCGGCGCCCACGCCACTCCATGCTCCCGGGTAGATTCCGTTCCGCTGCCGGCAGTTACTCGTATCGGCTTTGCAGCGGCATCACTCCAGTTGAGCAGGAAGATCTCTGAACCGTCGCTGTCGCGCGATGTGGGCTGAACCCAGGTAATCCATTTTCCATCCGGCGAAATCGTGACGCTGGAGAAGGCGTGAACCTGCTCGATTTGATTCAATACCTGATCGATCCGCGCGTCCTCCGCTCGAACAAGAGCCTGAGTAATAAACAGAGAAGAGATAAGAAAGAGTGATTGGCTCAGCTTGGCCATATTGATGATCCTAATGAATACCCATGGCGCCGTTGACGGATTCCACCAGCTTTGCGGGATCGTATGCCACGCCATCCTTGAATACGTATTTCACTTTTTCAACATCGGCGATGCGCGCTGCCGGGTCTCCCGCTACCACTACCAGATCCGCCGCCTTTCCCGCTGCAATTGTGCCCAGCCGGTCGGCTTCATTTTCATAAAGCGCGCCATTGTACGTGTAAATGCGGATCGCCTCTTCCGGCTTGAAACCGGCCTCCACCAGCAGTTCCAGGTTTCGCTGATCGCCGAAACCGGGTAAAGCGCCGCCGTTGCCTGTCGGATCGCAACCCGCCAGCAACAGGCCGCCGTCGGCTGCGAACTCCCGTTCGAATTCCATCTCCTTCTTGAGCCAGCCTGCAGCCTGTGTCGCGCGAGTCCCCGTCGACCGCTCCTTCGCCGCCAGATAGCTTTCGGCCGCCTGTGGAGACATCGCATCCAACATGCGTTGTTCCAGCGGCGGCCGGCCCGGAATGAACGCCTCGAATACCGCCAAAGTCGATGTCACCGCCACATGGTCCGCTACCAGCGTATGAATCATTTTCTGCACAGGGGAACTCTTCAGATCCAGGGCGCCAATCACTTTCAAGGTCTCCTGCTGGCCCGGGCAGATATCGCGTTTTTTGCCCGGATCGAATTCGGTATCCACCAACAGG
>DATBID010000598.1:0-18536 GCA_036557125.1 Bryobacteraceae bacterium | reverse complement strand
AGTTGCTGTTCGATCTTTTGACCAACACTGGGACCGGTGGCAATCTCACATCGGATGCCCATCTCGCCGCAATCGCGATCGAAAATGGGGCGGAAGTCTGCTCGACCGACCACGATTTCAATCAATTTGCTGGCCTGCGTTGGCGTAACCCGCTCCCCTCGAAGCGAAAGTCTTAAGGGTGTGGCGTTTACTGGTGGTACGGCTATTCTTGCGGGTTTAATCGCCATTCGCCTGCGGATTGCGAATCGTCACAAGCGGTCACAAGAGCCTATCGTTGCCAACGATTATTAATCCCTCATATCTGCGCAGCGCACCGGCTCATTTTCGAGTGCGCCGCAAAGGCGTTACACGACACGCTCCGAAAGCCGCGTTAGAATCCGTTCCCTTTCCTAGTTCGCCCAGGCTCGCTAGCGGAGCCGTCCAACAGCTGCGAGGGAATTCAACCCGCGCGGTCGGCCTGTTTCGGTCCGGGAGCGGCGAACCGGATTCTCGGCAGGAGCGCAGGCTCAACAAACAGGCTCAACAAAATGGTTGTGCGACGGTGTGCTCGGTTCTAACGGAGCTTCGTATCCCTTCGCCGTGCACTGAACCAATCAGGCCGCGTATGCCGATACTGCGTCCCGCAATCGCTACGACACCACCGGTGTCGGCCAGTTTCGAGGCGACCCGCGCGGCTTGAATTCCCGCTACGGTCAGCTGTGTAAATCCTTGTATCCAGCCGGGTTGTGTGCTCTCGCATCCAAGTTCGCGCGAGCATTCCACCAACATCTCTTTTGTGGACCAACTCTCGAACAACCCCGACCGGCTATGTATAGTCAGAACCAGACCTGCATGCCAGAGCCGTTACAGTAACACCGGTCGGGATATTGATTCACTCCGGGCGCGCGTCGGGAGCCCCAGATTCCGGTTAGGGAATTGGAGGTGTCGGTAGAGACGTGGCAGCAGCGCAGCTATGAAGGCCTCTGCAAAAAGATTCCCCATAAAAGCCGTTCGTCGTTTCCGCAGGTAGCGCACCAGTCGGTTGGTTATGCCGCTTCGCGCCAGGTGGCGATGGTGCAACCCGCCCTGCCGTGGTAGCGAGTGCGGCAAGGCAGGAGAGGACCGATTCGACGAGCACGAAGGTATCTTTTAGCATGGCGGACGTGGAATCGGCTGGGCTGCTACATATCTGCGCAAGCTCCCGATTTTAGGACAAATTTAGGTTTTGGCTACAAACAGCGTTCCATCTCTTCGGAATTCGACGCGGCAGCGAAAGGTTGCTCAAAATATGCGATCCAAGCGCGAGTGGCCTCACATTTAGAACGGTTCGAACAGACGTGTCTCAACTCATTCGCTTCTTACGATTACTTCACCCAACTCTCGGAAAAAGCCAGAAATGCGCTGCTACTCTGCACCGGCCCACGTTTTTGCGGGTAAACGTTGCCAGCGGCCTTCTTGCCGTTAATGATCACGTCTGCGCTCTTCGCCGGGATAAAAAGAGACGTGATACCGAATGGGTTCCGCCCGCCGCCAACCGGCGTGTCCACCTGAAAAGGCTCGTAGAAATCGCGCCAGACCAATGCCACGGTGTACTTGTCCGACTTGAAGGTTACTCGTCGCTCCGTCATGGTATCCCCCGCATCGCTGAACGTCCCTTGCCCGGGGTCGCTGAACGTCGCTTGCACGAGCGTAAAAGGGCGCTCCGAATACGAGGTGTCGAAATTCCCCATTATTTGCTGGGTAAGAAAGTCGTGCAGCTTCCGGTTATCGACAAACGCAACGCGCAGGTCCCCAGGTGACTTTCCGTCACCCGTTGTGACGAAGCAAACGTGTCCCGCCCCGGCCGGGCTCCAGATAATACGCCAGTAGCTGACGGCAGTAATAGCTTTGCCCCCCTCTTTATCGAGCAAGCGAATGCCTGGGTTTTCGCCCGTGACGTAAACCTTACCGAGCTTGACGCCCTGTTGAAGCCCGGCGCTCTGCGCTCCCGCGAGGCTTGGTAGAAGCAAAATCAAAATCGTGCACAACCCGGTCAGCCAAAGGCTCTTCATATTCTCTTCCCACTCCAAAAACAGATTAGCGATCGCGGAGTTCAAACGAGCATAAGACTATCATGCGTGCAGGAAAATGGGCAACCGGGGAGCTGGGAAGCAACAACACCCGGAAGCAACGAATCAATTGCCGCTGCCGCCGCTGAGCCTGCGGACTCTGGAACGGATCGAGCACCTGAACTTCGACGGGCGAGATCGGAACTCGGACGCTTGCCTGACGAACTACAGCCTTTGTGGAGTCTACACGCGCCCGGATGAAGCCCGCATGGCCGCAAAGAATTGGATCGCCGCGTCCATGTTTTGCTGCTGCACTTCCGGGTTGGGATCGATCGACCAGTTGCCTCGCTCCATCATATCGCCAACCGCTATGCCATCACTGCGTGGGCTGATGCTTGCTGCCACCGTGCTGGTTCGGAGGCGGCCAAAAGCGCGGTATTTCAATTCGCGCTGGGGGATACAGAATGTGAGCTGGCCCTTAATCGGCACGAGTTCCTCGTCGTTGAACAACGTTTTCGACCCTAAACCCGTGCAGTTCATGACGATCAGTTCCGGCAGAGACATTATGTCGCGCGGCGTGTCGAACTTGCGGATTACGATTTTCCCCCCGAAGAGGATGAAATCGGCTACGAGCTTATCTAAATAGATGGAGGGTCGATGGCCAACGACGAAGTGCGAACGGCGTACTTGGTCGGGAACGGGTGTTCTCCAGGGCCCAGCACTTCACGATCGCGCTCGGGCCGCATGTACTCGGGCAGTAAATCATCTTCGCGGCTGCCAGGCGCCGCCGCCCAATAAACGCCCCAGTTGGGAGCGCCGGCCAGCAGTTGCAATTGACGGTAGGAGAGGTCAGCGGCTTGGCGGAATTGGTCGTCCCAAGCCGGAGTGCGCCGCTCGTTGGCAACCAACGCGGTGGTAGGCGTAAAGCCAGCATAGGACTTGTTCGAAGTGGTGTCGGGAGGCACGCTCATCGCATAGATTGTCACCTCGAAGCCGCGACGTTGCAGTTGCCGTGCGGCGGTTAGACCTGGGGACCCACAGCCCAAAACGGCCGCTTTACGCGTGTTGCGCTCCAACGCCATGTCTGCTGCCATTGCGCCGCAACCCCCCGCCAGCGACATTCCAGCACCGCCGAATCCGTAATCGTGGATGACTGTCTTATCGTCAAGTCTCTCCGCTTTCAAGACGAAACCGGAATCGCGATGGGGGCGAAGGCCCACCGTGGTTCGGATCACGCGCTCCCACGAGATGCGAGGTACAGGCAGGCTGAGGGACGGGCGCGCCGGATAGGCCACGGCCGGCGCACCGGGCACCCGCGACAGGGGTGGGACCGCCGCCGTGTTACTTCGGGCTGCGCATCCATAGGCTAGGCCGGCCGTGGCCGTAACGCCGGCGATCTGTAAAAATCTCGTCGTCTCACGTCAGTTCTTGCAGTGCAGCCCCCTCTGATGCGATTCGTGTATCATCGTCCGACCTCGAAGGCCAGCAAGACGTTGCCGGGTTGACCGGCGAGTCCGTACCCCGATCCAACAAAAAGTACACCACCCACGATGGTCGCCCCAGGGCCCCTGAGCGTCCCGCCATTAGCAGGAATCTCATTGATCGTATTGAACGTCCGCGCTGTGTTGAATTCCCAAATAACCTCGCCGTCGACCGTCGAATAGCCGCGCAAGATACCGTCCGCCGCGCCTGAAAAAACGACGCCGGGAATAACCGTGGCCGCCGCGTGTTGTGCACCGCTGCATGCGGTGTTCGCAGGACAGGTGGGTTTTTGGCCGGGGCTGAACCATAAGCGCTCGCCAGTAGCCAAACTGACCGCTGTTACTCCACCGACGCGGCGTTCCAACGGAAGATAAACGGCGTGATCGTCCGCAGCCGCACCGAACCCGATGCCGGGTTGTCCTCCCTCGGCAACTGGCTCTCCGAGGTGTGTTTGCCAAACGACTGCTCCCTTTTGGTCCGGATCCAAGGCAACCACTCCGCCAGACTCTCCGGCAAGGATCAAAAGGCTTCGTCCGTTCGGCAGCGTACGCAGAATCGGTGATGCGCCCATGTCCACATCGTTATAAGAAACGTTCTGTTGTTTGATGTCCGGGCAATTCTCCGTCCGATTCTTGTCTTTGGGGCGGCAGTTTTCGACCCAAGCGTCGTTGGTGACGAATTGACGGTGCCAGAGTTGTTTCCCGGTATCCATGTCGAAGGCGATGATTCCGTCCGTTGTGTCCGCGGCCGGCGCAGTATATGCATTCCCGACGCCGACGTAAATCGCATGACGTTGGACGTCGATAGTCGGGGCGTTCCAAACCCCACCGCCCGCTGGTCCCCAGAGTTGCGTCCCGATCGAATTCCTCCGCACGGGCCTGGGTGCCTCAGAAATCGTGTAGCTCTTCCAGAGCTGATGGCCAGTGCTAGCCTCCAGTGCGACGACACTCCCCCGAAACGTGCAACACTCATACGTAATGTTGTAACCTGAGGACTCTTCCCAGGAAGCTACCGGCACGAAGAGCCGATTGCCTTGAAGGCGTACTCCCCCCGTGATCCGAGATAACGGGTGGCTCTCCACTTGCGTCGTCCAGATCAGCTTACCGGTATCGGCATCAGCGGCGTAAACATTCGATTTCAGATCTCCGAAATATACGGCATACCTAACACCCGGTATATCTTTCACGGGCGCGATGACAGGCGCCGTTCGCACACCCGCTTTAGCCTCGAAAGACCAATACACGCAGCCCGTATCGGCATTGAGTGAGTAAACAAACCCGGCGTCGCTGCCGAAAAAGACGCGCCCCGCAACGACGGTGGGCTGACTGTACATCGACGTGGCGCCTGGAGCGCCGAACGCCCATTTGAGCTTCAGATGTGGCACCTGGCCGGCCGTGAGTCCGGCGGCTGAAGGCGCTTGAAAGCGCGCGTTGCCATCATCGGGACTCCAGCCGTTCCAGGATGGTCCAACAGCAGGGTTACCCAGCGGGGGTGTGCTATAGCATCGCAGAGTCATGGAGGCTTGGCGAGCACCAGGGGGTCCGATCGCACGAGATGTCATGTACTCGGCCACGAACCGTTTTTGGTTGTCCGTCAACCCGGCTTCCTTCGCCTGTGCGGCCATTGCTCCCGTCGTTAGCGCTTCCAGTACTCTCTCGGGTGTTAACTGCCGGAGCGCATCCCGGTTGGGAATTCGCGAGTCAGGCGCGGGGCTCCCGTGACAAACCATGCAGTGCTGTTCGATCAATCTCGCAGCCTGAATCGACTGTTCTTGACCTGAGGTCAGTGGGACAAGGGCTCCGGTCAGGACAAACCATCCAGCCAAAATTCTTAGTGCCATCATGACCACCTCTCACCAATTCCGCGGCTAATTTGCGGCGCGAAATAGTCTGGCCGATTGCGAGTTGGGCCCGGATGATGCGCTCGCAGATTATCGTACGAGCCTCCATTGCGAACCCGTTATTACGCTCCGATTCGTACATACGTCGGGGCGGGTCATCGGCTATCTCTTCAATGCGAAAGAAAATAGCGAATGGCCGGCCGCCACTGATACATATTGCCTGCCGTCGACCGAATATGTCATAGGGCCCGATGCGATGACACCGCCCAGAGTTGCCTTCCACAACAGCGCACCATTCCGGGCGTCCAACGCATAGAAATACCCTTCGCGTCCCCCGCTAAACAGCAGATCCGAAGCGGTAGCGAGAATCCCGGCATCAGTTACGTCGTTCATTTTGAACTCCCAGCGTCTCTGTCCTGTGAGCGGATCGATCGCACGCACTGCTCCGAAACCTTCATTTTCCTCGCGCAGATTCTCGGCAGCTCGTCCGTCCGGCACATACGACTTGGGCCATCCCCCGGCATAAACCCGGCCCTCCGTATATGTGACAGGTATCCGAAAAAAAGTCGACGCGTAGGCCGCCCACGTTGAAACGTAGAAAAGACCTGTGCGCGGGCTGAATGAAGGCGAGTACCAGTTTGTGGCACCTTCGCTGCCAGGATAGATAGTAGTTCCTTCGACCGTCGGGATCTTTCCAGCAACTCGAATCGGCCTGCCCTTTTCATCGAACCCGTTCATCCAGTTCACCTCGACGAAGGGTTTCCCCGACAGGAATTGGCCAGTCGCCCGGTCAAGCACATAGAAGATGCCGTTTCGGTTGGCCCACAGCATCAGCTTCCGCACCTTCCTCTGGCCGGTTCTATCCGGCCATTCCAGATCCGCCAGCACTGGCACTTGTACGGAATCATGATCGAACTCGTCGTGAGGGGAGAATTGGTAATACCACTTCAATTTTCCGGTGTCGGCATCCAGCGCGACGACCGAATCACTGTAGAGGTTATCCCCGGGGCGCGGATCGCCATTCCAGTCCGGTCCGGGATTACCTGTTCCCCAATAGGTGAGATTGAGTTCCGGGTCATAAGATCCCGTCACCCAGACGGAAGCTCCTCCGGTCTTCCAGGAGTCGCCTCCCCAGGTTTCGTGCCCAAACTCGCCGGGTCCGGGCACCGTGTAGAATCGCCAAATCTCTTTTCCAGTGCGCACATCGTAAGCTGCCAGGAACCCGCGGATTCCGAACTCACCGCCGGCGGTTCCTACGATCACTTTATCCTTTACTACCAGCGGGGCGTGGGTCAACGCATAACCGGATTCCGCTTTGGCCACGGTCGTATCCCAAAGAAGATGGCCGTTCTTGGCATCCACGGCGATCAAGTGAGCATCAATGGTTCCCATGAACAGCACGTTTCCCAGTATCGCCAGGCCACGATTAATATGGCCGCAGCAGGGCCGGGCATCCGGTGAAGGCTTGTAGGTATAAGTCCAAAAGGTCCTGCCGGTCGCGGCATCCAAGGCGACAATATCGTTGGGGGGCTGGACCGTGTACAAAATTCCGTCCACCACGAGCGATGTTGCTTCGAATTTCTCAAGAGACGAAGCCTGATAAATCCACTGGAGTTCGAGATCTTTGACGTTTTTCGGGGTGATCTGACTGAGAAGGCTATAGCGCCCGCTAAAAGTAGTTCCGGAATACGTCAGCCAGTTCTGCGGCTCCTTATCCGCTCCGAGAATTCGTTCGAAGGTAACTTGTGCGAATAGCGAACTGGCCCATAAAGATAAAAGGATGGCCCGCTTCACTGTCTGTTGCCTCCTTTGAGCGTAACGAGATAGGCCACAACGTCAGCCACTTCCTCACCGCTCAACTTGCCTCGATAAGATGGCATTGGGGACTTGTTGACGAAACCGAATTCTTTCAGGTCGTTCTTTACAAAGGAGCGGAGCTGTTCTCTGGAATCCATCATTTGCACGGTAAACGTATCGAGGTTGAAGAGCCTTCCTGTTACTTCCGTTCCATTTTGGGTGACCACGCGGAACGACCGGTTTTCGGGAAGGATTTCCGCATCCGGCTCCAGAATCGAGCGTTCCAGTTGAGCAGGACGGCGAGCCACGCCAATGTCGCTGAGTTCGGGTCCGACATACGAGCCGTTTGCGTTTACGCGATGGCAATTGAGGCATTGTCCTTTGCCTTCGAAAATGGCTTTTCCACGGGCGGCGTTGCCTAGCACAACGGTTTCCGGCGGCGCGGCGGACATGGAGCGTAAGTAGGCGATCAGCGCCGTCAACTGATGTCCGCGAAAGTTGCCGGGGGGCATGGCTGTTCCGGGGATGCCGTTCTTGATAATCTGGCTCAGCTCTTCGTCCGACGATGCGTGCTTGAACTCGCCGCGCGCCAGCTCCACACCAGGCACCGCGTCGCCTTCCGGGCCATGGCATATCGCGCAGTTTTCGATGAACAGCCCCTCGCCGTCCTGCACGTCGCCGGGGGTGTAACCGTGCTGCGCCAACAACGGCGGAAGGCATAGGGCCACCAAAGCCAAAACGGGGAAGCTACGCATATTTTTCGAGACTCCGGACAATTATGCCTACTCTGCGAGGTCGAACGCCACCAACTCCGCCGGAAAATTCAAGCCGCCGACCGCAAGGACAATATACTGTTTGCCGTTCAGCAAGTAGGTCATAGGCGTGCCGGTCTGTCCGGCGGGCATCGGAACCGCGCCCACTTCCCTGCCCGTGGCTTTGTCATAGGCACGCAGCATGTGGCTCTCCTGATGGGGCAAGCTTTGGTCGCCGGCGATGAGCAGCGTTTTGGTCACAAGAATTCCGAAGTTTCCGGGACGCCCGGTGCGCGGGATTTTCAGGCCTTTGAGAGCCACGCTGTTGCGAATGTTATCGGGCGTCTCGCCGTGCGCGATCTGCCACAGGATTTCTCCCTTGTTCAGATCGATGGCACTAATGCTTCCGTACGGGGGTTTTTCGACCGGCAGCCCTTGTATCGTGAATCCGATGCCGAATTCGGTTTCGTCGCGATTGTGCGACACACTTCCCGACATGTAAGCCATGTCGGTGCGCTTCGGATCGCCGGGGACCAGCCCTATGTTCCAGACCTCGCGCTGCGACGGCAGATAGGCGATGTGCGTTTCTGGATCGTAAGAACCGCCCGGCCAGTTGGTGCCGCCGCCGGCCGTACCCATGGCGAGCGTACCGTATGGACCTCCCGGCGTGCTTAAAACGCCGGGCGTATAAACGGGTCCGAGATGATATTTCGAAACAATCTGCTCGGCCTCCGCCCGGAGCTGTGGCGTGAAATCGATCAGGTCGTCGAGTGAGAACCCTTGTAGATCGTACGCCGGAGGTTTCGTCGGAAACGGCTGTGTAGGGCTGGTCTTCTCGCCTGGTACCGTAGATTTTTCGACGTGCCGCTCTTCGATGGGCCAGATCGGTTTGCCGGTTACGCGATCGAAGACGTAGAGGAAAGCTTGTTTGCTCGGCTGCGCCACCGCTTTGACGGTCTGCCCGTTGACGGTGATGTCAACCAGCATCGGGGCGCACGGAATATCCATGTCCCAGATGCCGTGATGCACCAGTTGATAATGCCACTTGCGCTGCCCGGTTTTCAGATCCACGGCCAGCAGCGTTTCACCAAATAGGCCGTTGCCGGGCCGATGGCCGCCATAAAAATCGCCGGTGGGCAATTCCACGGGAATGTAGGCCATACTCAACCCCTCGTCCACGCTGATCTGTCCCCACACGCCAGTGTTCCCCGTAATGGACGCGGAATCTTTCTCCCAGGTGTCGTAGCCGAATTCGCTCGGGCGCGGAATGGTGTGAAAGATCCAAAGGCGCTTGCCGGTGCGGACATCGAAGGCGCGTACGTAGCCCCTGACGTTCCGCATAGTCTTTGGCGCGGCGCCCGGCTTGTGCGCTGCTCCCACGATTACCACATCGCCGGCCACAACCGGCGCGGCGTGCAGCCCGATCTCGCCGGTGGTCAGATCCATTTCCTGATCGTCATCGAGCTTCAGATCGACGATCCCACTGTTGCCAAAGCTCGGGATCCGATTGCCGGTTTTGGCGTCCAGTTCCACTAGGCGGTAGCCGATGGTGACATATAAGATGCGCTCTTCGCGGCCATCGGTCCAATAGGCGAACCCGCGGCCCGAGAGTCGGCGCGGCGAAGCAGCGGCGCGCGCGCCCTCGCGCTCGCCATGAACCCACAGCAACTCACCGGTGGCCGCATCGAGTGCGACCACGCTCCGGCGAGTGCCCGCGGTGGCGTACATCACGCCGTTCGCCACCAGCGGCGTTCCTTCAAAGTTGTATTCCGGGAGCGCGCCTAGATTCTCGGTCTTGAATCTCCACGCCACGCGAAGATTGCCGAAATTAGCGGTATTGATCTGGTCGAGAGGAGAGTAGTGCGTATTGCCCAAGTCGCCGCCGTAAGTACGCCACTCTCCGCTCTTCGCTCCAGACTGTCCATAAAGCGCTATGGTCCAGGGCAAAGAGAAGGCCAGACAAATGCAGAGATAGCGTACTTTCCTCATGCCGCTCCCGGGTGCGCCATCGCGTTCATGTCAGTTTTACGCCCGTTTTACGAAATCTAGAACGTGATACGCGCTGTAAGTTGCACCGAGCGTGGTCCGGCGCCTTCGGCCGATTGCAAATTGCTGATTTGGCCGAAGCCTGACCCCACCGAACCTAAATCGAGATTGCCCGGCACGGCGTAATTCGGATGGTTAAAAGCGTTCGCAACCGCGATGCCGATCTGGATACGTAAGCTCTCCCTGAGCGAGATACCTTTGAACAATGAGAGAGAAACCACCTGCTCTCCCGGACCAACCACCGAGCCAACCTGAGAATCGCCGAAGCGTCCGATATTATTGGGCGGAGTTGTAAACGCAGCCTGGTTGATCCACTGGTGAAGCGACTGATTTGCATATGGTGAAATACCGGGTACTGTGTCTGCCCGCCCATCGCCTGTCAGCACGTTAAAACCAGTACCGGACGGATCATTTGGAGACCGAATCGACATGAAAGGACCGGTCTGGAAAGTAAGTACACCTGCAAGCTCCCATCCGCCGATAATCCGATCCACCACACGATTGGCATTTGGGATGAAAGGCTTACCTTTGCCCACTGGCAATTCGTACAGGAATGTCCCGATGAAACGATGGCGATGGGGTAAGTTCGTGTTGCCATAGTCTATTCCAGGGTGGAACTGATCCGAAATATGCCCCCCCATCTCGGATGACCCGCCCGTGGGATTGTATCCGGCGCTGTCTGCGAGGTTTCGTGCCAGAGTATAACTCGCCTCAAACTGAAGACCTCCTGAAAAGCTTTTGTGGACAGAAACAGTGCCGGCGTTGTAGTTCGAAGTCCCGAAATCGCCGCGAAAAGCGACTGACGACCACAACGGAAAAGGGGCGAATGCACTGGCAGCAGCGAAACCTATCTTGTTCGGAGGCAATTCGTCGATGTTATAAGAATTGCCAAGATCTGAGCTATGATTGCCGTCGTAAGAGAGCCGTATTCCCACACCCTTGCCTAAGTCGTGCTCCACAGTGAGATCCCATTCGTGTATCGTAGGATCTTTGAAGTGCAGCGGGAAACCGAGTGCAAAACTTTGGGTGCCCGGTTGAGCGATATCGGAAGGGAAGGGATACGGGAATGTATATGTCGGTTTTGCGCCCGCGATTGAGTTACTGAAGAATCCCAGATCTGTTGTAGCCACCGTTCCACCATCGTCGGCCAGGGCTCCCATCAGCCCTTCGATGAATCGGCCGTAGCCGCCACGGACAACGGTCCGGTTGTTATTAAATGGCCTCCACGCGAAACCGATGCGTGGCGAGAAGTCCGTCAACTGTGAATAACGCATGGCCTCGGGAAGGCCGAGCTGATTGGCCGAAAATATAGGAGTTGGAACTATAGACCGGACAAAAGCTGGATTAACGATGTTAAATGCTGTTTGATTCGGAATTAGTACGGCCCCGCGCACCTCCTGGCCGTTGACGATTGACACGTAGTCAGGCAGGAAGTTCGTTATATTGTTGAGGTGATCCTTCATCATGGGATGGTACTCCCAGCGCAAGCCGTAATTAATCGTGAGATTTGAGGAGACTTTCCAGTCATCTTGGCCAAAGAAGGCGTAGGTGGGCGCCCAGAACTCGTTATTGGGTTGAAGTATTGTGGCAATTTCGGTCGAGTCCGGATAGCCGAGCAGAAACGATTGGAATGGCTCATACTTCGTTGTCACGCCGCCGGAGAGAAGCGAACTCATGACAGAGCCGTTGAAGTTATATGCGCCGAGGCGATAAGCTGCGTATGAATTTTCATATAACCCATTCAGATAGCGGAAGTCCCCCCCGAATTTGAGCGTATGTTTGCCCCTTGTCCAAGTGACGGTGTCTAGAAGCTGAATGGTACGATTTGAGCCGTCCGCCGAGTATGTTCCAAAAGTGCCACTGGACGTACTCTGGTAGCCTGAAATGAAGACTCCCGGCACCGCATCTCCGGCAGGGATCGAGAAGCCGGGCCCCAAACCGAGTTCACTCGCGATTCCAGCTGCGGTAACACCAAAGCTATTTGAGTAATGATTTCCAGTGACGCCGCCTTTAAACGTGTTAATCACCGTGGGCGAAATAATGAAGGTGTAGCCGCCCATTAGAGCATAATCGATTTCTGGTTCAGAAAATGAACCAAGCGAGGCTGATCCATTGGACGGAGCTTCGACACGGCGGTTCTTATACGTGACATGGAAATTCACAGATTGTCTGGAGCTGATCTGCTGGTCGATGCGTAAATCGTCCTGAGCGGTCTTAATGGGTGTTTGGAAGACCGCGGCGAAGTTGTTGGACGTCGCACCGGGAGGGCCGAAGTTCGGAAGAGGGAACAGGTATTGCAGCATCTTCTGAGAGAGAGGCGAAATCTGACTCTGAGGGACCACGGGGCCTCCCAGCGCAGTCAAATCCCCGGATCTCATTGCCAGAGACGGAACACTCTGAATTTGGATCGTCTGGTTCGGCCTGCGTAGCGCTTCAAAGGCGCCGAAGAAGAAGGTCTTGTTATGGCCGTTGTATACCTTAGGCACTGAAAGAGGACCGCCGAGGTAAATTCCGAAGTCATTCATCTTGAGGGTGGGTGTCGTATGAGTAAATGTATTGGCGGCGTTCATGTAGCTGTTTTGGAGGTTTTCGAACGCGCCGCCGTGATAGGAATTGGTACCACTCTTAGTGATGGTCGTTATGTCCGACACACCGCTGAACTCAGCGGGACCGATCACCTCACTGACGCGAATTTCCTCGATAGCATAAAAAGAGGGAAAGAGTTCCGTGATGCCTGGATCGGTACCGGATGGGAGCTGCTCGGAAGCTTTCGGCCCCATTGTGCTGATCCCATCGATCGTCACAGAGAGCTGCGAGGTATTTCCGCCCGCCACAGAAATACGGCCGTTTTGATCCGTCTGCACGCCCGGTTGAGTGGTAAGCGTCGAGATCGGGCTTGTCGAGCCGGCGCCTCTCGTCGCGATCGCAACTGGTAAATCTACCAGTTCCCTCCCCGTTTTGGTCTCGGCGATATTGGAAGTATCGGTCTGAACGGTAGGCAGTTCGGACTCCACCCTGACCGATTGAGCTTGCGTGGCCACTTGAAGAGTCGCATCCAAACGCCTGGTTTCGCGGGCTAATATTTGAAATTCCGAAAACTCTTGTTTCTGAAAACTGGCTGCGTCGACACTCAGCGCGTAGGAACCCACGTCGACTGCCGAAAAAAGGAAGTCGCCGTTGTTATCGGTTTTGATCGACCGCGTAACGCCGGTCCCGGTATTGGTCAGGACCACATTTGCCCCCGCCAACACCGACCCGGACGGGTCTTTCACCGTGCCCAGAATCGTACCTGTGATGTTTTGGGCCTGTACTGCGAGTGGAAGCCCCATTGCCAACAGCATGGTGCCACAAAGAGCTTTGAAACTGATGCCCGTGTACGCTCGTAAGTACGATCTAAGTGAATACACCATCAATGCCTCCCCATACATTGACTCTCAAGCGATTCCCCTGCAACAACGCTTACACCCAGCGGCTGCGCTTTCCGGCAAAGACCCGCTTGGCGGGAGCCGTGTTTTCAAAACAAGGGGATTATACTGGCGAAGACTACCCTTGTCAATGGATTTGAAAGTTTTAATCATGCTTGTGATATACCTACTTCCAGGGATCAGGCTACATACCATCGACCTACTAATCGCACGAGGGTGGTTCCATTAGGACGGGAATTCCAGGGTCCGCCATAGGACTGCCACTCTCCGTTCTTCGTACCTTGTTGCCCCATGACGGAAATGGAAGCCGACGTGAACAGGTACGCAGCGAGAGTAGTGCTTATTAGTTGGGACAATGTTTTTGTCAAGCGAAAGGTTGCCTTGGTAGCTTTCAGATTGAACAGCATCAAATAGAAAGTCAACTGCCAAATGGCCTAGTCAGACATCTGTCTTTTGCCGCTGCCGATTATCGAAGAATTAAGGCGATTAGGTGTATACTGAGCACTCCGAAGTGCAATTTATGGGAGATCTTGCTAATTCACCATGCGCCGCAGAGACTTTGTAGGTGCTTCCGCTGCCCTCGCCTCCAATTCGATCGGCCCGCTTGCGTCGGCCCAGTCAAAGGTACAACGGAAGGGACTTCTCAAACAGACCGTTATGACAACGGTCTTTGATCCGAAGATGCCTTTCGACGAAATGTGCCGTCACGCGGCGGAGCTTGGCGTAAAGGGTATCGACACGGTTCCGGTTGAATCCTGGCCGACGCTAAAGAAATACGGCCTTATTCCGACCATGGGACCGACGGGAGGGGTTACATTCAAAGACGGCATAATCCGAAAGGAGCTCCACGACAGTCTTGAGAAATCGATGAGCGCCACGCTGGACATCTGCGCCGCCAACGAATGTCCGAACATGATTGCGGTGGGCGGTCAGCGCCGCGGAATGTCCTATGAGGAAGGCGCTGACAATGCGGTCGCCATGCTGAATCGCGTGAAGCATCATGCCGAAGATAAAGGCGTCACCATCTGTCTCGAAAACATGAATAGCAAGTACAAGGATCCGGCGTTCGGCCGCGAAGACCAGATATGCGATCACGTAGCCTGGGGCTTCGACGTCTGCAAGCGCGTGAACTCTCCGCGGGTGAAGTTGCTGTTTTCGATCTACCATGCCCAGATCATGGACGGAGACATCTGCGCCAACATCCGTGACAACTTCACCTGGATCGCCCACTTCGACACGGGCGGCGTTCCGGGACGGAATCAAATCGACGACACTCAGGAAATCAATTATCGCTTCGTCGCAAAGACCATAGCCGACCTCGGATATACAGGCTACATCTGCCACGAGTACCGGCCGAGCCCGGGATCGGACCCGATCCGGACGTTGGCTAAGGTCCTTGAGATTATGGACGTGTAACGGCCGGCTAGCGGCCATCGAGAGCAAACAGCCAAACCGCTCCGCCTTCGGGCACTTCCGGAAATTCACCGGGGAAAGCGCGGTTCAGGCCGCCCTGCATTCCACGTGCGTCGCCGCCGTACCCCGAGTAAACAGCAAGATACTGCTTGCCGTCGAGCATGAAGGTGGTCGGTGGCGCAATAATGGCCGAGTTGGTCGGATGTTCCCACAAGACCTTGCCGGTAGCGGCGTCGAAGGCGTGCACCAGGCGATCGGTGGTTCCACCGCTGAAGACCAGACCACCGGCGGTTGCCAGCATGCCGCCCCAGTTGGAAGACTTGGCATAGGTGTGGGTCCAGACTCGTTCGCCTGTGTCGATATTCCAAGCCTGGACTTCGCCGATATGGTCGGCTCCGGGGGCGACCAGAAACTGCCAGCGGGCACCCTCGAACTGCTTCCCCGGAACGTAAGTGACGTTCGGGAGTCCCTCACCTGTCGCGCAAATATTGTTATTGGCCGGGACGTAAATCATGCGAGTTTGCGGGCTGAAGGAGATGGGAACCCAGTTTTTCCCTCCCCACCAGCCAGGGCAAAAGTAGGCCATCTTTCCGGTCATGGGCTTGTGGGCGGGGTCCACATCGGGTCGCCCGGTTATCGGGTCAATGCTTTTGAACACGTTCTGCTTTACGAAGGGCTTGGCTTCCTTGAAGCGGATACCGCCCTCACTGGTTCGCTCGAGGTACCAAAGATAGCCGTCGCGGGCGACGTCGATCAGCCCTTTGACCGTACCCCCGTTCCGACGATAGTCCACCAGAATCGGCGGCGAGACCTCGTCCCAATCCCAAGAGTCGTTCGGATTGTACTGGAAATAGGCTTTGATCTTACCTGTGCCGACGTCAATGACTAAAGTCGAACAACTGTAGAGGTCGTCTCCGGAACGCTGATCGCCTATGTAAGGTCCGGGATTTCCAGTTCCCCAATACGCCAAGTTGGTCTCGGGGTCGTAATTGCCGGCCACCCACACAGGAGTGCCGCCGTGCTTCCACTGGTCGCCTTTTGGCCAAGTCTCGCTACCCGGTTCGCCGGGCGCCGGAATCGTGAAGGTTCGCCAGATCTCCTTGCCGGTCTCAGCCGAGAACGCCGCGATGAAGCCCCGGATCCCGTTCTCTCCGCCCGAAGCTCCAAGCAGGATTTTGCCGTCGGCGGCCATCGGCGAAAGCGTCGTATAGTAGCCAGACTTATTATCGGCAATCGTGGTTCTCCAGACTTCTTTGCCGGTTCTTGCGTCAAGCGCGACGAGCACTGCTTCCGCCAGGGCGAAATAGACCTTGTCCCCGTAGAGCGCCACGCCGCGATTGGTATCGTTGGGAATCACGCTGCCGCTCGGCCGGGATTGTTTATAGCGCCAAAGGAGATTGCCGGTTTTTACGTCGATGGCGATTACCTGATTCGTCGGCGAGGTAACAAACAGCACGCCGTTATTAACCAGCGGCGCCGATTCGTGGGGCCTCAGGTCGTTGCTGGAGAATATCCAGACGGGTCGAAGGCGCGCGACATTGGCAGTGGTGATCTGAGTAAGCGGACTATAACCCCAGCCATCGTACGTGCGCCGGTTCATTAGCCAGTTCTCTGGCTCGGGATTCTTGAGGCGTTCCGTAGTGACTGGCTTATAGTTCTGAAGTACCGCCGGAACCGGCGCCTGTGGTTTGGCCGAAATGGCTATAAGCAGGTGAGTAGAGAGAATGAATATCGGAACGCGAAGCTGACGAGATGGCATTTGGTTTAGCAGCACTCCTTCCTGGTTAGCACGCAGATTGGGGTCATCCTAGCACAAAGCACAAATTAGCTACACGCAAATCTCAGAAATCTTAGAGTTAGCATTGACAGGCTTCGCGAGCCGCGAGTAAAATGATCCTTCCCTGACCGTAAACGTGCTTTCTCGTACGCAGGCGCGTGTTCCATAGCCGAGCTCGGTTCATCCGTGGCTGGAAACTGTGCCTTGACGTGAGTGTCTTGGCGTCGCGTTCCCTGATCTGAGAGTCCCCGCAGGCATGAATGCGACATTCCTCGATAACCGCGCACGATCTGTTCAAGCATGCGGGAGCATTTCTTGCAAGATGCAGCGAGTCTTTGAGTCATCATAGACGCATGCCACATTCGAAATTCGGGTCCCGCAATTCGTTCCCAAGGAAGGCCGCCGCGCTCGTTATCATTTGGGCTGCCGGCGTGACCGTTGGCGCGCCCCAGCAGCCTCCTGCCCGATTCCATTTGCAGGAAGCCCGCATCAGCGATATCCAGCAGGCTATCCTGGCTCACCAAATCACAAGTGTGAGCCTGGTCGAGTTGTACCTGAAGCGCATCAAGGTGTATACCAACACGGGCGTCAACGAACCGGCGGGAATTCTGGGACCGATTACCAAAATTCCGCATGCCCGCCAGATCAATGCGCTTTCCACTCTGAACCTGCGGCCGGCGGCGCGGAACAAATTGGGCTTCGACCAGCCCAAAGCTCGGAGCCTTATGGACTCCGTCGATAACGACCCCAAGATGCCCGACGGTCTCGAAGTGGCGGCTGCCCAGGATCGCCAATTCCAGCGGACTGCCAAGCTGGTTGGGCCGCTGCGTGGCGTCGTGATGGCGATTAAAGACCAGTACGACACATTCGACCTGCGCACCACATCCGGCGCCGATGCGCAATATGCCAATGATCGTCCGCCGGAGGACGCGACGTTCGTCAAACGGTTGCGGGATGGCGGAGCCATCATTCTGGCGAAGGCGAATCTTGCCGAATACGCAGTGGACGGCGCCCGGAGCTCCTTTGGTGGGACCTTCTGTAATCCCTACGACACCGAGCGCGAGCCGGGTATGTCGAGCGCCGGGTCGGCCACGTCCGTCGCAGCCAACCTGGCGACGTGCGCAATCGGCGAGGAGACAGTCGTGTCGGTTCGATGGCCGTCGTCCGTTAACAGCCTGGTCGGGTTGGCGCCGACGCAGGAACTGGTCAGCCGGAGAGGAATGATGGGCGCAGGCATCAACATGTGGACGGGCCCGATCTGTCGGCAAGTGAAGGATGCTGCAAAGATCCAGGACGTCATCGCCGGCTACGATCCAAACGACGAGATGACGGTGTTCAGCATCGCGCGAGAACCGCCACAACCCTATGTTCGCTCGGCTTCCTCGCGACGGCTCGATGGCGTCCGGATCGGCGTGATTCGGGAGTACATGGCGAAGAAGCTCTTCTCGAAGGCTGACGAGCAGAGCATCGACATCGCCGAGCAAGCCATTGGCGATCTCCGCAAGCTGGGTGCGACCGTCATCGATCCGGGGCCTGACGGAGCCTTATTTCAGAGCTGCATCTCGCGCCACGGCCCAGACCTGCTCAACTCCGCCTTTAGCCGCCAGTTTCGGGACCTGTTCCCGGTTGATGCCGCCGGCCGGCCCCAGTCCGATCAGATCGCGACGCTGCTGGATATGGTGGCCGATCCGGCGCGGGTGCCGCCCGGCCTGTCGCTCCGCAGCTTGAACAGCCTCGGTGTCGAGGGCGAAGCCAAATTCATGATCGACAAATACCTGCGCGAACGCAGAGACGCGAACATCAGGTCGAATGCGGACCTCATTTCGAAAGCGAAGTTTTATGACGATCCGAATTTTCCCGATCGCAAACAGGCTCGGGAGGCCGCAGAACGGGCCACCGAGTTCGACACCGCGGCACGCCTGCAGACCCGCTTCGCGTTGCAGAATCTCTTTCTGCGATGCATGCAGGAGCACCGGC
>DATBID010000597.1:0-17059 GCA_036557125.1 Bryobacteraceae bacterium | reverse complement strand
TTAAGATCAAGTCCCGGATATGCGCAACCCTGGCGGGCAACGTGATTCCGTAGTCGCTGCAATCGTCAGCGCTAGGCAGATTATACCAATTGTGCCGGTCAGTCCCGTATAATCAAGGTGTGGACGTCGACGAGAGCCGCCTGGAAAATATCGAAGGGCAGGTGAAAAACCTCAACTCGAAGGAGCTGAAGGCATTTCGAGAGTGGTTTCGAAACTTCGACGATGAGGTTTGGGATGCGCAGATCGAAGCCGATCAGCGGTGTGGTAAGCTGCGCTCTCTGGCTGACCAGGCGCTCCGCGATCACAAATTGGGCCGCTCATCGCTTCTGTGAGCTTCCTATACTAACAAGGCTGTGAGGAGTAACTCATGGCCAAAGGACCGGCAGTCAAGCGGCACCACGCCGCTCCCGATTTTTGGAAGGCGTGCCGCTCTTTACCCGAAAGTATCCAAGAATTGGCGGACCGTGCTTTCGCCCTGCTGAAGCCTGATCCCTACCACCCTTCTCTACATTTTAAAAAGATCGGCGATCTTTGGTCCGCGCGTGTAGGTAGCCACTACCGGGCATTAGGCTTCGAAGTCGAAGATGGAGTCCTGTGGTTTTGGATCGGTACGCATGCTGAATATGATCGGATCACGGGTTAACAGTGCCAGGTTCTGAGGGTGAACTGCCTACGGCTCAACCACAATCTGCACGCGGTTGCTCTCGCGCCCGTCAGCGGTAATATAAAGTTCCGAAGTGCCGAGGTTTGTGATCGAGGGTAGTTGGGCCTCGATAATATAGAAACCGATGTTGAACGGGGCGAGCGTGGCACTGGTTACTTGCAGCGGCATGCCATCCAGGTAAACCTGTACCGGAGCCACGACTGCCGGCGGGTTCTGAGCTGGAGCCGGCAGATTGGTGGGCCAGTCCGGCCGCACCTTTCCCAACCCGGTGGCTAGAATCTGAATGCGCCCGTTCGAGTGCGCGGTATTGTGTGGGTCCAGCAGCAGGCTGGAATCGGCGTCGTAGATCATGGGAGCGCCATCGGTTCCCACGAAGATCGCAGGCGCGGCCGGCTGTACCGGCAAGCCCACAGTGACCTTCCCCGTATTCGTTTCCAGGGACAAAGCCACGTTCGGGCCCACGGCTTCAAATGGGACTTGAATCTGCGATCCCGTATCCGACGCCGACAGGACCGGATAATTGAGGTCGCCACCGCGCGCCGCGCTTACCCGTCCTCCCACGACGCTGAGCAGAGCGCCTGGCGCCGCCGGATGAGGAGCGAAATCGGCCGTACTGACAACCCGCAAATTCCAGCGGCGATGTGGCGCTTGCGTAGCGTAGACGCCATAGCCATCCAGCGCCGCGTATAGCTGCACTCCCGCCGGGTCGAGCCGCACGTCCCAAGCCGGCGCGGATGGCAATCCAGCGGATAGCCGGACCCAATTCACCACCGGAACCGTGGCATTCTGCAAGTCGGTGCGCGTCAAAAAGACGCCTTGATCCGTCGCCACGTAAACCGCTCCCGCAGCCCGTTCCGCCGTGATTCCATGGACGGGAGCGTTGCCCAGGTTGCCGGTCAAGTCATCCCACAAACTGCCGCTGCTGGTGGTTCGCAGCACGTGCGGTCCGATGCCTCCCAGAGCCGCCAGCGCCAGGCCGGGTTCTTTGGGATCTACGTAGAAGCGCTCCACTGGTCCGGCGGTCTCGGTGCGGGAAATACGAAACGTGGCGCCGCCATCGAGAGAAACCCAAATGCGGCCGTCGCTCGATCCAGCGTAGACAGTAGCGCCGGAGGCGGCCGCGGCCGTGATCGAAGCGCCGGTAATTCCGGAGTAACGGGCCATGAGGGCAGCTTCCTGTGCGGCTGCCGTATCGCTCATCGGGAGCCACAGCGAACCGCCAGGAGGCAGTTCCAGCCCTCCCAAACCGGCTGTTTCGATCTCGATCCCATGGGTTCCGCTGGGCGTCGACAGAATCCGCCGCACCGGTAGGTTCGGCAGGCCCTGGTTTAGCCCCGCCCATGTCAAGCCGCTATCCAGCGAGCGCCAAACGCCGAAATCATTAGCCAGAACCAACTGGTCCGCATCTGCCGGGGAAACCGCGACGCTGCGCTGCCCCCCGCCCACCACGGACGTGCCCCGGTTCTGGGTTAGATTGATCCAGGAACGGCCGCCGTCTTCGGAGCGGAACAACTGCCGTCCGAGAGAGTAAAGATGGCTGGGGTCGGCAGCGGCTATTATCGTCTGGGCACCCGCCTCGGGCAGACGGACTGCGGCTGCCGACTGAGTGACCGGGGGAAGAACATTGGCAGCCGGAGACCAGGATTCGAAATCGGCAGTCACGAAGGTCTGGCCCGAAGCCGTGCGAGCGAATAGCCGCGTCCCATCGGCCGAAAACCAGACTTGCGCTACTGGCCCGGTAGCTGCGGCTGCCAGAGACAACTCCACCGCAGGCGATCCGATTTTTCTCCAGTCGGGCTGAATTTGCCCCGACGCTGCGAGTGCGGCCACAACTGCTGCGCACGCGACACGCACAACTCCGGCAAATGTACCGTTATGACACACCGCTGTGCCTCATTCTAACCTATTTCGCTTATCTTTCCGCGCGCCAAATTGCTGAAATTACTATTACTTTCAGGAAAATTCCCCATCCGGCTACTTACCTGCAAGCAGGTTTGATGCTAGACTTTTGAGGAGGCTGGCAAAGGCCCGGTTTTCAGAGACCGAAGTCTTAAAAAAGCTCAATGCTTTTCCGCCCAATGCGTTTGGCGACTGCCCGAGCGCTGCTTCTGGCAGCCGTCGCCGTCGTGTCCCTGACGCCTCTCTCCGCCCAGATCGGCGAGCCATTCGGTCCCGGTGCGGCCAAGCTGATGGCCATGACCGGGCGCGTCTCTGTCCTCAAAGATGGTGTCGAGTGGGCCCGAACTGTTGGCGATGTGATCCAGCCGAAACAGATCATCATCACCGGCGACGATGGCTACGCCAAATTCCAACTGGCCGATGGCAGCACCTTCGAGGTCTTCCAGAACACGCGCGCGGTGTTCCATGATTCCCCCGGCTGGCAGGAAATGCTGAATGTGCTGATCGGCCGCGTGAAGGTCTACATCGAGCACAAGAACGGCCCGAATCACAAACAGGTCACGACCCAAACCGCGGTCATTTCCGTCCGCGGCACCGTCTTCGATGTGGTTGTGGAAGACGAGGATGCCACCACCTTTGTGAGCGTGGAAGAGGGCGTGGTAGATGTGCGGCACCTGCGCTTTGGAGGGAGCGAAATTCTGCTTCACCCCGGAGAGTCCATTCGTGTGTTCCGGGATCAGCCGCTGGCCAAAGTTTCCGATAAAACCGATGCTGTTCATGCGGCGCTGCGGGCGGCGGCGAAAGCGGTCTACGACATCTTGTATAGCCGCGGCATCAACTCCGGTGGAAGTGGCGGGGGTGTCCCCACTGGCGGTACTTCTACCGGCGGCGCTCAAGGCGATAAGGGCGGAAAACCCCCAACCGGAGGTAATGGGCCCCCGCCACCGCCGCCGTAACACGGCCGGCCTTGTAGCGGACGCTATAATCGGGCAAGAGGGTCCTTACCTTGGTAGTACTCTTTCGAGGCATTCTCTGCCTCCTTATGGCGGGAGCGGTCCTGCTGCCCGCCTCGGATAAAAAGAAAGTCCCCACAACCACTCGCGGCGAAAACCAGGATCTGATCCTGAACGTTACCCTTTACGACGATCCCATGCTCATAAAGGATCTCTTGGGCAGCGACTTGGGCGGCCACTACATCGTAGCCGACGTCAAAATCGATCCCAAATACGGCAAGGAGATCGTAATCGACCGCGACGACTTTAATCTCCGTACCGAAAAAGACGGCGATCACACCAGCCCGTTCGCTCCCAGCCAGGTGACAGAGCAGGGTGCTGTATTGGTGTCGCGGGGCAAAGGACCGCCCGCTGCTTCTCCCGGCATGGTGCTCGCGGGACCCCTGATCATTAAGGGAGGACCGTCGACCGACGAGAAAAGCGGGCCCGAAGTAAAGCAAGCGCCCGGCGGCGAATCCAAAAAGGAGGACCCGCTGACGAAGCTGCTCGAAGCCAAAGTCCTGCCGGAAACCAAGACCGATAAGGCAGTCAGCGGGCTCCTGTACTTCCCCATGGAAAAGCAGAAGCGCAAAGACCTGGTTCTGACCTATGGCCCGCGCGAGAACCGCATCACGCTGCGATTCAAGTAGTCTGTCACTCCTCCCCCGCCTGCGTTAAGCTGAGAACAATGAGAATTCTGGTCGTCGAGGACGAGAAACGCATTGCGGATTTCCTCTCCCGCGGTTTGCAGGGCGCGGGATACGCGGTGGACGCCGCCTCCACCGGCGCCGCGGCTCTTGAATGTATCCATGCCACTGACTACGACCTGATCGTCCTGGACCTCATGCTTCCCGATATGGACGGGTTAAATGTAATGGAGCGCATTCGGAAACCTGGCCCGCCGGTCCTGATCCTGAGCGCCCGCAGCGCGCTCGATGACCGCGTAAAAGGTCTGGAATTGGGCGCAGACGATTATCTGGTAAAGCCCTTCGCATTCGTGGAACTCCTGGCCCGCGTGCGCGCCCTGTTGCGCCGTGGCCAGCCGGCGCCGGAAAAATTGCAGGTGGCCGATCTGGCCCTCGATTGCATCCGCCGCAAAGTCAACCGCGCCGGCGAAAATATCGAACTCGCCCCCAAGGAATTCGGCATTTTGGAATACATGATGCGCAACAAGGGACGCCCCCTGAGTCGCACCATGATCGTGGAGCACGTCTGGGATATGGACTACGATGGCCTCACCAACATCGTCGATGTCTATATCCGCCATCTGCGCAGCAAGATCGACGACCGCTTTCCGCAGAAGCTTATTCAAACAGTGCGCGGCATCGGCTATATGATCGAAGCCCCGGATAAACCCGTGGAACGCCCGGCCGAACCGCTGGCCGAACGGCAGGCGTAGCTTGATCCGCAGACGGACTGTTCGCCGAATCCTTCGTGGCCTGCGCTTCCGCCTGACGGCTGGCTACTTCGTCTTTTTCGTTGTCCTGCTAGGCGGCATTGCCGCTTTGTTTCAGGGCCGGCTGACCAGCACTCTCGATCAGCAGGCGCAAAATCTCGTGAACCAGGAATGGGCTGCCATGAAAGGCGGCTATCTGCGGATCGAGGATAATGCCCAGACGCAGAAGCCCGAGGCCTTCTGGTATTACGATGCCGACGATCCGGATGAGAGCCGCACGGTGCTGACTATCCAGCGCGTCTACTTCGTAGCGGATAGTGACGGCAACGTCATTCACGACGGCAAAACGGGGGATGAGCAGATCTCTTCGGATTACGAAGACATCGGCGTCGACCCGCCTGGGCAAGTTCGCGCCGAGGTCCGCGAGGCTATGGGGGCCGTCCCGCCCAAAACCTTGATCGGTTGGAGAACGCGGCGAAACAAACAAGGCGTGCACTACCTAATCCGCTCGGGAATCGTGTTCAGCGAGCAGCGCCATCGCCCGTGCTATGTCGCCATCGGCACTCCGCTCACCCAATACGAAAATATCGCCCGCCAGTTCGCCCTTATCTACGCGGGCGTCATTCCCGGGGCGCTAATTCTCGGGCTGCTATTGGGTTGGTTCATGGCCGGCCGCGCGCTCGAGCCGGTGCTGGAAGTGGCCAAGACGGCGCAGCGCCTCTCCGGTTCCAACCTGAGTCTGCGCATCCCGACGCGGCAGGCCGATGACGAGCTGGATTACCTAATCCTCACCTTCAACCGCATGATCGAGCGCCTCGAAGCCTCCTTCCAGCAGATGAAGCAGTTCTCCGCCGATGTCTCTCACGAGCTCCGCACTCCTATTACCGCCATTCGCGGCCAGCTCGAAGTGGCGCTATTCACCGCCAAGACTACCGAGCAGTACCGCGATGCCATGGTGGATGCGCTGCAGGATATCGACCGTCTTTCCCAGATTGTGCGCGCGCTGCTGCTGCTCTCCCAGGCCGAATCCGGCCAACTGGCTTTGCAAAAAAGCCGCGTCAATTTGAGCGAAGTGGTCCGCGACCTGGTGGAGCAGTTTCAAATCCCCGCGGAAGCGGAAAAAGTCCACTTGTTTGCCGACGTGCCTCCGGAGTGCCCGGCCGACGTCGACCGCGTGCAGATCGAGCGCATGATCACCAATTTGCTCTCGAACGCGGTCAAGTTCACGCCCGAAGGCGGCCGGGTGTGGGTACGGCTAAGGTCCCTCGCAGGCGCAGCCGAAATCGTGGTTGAGGATACCGGCAGCGGCATCGCCAAGGAATATCTGCCGCACATCTTCGACCGCTTCTATCGTGTTCCCGGCCGCGGCACCGCGCCCGGCCCGGATCAAGGACTGGGCCTCGGTTTGAGCTTTGTGGCCTGGATCGCGAAGGCCCACAACGGCACTATCGATGTGGACAGCGCGCCCGGCCGCGGAACAAAGTTCACCGTGCGCATCCCGGCCGATTCCGGCCAACCGCTCGCGGGCGAGCTTGTCGCGCAGCAAGCCGCCACGAATGTCGTTTTGAACGACGCCAAGTAAATCTGGTATAGAATGTTCCCCATGCCGCCGGCCAAGGAAAGGTCCTGCGTTGGATTTGTGGCCGCTTTGCTCGTCGCCGTTGTGCCCGCACTGGCCCACCACTCGTTCGCCATGTTCGACACCTCGAAGCAGGTCACGCTCAGCGGTTCCGTGACCTCGTTTGAGTGGACCAATCCCCACTCGTACATCGAGATCGATGTTCCGGAGGGAGGCGCTGTCAAACACTGGAGCATCGAAATGGGCAGCCCCAGCATTCTGCGGAATAGCGGATGGAAGCACAACACTCTGATGCCGGGAGATAAAGTCACGCTGATTATCAATCCGCTGAAAAACGGAAACCCCGGCGGGCTGCTGGTCGTGGCGACTCTGCCCGATAACCGCAAGCTCGGCAACGGTCCCGGAAGAGAGCCCAGGTAAATGCGGCCTTGTAGTCTCATCCTGCTGGCCGCTCCTTTTCTGGCGTGGTCCCAATCGCCCGCGCCCGATCTCTCCGGTGTCTGGCGGCCCAAAATCAACGGCCGCGGATCCGCCACCGCCCCTCTGCCTCTGAAATCTCCATACAAGGAGCGCTACGAAGCGCTCCGCGCGAAAGAACGGGAAGCGGCCGCCCGAGGAGAACAACTCGCGACCCGCGGCCTCTGCGATCCCTACGGCATGCCCGGCATGATGCGGGTCGCCATCTACCCCATGGAAGTAATTCAGACCGCCCGCCAGGTCACCATCATCGCGGAAGCTTTCAGCGAGGTCCGCCGCATCTACCTCAATAAGACTCAGCCGCCGCTCGATGATATCGATCCCGGCTATTACGGCCACTCCGTCGGCCATTGGGATGGAGACACGCTCGTCGTCGATACTATCGGTATCAAGGAATCCGTGCGCGGTTATCAGGGCATGCCTCACAGCGCGCAGATGCGCATAACCGAGCGCATCCGCCGCACCGCGCAAGCCGCTTTGGAAGATCAGATCACCATCGAAGATCCGGCCGTGCTCGAGAAGCCGGTCACGTATACGCTCTCTTACACCCTGCTGCCGGATTACGAGATGGTGGAGTTTGTCTGCGAGAACAACCGCGAATACGTGGACTCGAATGGCATTGTCCATATGAAGCTGCAAGATAGGTGAGCGAGCCAAGTGACTATGAAAAACCAATCCGGAGTTGCCTCGGCTGCGCTGGCCGTAGCCGCGCTTTTGGTTCCGGGCCTGATGGCGCAAACTCCCGCGCCGCTCGATGAGCACGGCGTTCCCCTGGGATCGCTCGCTCCTGCGAACATCGCCAAACCCCGGCCCAAGCCCGCTTTCGACCTCACCGGAACATGGCTGCACGCCATCTCCCGCGATAATCCCTGGCAATTTAGCCCGCCGCCCGGCTTCAAACTTACGCCCGCCGCGCAAGCCGAGTACAACGCCTCCCGCAAAGCCGCCGCCGAAGGCCGCGCTTACAAAGACGATATCGGCCATTGCTGGCCCGCTGGCTTGCCCATCATCATGACCCGAGTCTGGCCCATCGCGATGATTCAAAAGCCCACCGTAATTTACATGGTCAGCGGCTTCATGAACAGCGTGCGCATCATCTACCTCGATGGCCGCAAGCACACCGATCCCGATGTCATCATTCCTAGCTTCAACGGCGAATCGATCGGCCGCTGGGAGGGTGATTCTCTCCTAGTCGATACCATAGGCTTCGTGAGCGATCACCACTGGATCGACAACGGCATTCCCGCCAGCGACCAATTGCACGTGGTGGAGCGAATCCGCATGATCAACAGCGGCGCCACACTGGAGATTCAGTACAGCATGACCGATCCCAAGAGCTGGGAAGGCGAATGGAAATGGACCAAGCGATGGAAGCGGGTGGACGATCAGGAGATTACGGAGGCCGAATGTCTGCCGGATTTGAATGAACACCTGCTGAGCACCAATTCGGACCGGCAATCGAGATGAGAGAGGATCGCATGAAAGGCCTGACAGCATTCATCACCATCGCTTGCGCCGCGTGGCTGGCGGCTCCCGCTTCCGCTCACCACTCTATGACCGGGTTCGATCGCAACAATCCCGTCACGCTCACAGGAGTAGTGAAAAGCTTCGGCTGGCAAAACCCGCACTGCTACATCGAAATCGAAGTGCCCGACAAAACCGGCAAGATCGTCACCTGGAACATAGAGATGACCGCGCCCGGCTACCTGGTGCGCTCGGGCTGGAAGAAAACCGATGTCAAACCCGGCGATAAAGTGAGCGTAGTGGGCGCACCCCTGCGCAGCGGCGAGCCCGGCGCGCTGTTCGAATCGATTACGCTCGCTAGCGGCGAGAAACTGACGCAGCAGGGCCGGCAACCCGCGGCGAAGCAGTAATAGCCGCCCGGATCACCGCTTCTGGCACTTCGGGCAGAAGTGAGTAGACCGCTGTACCACCACAATGCGCCGGATCGGCGTGCCGCAAGTGACGCACGGCTCGCCGGTGCGCTGGTAGACGCGGTGGCTCACCTGAAAAAATCCTTTGCGCCCTTCGGCATCCACATAGTCGGAGATCGAAGAGCCACCCGCGTCGATCGCTTCCCGCAGCACCTCCCGAATCGCTCGATGCAACCGCAGCGCGCGCTCGCCTTTGATCCGCGATGCGAAGGCCAGGGGGTGAATCCCCGCGCGAAACAGCGCCTCATCCGCATAAATATTGCCCATGCCGCGCAGGAATCGCTGGTTGAGCAAGAGAGCTTTGATGCGCGTCTTGTGTCCCCGTAGTCCCGCCGCGAACTCCTCTGGTCCGATTTCGAGCGGTTCCGGACCCAGCCGCGCGACGCGCTCGGGAAATTTCTCGCAATATTGGAAACATCCGAACTGCCGCTGATCGTCGTAGAGCAAGATGCCGCGATCGAGCGTCAGAATGGCGTGCGTATGTTTGCCGGGAGATCCGCTGAGCAGCAGTTTGCCCGTCATACCCAGGTGGATCATCAAGTAGCCGCCGCCGCGCAGAGAGAGCAGCAGGAACTTACCATAGCGGCGGATGGCCGCGATCTTCCGGTCTCGCAACGCCTCGGCCATCCGGTCCGGATCGGAGCCGCGCAGCACCCGCGGGCAGCGGAATTCGGCCGCGAGAATGCGCCTTCCGATCAGCGGCGCAATCGATCGCGCCACTGTTTCTACTTCGGGCAGTTCCGGCACTTAGGGAACCTGGATGAGGATGTCTTCGCCTTCCACCTTCACCGGATACGTCGGGATACAGGTGCTGGGATCGTCCAGGTTGACCCCGGTGCGGCAATCGTACTCCCAGGCATGCCAGGGACACACCACGCGTCCGTCTGCGATATTCCCCTGTCCTAATGGACCGCCCTGGTGCACGCACATCCCGCTCAGCGCGGTGATGGTTCCATCTACATTGCAGATGGCGTACAAATCGTCGCCCACGCTCACTTCGATTACAGAGTTCTCTGGAACTTCCGCTAGATTGGCTACCTTCACGAATGGCATAAACTCCATTATGCATTCGCCGAGTATTCGTCGTGGCCGCGTTCGCCTAACTGACCGCTGCTTCGCGCAGGTGCACCCGCAGTTTTTCCGTGCGCGGGCGCGGGCGGCCGATGCCGGTGTAGTCGAAGCCCGCGGCTAAAGCCACTTCGGGATCGACGATATTGCGCCCATCCACCAGGACCGGTTTGGCCATAATCTCGGCCAGTTCTTCCCAGGGAAGCTGGCGGAACTCGTTCCACTCGGTAACTACCACCAAGGCGTCGGAGTCAAGCGCCACCTCACGGGACGAATCGCAGTAGCGGATCTTTAGATTTCCGTGCAACTCCCGGCAAGCCTTCATGGCGATCGGGTCGTAGACCTTTACCCGCGCGCCTAATTGCAACAGTCGTTCAGCGATGTGCAGGGCCGGGGCATCACGCAAATCGTCCGTATCGGGCTTGAATGCCAGACCGAGTAAGCCGATAGTGCGGCCTTTCAGGATGAAGAGCTTCTCCTGAAGTTTCTGAATCACCATCATCCGTTGCGCGGAGTTAACTTCGAGCGAAGCCTGCAACAAGCGGCTGTGATATCCATATTCGCCGGCAGTTTGCAGCAGCGCGTTGATATCTTTTCCGAAGCAGCTTCCGCCCCAGCCCACACCGGCATTCAAAAACTTGGAGCCGATGCGCGAATCGAGTCCAATGCCTTGCATCACCTCGGTCGATTCGGCGCCGACATGCTCGCAAATGTTGGCGATCTCGTTGGCGAAGCCGATCTTCATCGCAAGAAACGCGTTAGCGGCGTACTTGATCATTTCCGCGCTGGTGAGTGAGGTGCATACCAGGGGAGCGCTGCTGATTCCCGCGGGCCGCGGCACGCCTCGGGGAGGCTCAAACGTCTGTTCGGTCAGCGGCCGGTATAGTTCCTTCATCGTGCGCAGTGTCTCGCTGTCGGAGGCGCCGACAACAATGCGGTCCGGATAAAGCGAATCAGAGACGGCGCTGCCTTCGCGCAGGAACTCCGGATTACTCGCCACGCCGAACCGGATGCTCTTCCTCTCGGCGGGGTGGTTGTCTTCGATACCTTCGCGAACTAGTGTCTCTACCAGGTTGCCGGAACCAACCGGAACCGTCGATTTGTTGACCACCACGCGGAACTTCGATCCATCCATCGCCGCTCCGATGGCCCGCGCGGCCGCTTCGAGATAGACCAGATTCGCGCCGCCGTTCGGCAGCGGCGGCGTGCCTACGGCGATGAAGATCACGTCGCTCTCGCGCGCCGCATCGGCAAGTTCGGTGGTGAATGAGATGCCGCCACGGTGTGAGGCGATCGCAATCAGGTCCTCTAAGTATGGCTCGTAAATGGGCGCCTGGCCTCGCTTCCAACTGGCGATCTTCGTCTCATCCGTGTCGACGCAGGTGACCTTGTGGCCAAGGTAGGAAAGACACGCGCCTGTGACGCTTCCTACATATCCGGTTCCGATAACTGTAACTCTCATTTGCGGCCAGTATATCATTGCAAACCAAAAAGATATCCCATCTAAGTCACCTACCCGGTATAGAACGGTGGGTCTAAGCCATTGGTCCCGTAATAGGTGCGCCGGCGCGCTTCCCAACGGCTTTTCGCCGGGGTATACTACCGGCCACAGGAGGGAAGCCCATGTTTGGTGTCTCCCCTTTAAACGCAGTGCTCATCATCTGGGGCGTGGTCACGGCCATTCTGGCGGTGCTGTTGATCTACCGTTCCACGATCTCCATGAAAGAAGACGATCAGCTTTTCCTGGATTCGGCACAATCGAACCTGGAACAGGAGCAGAGAGAGGTGCGAATGCGGCTCCAGAAGCTAAGCCCCTATACGACAATCCTGGGCGTTACTTCTGGCGTGCTGTTAGCCGTGTCGGCCGGTTTGTGGGTGTACGAACAGTTTACGAAGACATCCTACTAAGTTGAATTCGCCAAACCCGTAACAGCGCTAGTCGTCGGGGAGTGGTGCGCCCGCGTAAACCCCGCCTCGGCTTGACGGAGCCACCGCGGTGGGATATCCTGTGACCAATCAGACAGCTACAGCGTTCCCACGTGATTAACCCCACCATGGAGGATGGATGAGTCCGCAAGAAGTATTGGAATTTGCCAAAAAGAACGATGCGAAGCAGCTCGACCTGCGGTTCACCGATATACCGAGCTTGCAGCACCACGTGTCCTACCCGATCAACGAGCTGGAAGAGAGCAGCTTCGAAGACGGGTTCGGCATGGACGGGTCGAGTATCCGCGGCTGGGCGGCGATTCATGAGAGCGACATGCTCCTGATCCCCGATCCCAAGACGGCGTTCATTGACCCGTTCGCCGAAACACCCACCCTGGTCATGTATGGCGATGTGAAGGATCCCGTGACCAAGCAGCGCTATGAGCGAGACCCCCGTTGGATCGCTCAGAAGGCCGAACTGTATCTGAGAAACACCGGAATAGCCGATACCGCGTATTTCGGGGCGGAAGCAGAGTTCTTTATCTTCGATAACGTCAGCTTTGACCAGAACCAGCACTCCGGCTACTACTACGTCGATGCCGAAGAAGGGCGCTGGAATTCGGGGCGTAAGGAAAACAACCTCGGCTACCGGCCGCGCTATAAAGAAGGATATTTCCCAGTGCCGCCTACCGATCATTATCAGGATCTGCGCAGCGAAATGGTGCAGACCATGATCAAGTGCGGTATGACGATCGAATGCCACCACCACGAAGTGGCCACCGGCGGGCAATGCGAAATCGACCAGCGCTTCGACACCCTCGTGCGCTCGGCCGATAACATGATGCTCTACAAGTACATCATTCGCAACGTCGCCTACCAGTACGGCAAAACCGTGACGTTCATGCCGAAGCCGCTCTTCGCCGATAACGGCAGCGGCATGCACACTCACCAGAGCCTGTGGAAGGATGGCAAACCGCTGTTCGCGGGCGATTGCTACGCCGGCTTTAGCCAGCTTGGGCTGCACTACATCGGCGGCCTGTTGAAGCATGCGCGCGCGCTTTCGGCCATCATTGCCCCCACCACCAACAGCTACAAACGCCTGGTTCCCGGCTACGAAGCCCCGGTCAACCTGGCGTACTCGCGCCGCAACCGCTCCGCCGCTTGCCGCATCCCGATGTACTCGGCCAGCCCCAAGGCGAAGCGCGTGGAATTCCGGCCGCCCGATCCATCCTGCAACCCGTACCTCTCCTTCGCCGCCATGATGATGGCCGGTCTGGATGGTGTGGTTAGCAAGATCAATCCCGGCGAGCCGCTCGATAAAGACATCTACGACCTCACGCCGGAAGAGATGAAGAGCGTGCCTTCGATGCCCGGATCGCTCGAAGAGGCGCTGACCTGCCTGGAGGACGATCACGACTTCCTGCTGCGCGGCGATGTGTTTACCGAGGAACTGATCGAAACCTTCATCGACTACAAGCGGAGGAACGAAGCCGACGCTGTGCGCCTGCGCCCGCATCCGTACGAGTTCGCGCTGTATTACGACATTTAGGTCTCGGTCGCTTCGCGAAGGGACCGCTCCCTGACGGTCGCGGCTCTGCTTGGAGCAACGGGCGTAAGTGCGCGGTTTGGCCTGATGCAGGGACAAGTAGTTCAAATCAACGTGTCACCGGGGGGCCTTCCGAAATATCCGGTTTCCGAAGGCCTCATTTCTCCCTTGGGTATCCAAGGCGATGTCCAAGCTCACCCTAAAATCCACGGCGGTCCCCGAAAAGCCATCCTTCTGATCGCAGCGGAAGTGGTGGAGGAGTTGGCCACCCGCGGCTACCCGGTCTTTTACGGCGCGCTCGGCGAAAACCTGACCATTCGCGGTATCCGCATCCGGGATCTGCGGGTCGGCGACCACCTGCACGCCGGCAACGCCCTCTTAGAGATCACCCAGCCTCGCGGCCCCTGCACCGCTCTGGACCTTTACGGCGAATCGCTCAAAACCGAAGTTTACGACGCGCGCGTCAAGGCCCTGGACCCCCAGTCGGCTCGCTGGGGCATGAGCGGCTTTTACGCACGCGTCATCGAAGAAGGATTGGTGCGAATGTGGGATAGAGTCTTACTTCGACGTGCAGGGTGATGGGCTCCATTTGGAGCCATCCGCTTCCTTTTTGAAGTGCGTACTGGTGACGAAGGTCTGCTGGAGATACTGAGGGTCGTCCACCAGCGTGGTGATGATCAGGTAGCTGGCGCCATCATCTTCGTTTGTGCGGGTGTAATACTCGGTGACGATGGCGTTGGCGCTGTAAGGCACGCCATTCTTACGTAAATAGCCGGGGCGCATGTGGGTGGTAACCACTTTCAGCGAGCCACCTCGCGGTGGCCCCGCGGGGCCACGTCCGCGTCCCCGTCCTGCTCCGGCGGGTTCCCAGACAGCCTCGGAAAAACCTTGCCAGCCGGCTTCGCCCGAAGGCGGCTGCACGTGGCCGAAATGAAAAAGGCGGGTCTGCGTGCCGGCGTCGGTTTCCACTTTCAGCGTCTCATCATCGGCCCAAGTGATGTGCACGCGGGTGGGAACGCGCATCAACCCCGCCGCACCGTACGACTTGCATTGCAAACCGGCGGCTTCATCCTTGGCGGGGTCCCACGTCTCGGCTACGCGGCGGCCTTCCGGGTTCAACGGCACACTCGCATAATCGCCCTTCGGAGGCGTCACCATGCGGTAGCGCCAATCTTCTGTGACCAGCGCTACCCAATAGCCTGTTAGATCCTCCGGCGCGGCGGCCTTCGCTGTTGGCGGGGGTCCGGGAGGAGGTCCGCCACGGCCCTGCGCATCAAGATAAACCGGCAGAGCAAACAGAGCGCCGGCCGCCGCCATCCGGAGACACTTCAAGTTCATGATTTCCCTGGGACTAAACAATGACCGAATTATTCGAACGTGCCGCCCCACTTCCATCCATCGGAGGGCCGTTCGATACTCACCATGCGCAGCCGATGGTCATCGGGGTTGCGGCCGGGGTTGCCTACCACAATCACGTCATCGCCCGGCTTCAGTGTTTCGCGGGTCACGCCCTGACGCCCGAGCTGGCCGCCAGCGCCCCACTCCACCGCCCAAGTCTGCATCTCGCCTTTATCGTCCTTCGCCTCAACGTGAACAAACGAATGCGGATTCCGATACAGGAACTGCACCAGCTTCCCATGGATGGTGATCTTCTGATCCTCGAAATACGTAGCTGCAAACGAGTGGTGGGCGTAAGCTCGCACCCCGAGAATCGATACGGCGGCGGCGAGCAGAACAAGAACTTTACTTCTCATCCAGTTTTTCTCCTGATGGTACATATTACTCAATTCAAGGGCGCGACGGAAGGCCATGTAGAGCCATAATCCGGCAAATTTGCCGACACCTTGCGCCGGGTAAAGCCCGGCGGCAGGGCAGAAGCCCTGACCCCACTTCTTATCGGACTTCGCATGGGGTGGGTTTCCATTTAGAGCCGTCTGCCTCTTTCTTCAAATTGGTGCTGGTGATAAACGGTTCCGTCAGATATTGGGGGTCTTGCACGATGGTTTTCACAATCAGCCATTGCGACTCGCGCGGCAAGTCGTAGTATTCGGTGACTGTAGTCCGATCGCTGTAAGGCACGCCGTTGCGCCGCAGGTAGCCCGGCGTGAGATTCGTGGTGACCACCTTCAGCGAGCCGCCGCGCTGCGCTGCCGCCCCCGGCTGTCCCTGCCCGCCACGTCCGGAGCGCCCGCCTAGAGCCGGTTGCCAGGTGGCGATCGAATAGCCTTCGATCGAAGCCTTCGTGCCCGCCGGAACCGCGCCGCCGAAATGCAGAATGCGGGTTTGCTCACTGTGATCGGCCTCAATTTTGAGCGTATTATCGTCCACCCAAGTGATGTGGAAGCGGCTGGGCTCGCGCATAATTGCGGGCGCACCGTATGCCTTGCAGTGATCGGAGGAAGCCTGGTCTTTGGCCTGATCCCATTCGCCCGCGATCTTACGCCCTTCGGCATTTAGCGGAACACCCGCAAAATCGCCTTTGGGGGCGGTGACCATACGGAAGCGCCAGTCTTCCGTGACCACGGAAACCCAATAGCCGGTGATATCGATCGGGGCAGCCTCCCTGGGTGGCCGTGGCGGACCACCGCGCCCGCGGCCGCCGAAGCCCTGGGCATAGAGCCCGGTTGCGGCGGCAATTAGCAACAAAATCACTGCAGGTGACTTCGAGAAATTGGCGTACACGGCAGCAGCCGGACCGCTCCCTAACGGTCGCGGCTCAGAAAGGATGTGCGTTGTTCGGAGCACGATGGTTGTCTTCCTACTTCTTCTTCACGGTCTGGCTGAGGCTCTTATACGCCGCCTCGACGAATGTATCGGTGTTCCAGAAACTGCCGGAATTTCCGTAGAGCGGATCGTAATCGAAGGTGGGATGCGCGGCTTTCACCTGTTCGAGCGTCATATCCTTCTTGATCATGTCCACGATGCGGTCGCGAATAATGGTGATCATCTCCCGGTAGTTGAGCAGGTCGCCGGTATCGCACAGCCGGCCGTGGCCCGGCACGATCAGCGTCCCGCCATCCTGACCATAGACCGTGTCCGTCATATCAATGATCTGGTTCACGGCGTCGATCAGCCCCTGGTAACTGCCCCCGCCGTTGATATCGATGATCGGATAACTGGTCATGGTGAAGATATCGCCAGTGGCAATCACGTCATTGCGCTTAAAGTAGACGATCGTGTCGCCATCCGTGTGCGCGTGCTCGGGATGGATCAGCTCGATGCCTTCCCCGTTGAACCACATTTTCTTCTTATCGCTGAGATAAGTGTCGGTGGGCCAACCCGCCTGCGGCGCAGCCGGCTGGTTGCCGTTCGGCATGCTGAGTCGGAGCAGCACGTTGTTATGAGCCACGATCTGCGCCCCTTCGCTCGCTTCCGCGCCCAGATCGCCCGCCACGTTCCCTCCGGCGATGGTGCTGCCCGCTTTGCGCAGATTCTCATTTCCGCTGGTGTGATCGGCGTGGTAGTGCGTGTCGATGATGTAATGCAGCGGGCCGTTAGAAAGCTTGCGGATTGCCGCCAGAATTTTGTCCGAAAGCTGAGCGTACTCGGTATCGACCATCAGCACGCCGTCTTTGCCC
>DATBID010000596.1:0-21999 GCA_036557125.1 Bryobacteraceae bacterium | reverse complement strand
TGTTCGAACTTGCGGCCCCGATTATAGGCTTCGGTGGAAGGCGAGAGCACTTCAGCGATCAGGCTCGGATTGAGTAGTACATCCCGAACTTGATCAAGATATCTGGGTTCGCCGCACAGAGCTGAGATGTCGGGATACGTGTACAACCCTGTCGCGCTGACCTGAACCCGGAGATCGGAGTTGAAAACCGAGCAGTTGCGATCCCGGGTTTGCCGCTCCAAATCGGAACTGATACGCACAGCGAGTCGGCTGTGCGGTCCGGTCCCGCCGGACATAGCGAACATTTCGCCCGCAAAGTATTCGCTCTTAAATTCCGCTCGACGCTCAATTTCCAGGTATTCTTCGGGAGTCAGAAAGGTCTTCGGTTGAGTCGACATCGAGTTACAACTTCACCTTCTCGTAGATGTCGGCCATGCCCAGGCGACAGCCGATGGAATTTAACTCCAGTACGTCTTCGGGCTTTTCCGCCCAAATCAGCTTCCACGAGCCATCCGGCATCCGCCGGAACAGGTCGGCGCGCATTTCTTCCGAGGCTACCAGCAGGTACTCCGATAGCGATTCTATTTTTTGGTAATGAGCAAACTTCCGGCCTCGGTTGTAGGCTTCAGTGGAGGGTGACAAGACTTCGACGATCAGGCTCGGGTTGAGCAAGGTGTCCTGCGTTTCATCGAGGAACTTCGGCTCGCCGCACAGAGCAGCAACATCAGGATAAGTATATAGTCCGGTAGCTGCGACCGCTACGCGCTGGTCGCTTGTAAAAGCCACACAAGGCCGCTTGCGCAACTGATCGCGCAGTTCGCCCAGGATATTCCAGCCGATAATGTTGTGTGGCGCCCTTCCGCCGGACATCGCGAACATCTCGCCGTTCAGATATTCGCTCTTGTATTCCGCCTTCCGGTCAATTTCCAGGTATTGCTCGGGTGTAATGAAGGTTTTGGGCTGCGTGGACATCGTGACTGCCCTCGTCATCCACGTTAGCGCATCCGGTCAGACGGCGCGTGACGATAGGGCTGGCGATTGCTTGCCGGCCGCATCCCCGCGCGGGAAAGCCAACATGGGCCATTCGAACACCGTGGCGCCCCAGGAATATCCCACACCGAAACCTACCAGCATCACAGTTTGTCCGGGCCGCAGCCGCCCTTGGTCCACTGCATGCTTTAACGCAATCGGGATGGTGGACGACACTGTGTTGCCGCACGATTCGAGCCACAGATAGAACTTCTCGCGGGGAATTTTGAGTTTCCCGCGAAGATGCTCGAGCATGTATTGATTCGCCTGATGAAACACAAACAGGTCTACCTGCTCGAGGTTCTTGCCGCTGCGGTCCAGAAGTTCCGCGATGCACGTGGGGATCGTGCGCAAGGTGAAATTGAAAATTTCGGCCCCATCCATGAACAGGCTGCCGGCATTGTGCGTGCTGCCGTTGGCATCGCTGCCCACTTCGGCGGCTTCCGGGGTGCATCGCTGGCGCAATCCCCCGGCCGGCACGATCAAATTGTTTGCCCCGTTGCCATCGGTGCCGAACACGTAGCTGCTCGAAAGATCGCGCGGGTCGGGCGCTGCTGTCAGCAATGTGACTGCAGCGGCATCACCGAAAAGGGTGCGTACGCTGCGATCACGCGGATGAATGAACTTCGTATAGGTCTCGGCGGTGATTAAGAGCAACTTCGAGGCCTGACCGGTTTGAATCAGCCCTTGCGCCAGTCCAAGTCCATAGACGAAGCCGGAACAACCTAGGTTGAAATCCAGCGCCCCGGCGCGCGTCGGAATGCCGAGCCGGTGCTGCAGCAGGCAAGCCGTTGTGGGCAGAAAGTAGTCGGGACTCTGCGTACACAAAAGGAGGTAATCGATTTCGCGGGGAGAACAAGCCCCGCCGGCAAACAGCTTCCGGCACGCCATCACGGCCAAATCGGATGCGCACTCGTTCTCGGCAGACACGTGCCGCTCCACGATTCCGGTCTTGCTCTGGATCTTTTCCACCGGCCACTCCGGAAACTCCGCGGCCAGATCCCGATTAGAAACCACTTTTTCCGGGAGGCAATACTCAATGGCTGCGATCGATGCCTGCATGATTCCCCTTCATTGCGCCGTATAGCCGCCATCCACCGCCAACACGCTGCCGGTGATCCATTTTCCGGTATCGGCCAGCAGGAAGGCGATGGCGTTTGCCACATCGAGCGGCGTTCCCAAGCCGAGTGGTTGCGTTCGCTCCACGCAGTCCTGGAGCTGTTCCGGCGTCATAAGGTCGCCGATCCTTTCATACATATCTGTGTGGACATAAGAAGGAGCGACGCAGTTCACGCGAATTCCCTCATTGGCGAGTTCGATGGCCGCGGATTTGGCGAAAGCGATCAGAGCGCCCTTACTAGCGCCGTAGATGCTGCGCGCCCGCTTGCCTCGCATTCCGGCTATCGAGGCAACGAACACTAAGCTCGCATTGCGCTCATGGATGCGTTTCCGCGCGAACTCCTTGGTGAGCAGCACTGCCGAGTAAAAATTCACGCGCATCACATCATCGAGCTGCTTCAAACTCAGGAAACGCAGGGGCATGGTGGCTGCCACGCCGGCACAATGCGCGATTCCGCTGAGCGGCCCCACAACTTGTGCTAACTCGGCGATCCAGGCGGCGATTTCGTTCGGGTTTGCCAGATCCAGGGCAGCGACATGATGGCCCTCACCGTCCATCTCGCCGGCGGTCTGGCGCAGCCGACCTACGTCCCTGCCCGATAGGACCACCCGCGCGCCCAGCCTGCTCAATAGCACCGCCGTGCAGCGGCCAATCCCGGCGGATGCCCCAGTCACCAGGATCGTTTTACCAGTGAGGTCCAGAGGGTTATCCATACGTCGTCTGCATTAGCGGACAGCGTCCGCCCGGGCAGCCGACTCTCGCGTCCGTTTCTTGAGAAACACGGCCGGGCGTCCTCCCCAAATCTCGCCCGCAGGAACTTCCGTATGCGGCAGAAGGTACGAGTGGGGCTCGATGATCGCATCTTCTCCGATCTGGCAACCGAGACTTACCAAAGAATAGGCGCCGATGGTGGCGCGAGCCCCGATTTTGACCGGAGCCGTTACGAAAATCCGTTTGCCGCTTGGCAGGTTATTCCAGAAGTGAGCTCCAATCGCGACCCCCGCTCCTAAAACCACCCGTTCCCCTATTTCCGTGAGGTCGGGATCTTCGATTTTGCCCGATCCCTGCACCTTGTTGCCGAAATGCATCGAATAGGAATAACCGAGGATGATCAACCTTCTGCCCCACTTCGCTACTTCAAGCAGCGGGACCAGCGGCAGGCTATAGATGACTCCCATGCGCATCGTGCTCGCCATAACGAAACGGAAGCGTCCCGGCTGGGCGCCCGGCAGAATCGCATAGCGGGGCTTAGGATACCGCCTCCCCATGGGTCCGATGGTCTTCCCGCAAAAATACAGGAACGCAATGAGCCAAACCAAATACAGAGATGGAGAAAGCAGCAGCCAAAAATACGAGGGAATACCGCCCGCCAGATGGACCAGCGCTACGAAAACGGCGATACACCCGATGGAGAGAGTGGCCGGCACCACCCATACCCAAACAGCGATCCAAAAGCTTGCGATTGCCTCTGCCATGCGAACAGATGTTAATTACTAAACTCTACGATTAAACCCGCTAAGTCGTCCACCGTTCGACAGGCGGGTATTCGTTTGGCCGGGATCATGACGCCATGAACTTCGTCTGCCAGCGCGATGAAACCGAGCATGGCCATCGAATCCCACCCGTCGAAGTCGCTCAGGGTCTCACCACCCTTTATGGTTCCTGTCGGGATATCCAGAATTTCGTCCAGCCTTTTATAAAAAGCAGCCTTGTCCAGTGTTTTTGTGCTCATAAAGTATCCGATTCTTCTACATTCCTCCCCTTCTATGCCTTCCCGCCTGCGGGCGCGAAAGAGCGTTCCTCATATTGCGCAAGCCCCAGCACCGCCGCTTCCGTAATCACAATCGGCGTGGCCCAAAGGAAAAGAGCCAGGAGCAATGTGCATGCGGCCCAAAGAAGGAATCCGCTCATGCAGAAGCCTCGCGGCGCGGCGCAATTCGATGAATCTGGGGTAAGCGGATGGATTCCAGATTCGCCAGTGTGTCGCGCGCAGGGCCATACAGCCGCAGAGCCAGTCCGCAATTGCCTTGCGGTTCTCCGGTGGGCAGCCAGTTTTCCGCCTGTTGCTGGGGGGAAAGGTGGATGCGCCAGCGGCCCTCGCCGTTGCGCGCGACTGTGGTTTGCGAAAACGAATATCGCCCCAAGGAATTCGGAATCAAATGGTTCTTCTGATAAACCGTCAGACTCCACCAGCGCGCGTCCGGGTCCTGTCCCTCGATGGAATAAGTTGCCTGGCATTCCAGACGGTTACCGTCGGAATCGTGGCGGGCGGTGAAGTACACAGCCTCCGGCGCGCGTAAGGCGAAAAGACTGTTCCAGGCGATGAATGCCCGCGTATACATGCCCGCGCGCTCGCTGCCCGGCGTCAGATCCACACGCCAGGGACCGATCTTCTTGTGTGGCGGGGCACGGCGCAATAGAAATCTGGTCGTGAACACTGCCAGTACGAGCGCCGTAAGGATGCTGAGGGTCAATTCGAAGCCGAAGGGCATGGTTGCGAAAGAACTGGATTCAATTGTAAGTGCATTTGCGCACAGGCACAATGGCAGCCAGTTCTAACGACAAATCAGGTCACCACTACCACGTGGCGGTAGTACCAGCACTGTGTAAACGGCACAATGGGCGGTGCTTGCTTGTTTACTTCGGCTTGGCAGGCTTGACCAGGTGAGGCGCATGCTCCCGTATCTCCTCTGCCTCCGCCACTTTCTGGTCCTTGTAGTTCTTGCTACCGGAGTACGCGGCGCGCGCCCGTTTGAGGTTTGCTTGGCGCATAGATTCCGTGCTTAAGGCAAAACCCGAGACAAGCTGCTCGAGATCCGTCCCTGCGCATTCCGGGCAGGCCGCCACGGTAGTGCGTAACACAATCAACTCAAATTCGTGGCCGCAGCCTTTGCACTTATAGTCGTAAATCGGCATATTATTTTCCCGCTGAGCTTCCCGAAGGGCCAGTATACCGCCCTGAAAATCCATTTGACTTTCGGGTTCGGGAGTCGCTTGGCGGGGGAGGGGGTGGGCCAAATCGAGCTACGCCTCCATGGATCGAGATTGCCGGCGGTCGCCGGTCGGATGCATGAATGCCGGAGTCTCTAGGACTTCTCTTCTTCTTCCGGCTCGCGTCCTTCGCGCTGGGCTTTCAGCCGTTCTTCCCGCCGCTTGGCGCGATCGGCCGCGCGTTTGACGAGTTCGGAGCCGACCAGCTCGAGCATCGCCTGTTCCGCGCCATCGCCCTTGCGGGGTCCGAGGCGGGTAATCCGAGTATAGCCGCCGTTCCGTTGGCCGAATCGCGTACCCAACGTGTCAAAGAGCTTCTTCACCGAAGCGGGTGTGCGCAGCACTGCCGCGGCCCGGCGCCGTGAGTGCAGCGTATCCTCCTTGGCCAGCGTCACCAACTGATCCACCAATGGCCGCACAGCTTTGGCCTTGGGAATGGTGGTGATGATGCGCTCTTCCAAAATTACGCTGGTGGCGAGATTCCTCAGCAACGCCACACGCGCGCCAACATCCCGCTTGAGTTTGAATCCCGCTACCTTGTGCCTCATGGATTACTCCTGGGAGCCTTCCTGTAATTCATCGCCGCCTAACTCGGGTGGGAGGCCGCCCACTTGCGGCGGGGGCGCAACCAGCCGTCCATGCGCGTCGAGCCGCATTCCGAGCGCAAGGCCCATGTTCCCCAGAATTTCTTTGATCTCGTTGAGCGATTTGCGGCCGAAATTCTTGGTGCGCAGCATCTCGGCTTCGGTTTTCTGCACCAACTCGCCGATGGTTTGAATATTAGCGTTCTTCAAGCAGTTGTAAGAGCGGACGCTGAGTTCGAGCTCTTCGACGGACCGGTTCAGCACTTCGCTCATCTTGTCCAGACCGCGCTCGGCGACTTCTTCGGAAGGCTCAGGCACTTCCTCGAAGTTGATGAAGATGGACATGTGGTCTTTGAGCAGCTTGGCTGCGTAGCCGATGGCGTCCTGCGGAGAAACCGCGCCGTTCGTCCAGACTTCCAGCGTCAGCTTGTCGTAATCGGTCATCTGGCCCAAACGCGCGGCTTCGACCTGGAAATTCACCTTGCGCACGGGGGAGTGGACTGAATCGATCGGAATGTAGCCAAGCGCCAGGTCTTCGTCGAAGTTCTTGTCAGCGCTGACATAGCCGCGCCCCTTTTTTAGGCGCATTTCGACGTGCAGCTTGCCGCCTTCGCTGACGGTGGCGAGGTGGACATCGCGGTCGAGCACTTCCACATCGGCATCGGTTTCGATCTGGGCGCTGCGGACGTCGCCGGGCTGGTCAATGGCGAGGCGCACAGTCTTGATGCCCTCACCCATAATCTTGAATGGAACCTGTTTCAGGTTGAGAATGATATCGGTCGCGTCCTCGACGACGCCCGGAATCGGGCTGAATTCGTGCTCCACGCCGTCGATGCGGACGGCGGTAATCGCCGCGCCTTCAATCGAGCTGAGCAGGATGCGCCGCAGGCTGTTGCCGATGGTCGTGCCGAAGCCGCGCTGGAATGGCTGTGCCGTGAACATGCCATATCGCTCGGTCAGCGTTTCGGTATTGGCGACAAGACGCTTTGGTTTTTGGAAGCCTTTGAACATGGTTGAAAACCTCAGTAGCCAGGAGCCAGAAGCAAGGAGCCATAATGGCGTAGTGTTCGGTATTCCGGCTCCTTACTCCTGGCTCCTTTGCTCCTTACTTTGAATACAATTCCACGATGAGCTGTTCGTTCAACTGGATCTGCACCAGCTCATCCCGCTTGGGCACGCTTTGAATGCGGCCCTTCAAACCTTCCCGATCGACATCAATCCAGTTGGGCGCGGGCGCGTGCGCCGTGGCGTCGCGCGCGGCCAGAACGGCGGGGTTGTTTTTGCTGGTTTCGCGCACCGCCACTTCATCGCCAGGCTTCACCTGGAAGGAAGGGATATTCACTTTGCGGCCGTTCACCTGGATATGCCCGTGGCGCACAATCTGCCGGGCTTGCGAACGGCTGGTGCCGAAGCCCATACGATAAATCACGCTGTCGAGACGCCGCTCGAGCGCCGTCATGAGATTTTCGCCGGTGATCCCCTTGGCCAGCGCCGCCTTTTCGAACGTGTTGCGGAACTGCGTCTCCAGTACGCCATAGACGCGCCGCACCTTCTGCTTTTCGCGCAACTGCAGCCCATACCCCTGCAGCTTAGCCTTGCGGTCCTTACCGTGTTGCCCGGGAACGAAATTGCGCTTTTCGATAGCGCATTTCTCGCTGTGGCAGCGCTCACCTTTCAGATATAGTTTCATGCCCTCGCGCCGGCATAACCGGCAAACCGGGCCAAGATATCGTGCCAAATTTCTTCTCCTTACCTTTCGTTTTTTAGGTGCGGTTTACGGTCTTGGCGGACCTTCTTCCCGCTTTCCATAGCTGTCAGCTCTCAGCAATCAGCTTTCAGCTAAAAACCAGTGGCGCCGCAGGCGCGCATAGCCTTAGCTGATAGCTGAAAGCTGACCGCTGATAGCTTTCCTTCACACTCTTCTCTTCTTCGGCGGCCGGCAGCCGTTGTGTGGAATCGGCGTTACGTCTTTGATCGCCCGCACTTCGATTCCGGCCGTCGAGAGCGCACGCACCGCCGATTCGCGTCCCGAGCCGGGTCCGCTCACCCGCACTTCCACCGTGCGCAGTCCGCTTTCCACCGCCTTGTTGGCCGCTGTCATAGAGGCCTGCTGTGCGGCGAATGGTGTGCCCTTGCGCGATCCCCGGAAGCCCAGTGATCCCGCGCTCGACCAAGCTACGGTGTTCCCTTCCTGATCGGCAATCGTCACGATGGTGTTGTTGAACGTTGCCTGGATATGCACGATGCCGGTATGAACAACGCGCTTTTCCTTCTTCTTGAAGCTCTTCTTTTTGCCCGCTTTGGCTGGAGCTTTGGCTGCTTTCGCTGCTTTGGCCATATTTTAGCTTTCAGCTATCAGCTATCAGCCTTCAGCTTTTCACTCCGCCCACGCGGCTGATAGCTGAATGCTGACGGCTGACGGCTTGTTTTAGGTTTTCGACGTCGCTTTCTTCTTGTTAGCTACTGTGCCGCGCCGCGGTCCTTTGCGAGTGCGCGCGTTGGTGTGAGTCCGCTGGCCGCGCACCGGCAGGCTGCGCCGGTGCCGCAAGCCGCGGTATGATCCCATCTCGATGTGACGCTTGATATTCATCGAGATTTCCTTGCGCAGATCGCCCTCTACCGCGCCTTCCTCTTCCAGAATCTGGCGGACCCGGTTCACTTCGTCTTCAGTCAGGTCCCGAACCCTCTTGTCGAATTCGATGCCCGCCCGGTACAGCAGCGAGCGCGAGCGGGTTCGGCCAATGCCGTAAATGTACGTCAGTCCGATTTCGGCCCGCTTGGCGGGCGGCAGATCCACACCGGCTATACGCGCCATAGTTGTTCCTCGCTATCCCTGTCTTTGTTTATGTTTCGGGTTCACGCAGATCACCCGCACCACGCCCTCGCGGTGAATGATCTTGCATTTGTCGCAAATTCTCTTGACGCTCGCTCGTACTTTCATAGCTCTTCGTTTTTTCTTACGGCCTCGTTAATACCCACGGGCCGTTGTCCGTTACCGCGATGCAATGCTCGAAATGGGCTGAATTCGAACCATCCTTAGTTACAGCCGTCCACCGGTCTTTCAAAACCACGGCATCCGGGCCCCCCGCATTCACCATCGGCTCGACTGCCAGCACCATGCCCGGCTTTAGCCGCGGATTTTCGTTCCGTTTGTCGACGTAATTGGGGACCTGCGGCTCCTCATGAAGTTGCGTGCCAATGCCATGCCCCACAAACTCGCGCACGATCGAAAAGCCGTTGGATTTGACGTGCTGCTCCACGGTCCCGCAGACATCGAACAGCCGGTTTCCGGCCCGCACTTTCCCAATCGCCAACTCCAGCGAATCCTGCGTCACTTTTAGCAGCCGCCGGGTTTCGGCGTCGATGTCGCCCACCGGCACCGTAATCGCCGAATCTCCGTAGTAGCCATCCAGTTTGACTCCCGTGTCGATCGAAACGATATCGCCCTTCTTGAGAGTTCGCTTCGGGTTGGGAATGCCATGGACTATTTCACTATTTACCGAGGTGCACAAGGCGAACTTGTATGCCTGCCCGGCCGCCTGCACATAATAGCCTTTGAAAGCAGGGATCGCCCCCGCGTCCGCCATCATCTTTTCGGCCGCCATTTCCAAATCCAGCGTGCTGACCCCTTCCGCCACCATCTCTCTCAGTTTGTCCAGGATCTGCCATACCAGCAGACCGCTGTGCCGCATCTTTTCGAGTTCAGCGGCGGTTTTCCGTACGATCATTCGCTTTCGACCGCTTTACCCCGCGAGCCGTTTTCCTTGAATCCTTCGTCCAAAACTGCGCAAATCCGCCGGACAATCTGTTCCGGCGGCTGATGTGCCGCGTCTATTTGCCGGACCGGTCTTCCCGTAGAACGGAAATAATCCAGAACCGGACGGGTCTGGCGCTCGTAGGCGTCCAGACGCTCGCGGATCACTTCCTCACGATCATCCTCTCGAACAACCAGCGGCTGGCCATCCAGGTCGCACAGATTGTCCCGCTTTGGCGGCTGAGAGAAGATGTTATACAAGGTGCCGCACACCGGACACTGGCGCCGGCCGGTTAAGCGGGCAATAATCTCATTGTAATCTACGGAAAGCCACACCACCACTTCGTGGATTCCACCCGTATCGAACCAGCGCCTGAGATGCTCCGCCTGCGCGACTGTTCGCGGATACCCATCCAAAATAAACCCTGGCGCCGTATCGGGTTGGCTCAACCGCTCTACTACCAGGCGGTTGACGAGTTCGTCGGACACAAGCACGCCGGCGTGCATCTTGGCCGCCACCACTGCCCCATTCTCCGCGCCTTTGCGCACCCTTTCCCGAAGCATGTCTCCCGTGGAGACATGCGGCACGTCCAGACACTCCCGCAGTAGTTTAGCCTGCGTGCCCTTGCCCGAACCTGGGGGGCCGAACAGAACGATGGCTTTCACGAAGTCTAGAACGTGCTCCTTCGCCCGCGAATTCTCCCCGACCTGGGGGTGAACCCTTCATAATGCCGCATAATGAGCTGCGCCTCGATCTGGTTGATCGTATCCATCGCGACGCCGACAACGATCAGCAGCGAGGTGCCGCCGAAGTAAAATTGCACGTTCATGCCTTCGAGTAGAAACCGCGGTGCCACCCGATCGACCCAGTTGCCGATCAGCGCCAGGTGGTTGAGTTTGATACCCGACATCATGATGGCAGGAATGACCGACAGGATCGAAAGATAAACGCCGCCCACCACCGTGATTTTGGTCAGAATGCCGTTCATGTATTCGGCGGTATTCCGGCCTGGCCGGATACCCGGAATAAACCCGCCGTACTTACGCATATTGTCGGCCGCTTCGTTGGGATTGAAAATGATCGATACGTAAAAGAAACAGAAGAAGATGATTCCCACCACGTAGAGCACGTAATAGAGCGGCTCGCCGTATTGAATGTCTCGCAGCGTTGCCATCAGCCAGCCGATGTTTTTCACAGCGCCCACATTGGCCAAGGTTGAGGGAAACGCCAGGATCGAAGAAGCGAAAATCACCGGGATAACCCCGCCCGCGTTCACCTTGAGCGGCATATGGGTTGACTGGCCGCCCATCACCCGACGCCCGACTACGCGCTTGGCGTACTGCACCGGGATCCGCCGCTCGCCTCTCTCCACCAACACAATAAACGCCACCACCGCCACCATCAACACCAGCAGCGCAATCAGCGTGAGCGCGCTCCACTCGTGCGTAACGAACGTGTTGTTATAGCAATTGCTAATCGCGGCCGGCAGGCCCACCACGATGCCGGTGAAGATGATCAGCGACATGCCGTTGCCTATGCCGCGGTCGCTGATCTGTTCGCCCAGCCACATGATGAAAGTCGTCCCGGCGGTGAGCGAAATGACGGTCAACAACAGGAAGCCGAAGCCCGGATTGATCACGATCCCCTGCTGCATCGACATCAGCCCCTGCGCGATGCCGGCCGACTGGACCACGGCCAGAATAATCGTCAGGTACCGGGTCCACTGCGTGATTTTCCGCCGCCCCAGCTCACCTTCTTTTTGCAGCTTTTCCAGGGTTGGTACGACCACTGTCAACAACTGCAAGATAATCGACGCCGTAATGTACGGCATAATGCCCAGCGCGAAAACCGTTAGACGGCGGATGTTGCCGCCCGCAAACAGGTCGAAGAAGCCGAAAATGGAGCCGTTATTGGAAGAGAAGAAATCCTGCCAGCGTTGGACATCGACACCCGGCGTGGGGATGTGCCCACCCAGGCGGTACACGGCAAGCAGGGCCAGGGTGAACAGGACCCGCTTGCGTAAGTCGGGAACGCGAAATATATTCGCGAACGATTCAAGGAACTTCATGGTTACTTAATTTCCTGCTTTTCAGCGGCTTGTTTAAGCCTCCGGGGCCGGCCCGGCGCCGCCAATCACTTGGGCGGTCCCGCCAGCCTTTTGAATCTTCTCCAGGGCTGACTTGGAAAACTGGTGCGCCTCGACCGTAATTTTCCGCGTCAACTGGCCCGCTCCCAGGACTTTTACCGCCTCGCCCGGCTTTTTTGCGATGCCGAGCTCCAGAAGACGGTCAAGACTAAAATGGTCGCCATCCAGCTTTTCGAGATGGCCTAAATTCACAATTGCGAACTGCTTCTTGAAGATATTCGTGAAGCCGCGTTTGGGCAAGCGGCGGTGGAGCGGCATCTGCCCGCCCTCAAAACCGCGCATCAGGCTGAAGCCTGTGCCTGCGTGCTGCCCCTTATGGCCGCGCGTAGCGGTCTTTCCATGTCCCGATCCCATGCCGCGCCCGATGCGCTTTCGATTTTTCTTTTGTCCGGCCGGAGGTTTCAGTGTGCTTAGGTTCATATGATGACTCGTAGCTATTCGCCACCCTCTAATCTGGTAATCCGGCGTTCGTGATTTTCGGCGATCCCGGCCAGAGCATTGATGTTTCGCAGCGAAGCTTCCGCGATGGCCGTCAAATCCGCGACACTAGCCCGCAACTCTCGGATGTCGTGCGTCAATAACTCCACGGATTCCGTCAGCGCCTCATGTCGCTCAGCCAACCTCTCCAGCCGCTCGTCAATAGTCATCGCCCGCCCCTATTCCACAATCTCCAGCAAATGCGGTACTTTCTTTACCATACCGCGGAAGACCGGCGAATCGGGGCGCTCCACCACCTGGTTGAGCTTGCGTAGCCCCAGCCCCTTCACCACCCGCTTGTGTTTCTCCGGCGTGCAGATCGGGCTGCGGACCAGCTTGATTTTGATCTTGCCTTCCATCAGAGTCGGCTCCCTATAATTTTTCCACGGCGAGGCCGCGCATCTCCGCCACGGCGTTCTTCTCACGCAGCGATTCGAGCGCAACAATCGTCGCCTTCACTACGTTGTGCGGGTTCCGCCGGCCTATCGATTTCGTCAGGACGTTGGGAATGCCGCAGGCGGAAATCACCGCTCGCACCGCGCCGCCGGCGATGACGCCCGTCCCTTCCGGCGCCGGCTTGAGCAGCACTTGCGAACTCGCGAATTCGCCCAAAACCTGGTGCGGAATCGTGGTCTCGAGCACATTCACTTTGCGCAGGCTCTTCTTCGCGGCCTCAATGCCTTTGCGAATCGCCGAGGGGACTTCTTTGGCTTTGCCCACGCCGAACCCAACCACCTTGGCCGACGGATCGCCAATCACCACCAGAGCGGAGAAGCTCAGATTCTTGCCGCCCTTCACTACCTTCGTTACCCGGTTGATCGAAACCACCTGCTCTTTCAGGTTGAGCGAACCCGGATCGATGCGTTTCACGATAGCAGCCATTAAAACTCCAGTCCCGCGGCCCGCGCGGCATCCGCCAGCGCCTTCACGCGGCCATGATAATGATAGCCGCCGCGGTCGAAAACCACTCTGGTTATTCCCAGCTCCTTGGCGCGCTCCGCCACCGCCTTGCCAATCGCCTTGGCGGCCGCCAGATTTCCACCATTGGTGCGATGGGCTTTGTCCGCCGACGAAGCCGCTACCAGCGTCTTGCCCTGCGTATCGTCAATAATCTGCGCGTAGATATGCGCCAGACTGCGGAAAACGGCCAGGCGGGGGCGCTCGCTGGTGCCCCGCAATTTGCTCCGGATGCGCTGGTGCACCCGCATGCGAATTTCGTTCTTAGCGACCTTATGAATCATTTGCCACTCGCCCCGGTCTTGCCGACCTTCTTGCGCAGCGCTTCGCCGGTGTAGCGAATGCCCTTGTTCTTGTATGGGTCCGGCTTGCGCAACGCGCGGATATTGGCCGCCACCTGTCCCAGCAACTGCCGGTCATGCCCCGTGAGTACCAGGTGCGTCTGCTTATCGACTTTCATATCGACGCCGTCCGGCAATAAAAACTCGATCGAGTGCGAATAGCCCAGGTTGAAAGTCGCGATTTTGCCCTTGACATCTGCGCGATAGCCGATGCCGACGATATCCAATTCGCGTATGAAACCAGTGGAGACGCCCTGTACCGCGTTAGCCGCGAGCGCCCGCGTCAACCCGTGCAGGGCCGCATGGCCGTCGGAAGCGCGTTTCACCTCCAGGCGCCCATCGATCTTTTCGATCGAAATTCCCTCCGGTATCGGCACCTGCAGCTTCCCCTTCGGCCCCGTAACCTCCAGTTGCTCGCCGATTTCAACCTTCACGCCGCCCGGCAGCGAGATCGGCTTTTTCCCGATTCGAGACATAGAATCCTCTTCAGCAAACTCTCTTTACCAAACCCGGCACAAAATCTCTCCGCCCACGTGCTCTTTGTGGGCATCGCGCCCGGTCATCACGCCGCGCGGCGTAGTCAAAATGTTGATTCCCATGCCGCCGAGCACGCGTGGAATTTCGGTCTGGCCCACGTACACGCGGCATCCTGGCCGCGACACGCGCTCGATCGTCGAAATCACCGGCGTATTGTCGGTGCCATACTTCAGATAAATACGGATGGTTTTCTTCGCGCCCTCTTCCACCACTTTGTACGTGGCGATGTAGCCTTCCTCTTTCAAGATGCGCGCGATCTCGATCTTCAGCCGGGAGGCCGGCACATCGGCCTTGGGATGCCGCGCGCCGATGGCGTTGCGCACGCGCGTCAGCATATCGGCAATGGGATCACTGAGCATATTTCTTTTCTCCTACCAACTGGCCTTGATCACTCCCGGGATTTCCCCGTTCAAGGCGAGCTGCCGGAAGCACAGCCGGCACACGCCGAACTTGCGCAGGAAGCCGCGCGGACGGCCGCAGCGCCAGCAGCGGTTCCGGTGCTTGCACCGCAACTTCGGCTTCTTGGTTTTCACAGCCGCTTCGAGCTTCAGGTCTTTGGCGATTTTGGCGGTGGTAGCCATGCTGTACTCTTCTCTCCTTACTGCCGGAACGGCATTCCCATGTGCCGCAGCAGCGCCACGCCTTCCGCATCGGTTTTGGCCGTGGTGGTAATAGAAATATTCATGCCTTTGGTTTTTTCTACCTTGGCGTAATCGATTTCGGGAAAGATCAATTGATCTTTCACCCCCAGCGTGTAGTTGCCGCGCCCGTCGAACGATTTCGTCGAAACTCCGCGGAAGTCGCGCACACGTGGCAGCGCTACGTTGACCAGACGGTCAAAAAACTCGTACATTCGGTCGCCGCGCAGCGTAACCATGCAGGCGATGGGCATGTTCTCACGCAGCTTGAACGCCGCGATGGACTTGCGCGCTTTGGTGACCACCGGTTTCTGGCCCGCGATCTGCCCCAATTCGGTCACCGCGCCATCCATCAGCTTGGCGTTCTGGCTGGCCTCGCCCAGCCCGATATTGATCGAAATCTTTTCCAGCTTCGGCACCGCCATGGGGTTCTTGTAGGAGAACTCCTTGATGAGCACCGGAACGACTTTTTTCTGATAATGATCTTTCAATCTTGCTGGCATCGCTTCCTCTGAGCTACGGCCGGTCTTCCAAGCGCTCGATGCGGTGCTCGTGAATCTCGGCTACGTGCACCAGCCGCGCAATCGCCTCCATAATCTCTGTCATACGCCGGTCGGCGCTCGCGGTTTTCCGCAACCATCAACTCGCCGCTCTGTGTTAGTGCCTCGTGCCTTTGTGTAAGCCTCTCCAGCCTTTCGTCGATGGTCATCTCAACCTCTACTTCTTGTCCAGCGTCGTCTTGCACCTGACGCATACCCGCGTGCGCCGCGTCCGGCCGCCGGCCAGTTGCTCTAAGTGATGCCCGATGCGTGTCGGTTTGTTGCACCCAGGGCAGACGATCATGACTTTCGAAACCGGAATCGGGCTTTCCCGCTCGGCGATGCCGCCTTTGATCTGGCGGCTCGGATTGGGCCGGGTGTGCCGCTTCACCATAGCGACGTGCTCCACCAGAATCCGGCCGGTTTCCCGATCCACTCGCAGCACTCTGCCAGACTTCCCCTTATCGCGCCCGGAGATCACCTTCACGGTGTCTTCTTTCTTCAGTTCAATCCGCCGGGGCGGTGGCGCTTCCTTCTTCGCTACACCCATTTAAATCACCTCCGGCGCGAGCGACACGATCTTCATGAATCTCTTGTCGCGCAATTCCCTGGCTACCGGACCGAATACGCGCGTGCCCACCGGCTCGCCCGTGTCGTTAATCAGCACAGCCGCGTTCGAATCGAACCGGATGTAAGTTCCATCCCGGCGCCGCGTCTCTTTGCGCATGCGCACGATCACGCACCGCACTACCTTGCCCTTCTTAATGGCCGAATCCGGCGCGGCTTCCTTCACGCTGGCGGTCACCACGTCACCCAGCCCCGCGCGCAGCCCCAGGTCGCCGCCGCGCGGCAAAATACACGACAGCTTGCGCGCGCCGGAATTATCGGCAACCTCCAGAATTGTTCGCATGCCAATCATAGTCAGCTCCAAAGGAGCAAGGAGTCAGGAGCCGGGAGCCAGAATCGCGAGTTCATTCTGGCTCCTGACTCCTGGCTACTGGCTCCTAGACTTTCACATCCAGCTCCGCCGGCTGCGCGCCCACTTGCGCGGCCCGGCGCACGACTTCCGCCAGGCGCCACCGCTTCAGCTTGCTCAAGGGCCGGCATTCCACGATCCGGACCACGTCGCCCAGCTTTGCCGTGCCTTGTTCATCGTGCGCGTAAAACTTCTTCCGTTTGCCGATGATTCGCTTGTAGAGCGGATGCGGCACGCGCCGGCTCACTTCCACCACGATCGTCTTGTGCATTTTGGTGGAAACCACCTCGCCCACCTTCTCCGCTTTCAGGCCGTGCGCCTTGGTTTCCTGTTGCGTCGCGTCAGCCATTTATTTCTTCGCCTTCTCCAGTTCGCGCTCCCGCAGAATTGTCAGGATGCGGGCCCGGTCTTTCCGCATGCCGCGCGCTTTTTTCAAGCCGTCCAGTTGGCCCATCGATTTTTGAAAGTGAAACCGGAATGTATGTTCTTCCATGTCCCGCAACTGGCGCTGCATCTCTTCCTCGTCCAAGCCGCGTATTTTGTCCGCTTTCATATTGCGTGCTCCGCTTTGTTCATATCGCCTGCTCGGCTTCCCGGGAAATGAATTTCGTCTTGATCGGCAGCTTGTGCGCCGCCAGACGCATAGCCGCCTCCGCGGTTCCGCGGTCAACACCCTCCATCTCGAACAAAACCTTTCCCGGCCGCACCACCGCTACCCACTGTTCCGGCGCGCCCTTACCTTTGCCCATACGGGTTTCGGCCGGCTTCTTGGTAATCGGCTTATCCGGGAACAGACGGATCCATACCTTGCCGCCGCGCTTGATCGACCGCGTCATGGCCACACGCGCGGCTTCGATCTGCCGGTCCGTAATCCAGGCGCATTCCATTGCCTTCAACCCGTAATCCCCAAACGAGACATCGGACCCGCGCCAGGCCTTGCCGGCCATGCGCCCGCGCTGCTGCTTCCGGTATTTCACTTTTTTCGGCATCATCATAATGGTGGTCCTCCGTTACTGCTTCTCGTCCGAAGGCGTGCCTTCCGGGCCCGGTTCGGGCTTCTCGGCGGGAGCCGGTTCCTGCCGGACTTCCTGCTTCCATCCCGGCTGGTGCTGCTGCGGCGACATCAACGGCGGCAGAATCGGCGCCGGACGGGCAGCGGGCCGCGGCAACTCCGAAGGCGGCGCCTGAGTGGCGGGTCCTGCAGGCTCCGGATGTGCCGCCCCGGGCGCATGTATCTCTCCCCGGTCGCGCCGCCGCTCGCGGTCGCGATCCCGGTCGCGCCGCTCGCGCCGCGGTTCCGGCTCCGGCAGTAATCCACGGCGGCCCTTCGTCGTGTCCAGAATCTCGCCCTTATAAAGCCACGTCTTTATGCCAATCACGCCGTAGGTGGTATGCGCTTCGGCGAACCCGTAGTCGATATCCGCCCGGAGCGTATGCAACGGCAACTGCCCTTGCAGATACCATTCGCTGCGTGCAATTTCCGCTCCGTTCAGGCGCCCTGAGACGCGCACCTTGATTCCCTTGCAGCCGAAGCGCAACGCCGAATCCACCGCCTTGCGCATCGCCCGCCGGAACGCCACGCGCTTTTCGAGCTGCAGAGCGATCGATTCCGATACCAACTGCGCGTCCAGCTCCGGTTTGTGTACTTCCTGAATATCGATGAAGACCTCGCGCTTGGTCCTCCGCGCCATGTCCTGCTTTAGCTTCTCGATCTCGGCGCCCTTGCGGCCGATGATGATCCCCGGCCGTGAAGTGCGAATCGTGACCCGCAGCTTGTTGCCCGGGCGGTCCACTTCGATCGCGCTGACGCCCGCGGATTTCAGCCGCCCTCGGAGCGTTTCCTTCAACTCCAGGTCTTCCTGCAGCAGTGTCGAGTAGCCTTGCTTGGCAAACCAGCGCGACCGCCAGGGTTTATTGAACCCCAGCCGGAACCCGTATGGATGAACTTTCTGTCCCATAGCAGCTCTTAGCTGTCAGCCATCAGCTTTCAGCTTCTTCTCCTTTATCCGCCACTTTCACCACGATGTGCGCCAGCCGCCGCTGATAGCGGTAGGCGCGCCCCATGGGCGCGGGGCGGATACGCTTCATGCGCGGCCCGTCGTTGACATAAGCTTCCGAAACCACCAACTCGTCCACATCCACGTCTTCAAACCGGTCCTGCGCGTTGGCGATTGCCGATTGCAGCACCTTCTCCACGGCCGGAGCGATCCGCTTATTGGTGGCGCGCAATGTGTTGATCGCATCCCCCGCCTTCCGGCCGCGGATCAAATCCACCACCAGCCGGGCTTTCTGCGGCGAGATGCGTATGTATCTTGCTTCCGCTTTAGCTTCCATAGTTAGCTATCAGCCTTCAGCTCTCAGCTTTCAGCTCCCTCTTTCCTTACGCCGGCTTTGCGGTTTTTTCAGTGGCCGCTTTGACCGAGTGTCCTTTGAACGTGCGCGTCGGCGAAAATTCGCCCAGCTTGTGCCCCACCATGTTTTCGGTGATGTACACCGGGATGAATTTCTTACCGTTGTGAACCGCGATCGTGTGCCCTACAAACTCCGGCAGAATCGTCGAGCGGCGCGACCAGGTGCGCACCACTTTCTTCTCATTGGCGGCAGTCAGCGCCGCCATCTTCACTTCCAGGTGTGTATCAGTGAACGGCCCCTTCTTAACCGAACGGCCCATGCGCCCTTACCTCTTCTTACTCTTCCGCTGCACGATCCATTTGTCCGTGCGCTTGTTGTTGCGTGTCTTGAAACCGCGAGTCGGCTGGCCCCACGGCGTCACCGGATGGCGTCCGCCGGAAGTCTTGCCTTCGCCGCCGCCGTGCGGATGGTCCACCGGGTTCATGGAAACACCGCGATTGTGCGGCCGCTTTCCCAGCCACCGCGTGCGGCCGGCCTTCCCCAGTGAGACGTTCTCATGGTCCACGTTGCCGACCTGCCCAACCGTTGCCATGCACTCGAGCGGCACGCGCCGGGTTTCGCCCGAAGGCAACTTCAGCAGCGCCAGGCCGCCTTCCTTCGAAACCAACTGCGCTTGCGATCCCGCCGAGCGCGCCATCTGCCCGCCTTTGCCCGGCCGCAGCTCGATGTTGTGCACGATCGTGCCCGCGGGCATATTTTTCAGCGGCAGCGCGTTGCCCAGCAGAATATCGGCGTCCGGCCCGGACATCACTTTCTGCCCCACCTTCAAGCCGTCCGGATGCAGAATGTACCGCTTCTCGCCATCGACATAGTTCAGCAGCGCAATCCGCGCAGAACGGTTCGGGTCGTATTCAATCGCCGCCACCACCGCGGGTATGCCCGTCTTATCCCGCTTGAAATCCACCACGCGGTACGACTTCTTGGCACCGCCGCCGATGAACCGCGACGAAATCTGCCCGCGGCTGTTGCGCCCACCGGTCCGCTTCTTCGGTTGCACCAGCGATTTTTCCGGCCGCTCTTTGGTGATCTCTTCGCGCGAGACCACGGTTTGGAACCGCCGCGTCGCAGTGACTGGTCTGTAGGTCTTGATCGGCATGTTAAATCTCCGCGAAATCCGGGATTTTCTCGCCCTTCTTCAGCCGCACGTAGGCCTTCTTCCACTCCGAGCGATAGCCCACGAAACGCCCGCGGCGGCGCATCTTACCCTCGAAATTGGCAGTGCGCACTTCTTCGACTTTTACTTTGAAGAGCTTTTCCACCGCCGATTTCACCTGCGTCTTGTTGGCATCCTGCGCCACTTCGAAGCAGAGGGTGCGCTCATCATCTTTCTTCGCCACGCCTTTTTCCGTCACCAGTGGGCGGCGGAGCACATCGAATTGGTTCATCTTGCGAGCGCCTCCGAAAATTTGCGGGCGGCGGCTTCGGAAAGCAGCACGTTTTCGTGGCCCAGGAGATGATACGGATTCACTTCCCGCGTCGGCATCAAAGTTACGCCTTTCAAATTGCGCACGCCCAAGGTGAGATTGCGGTCGCCGGAGTTATCCACCAGCAGCACGGTCCGCCCGGTGGCCACGTTAGCCAAGGCGTTCATGGCGTTTTTCGTTTTGTGATCGGCCAATGTAAAACTTTGAATCACCTTCAGCTCGCCATCCCGCACTTTTGCCGAAAGAGCGGAGCGGAGTGCCCCGAGCAGCATCTTCCGCGGCAGCTTGTAGCTGTAATCGCGCGGCACCGGCCCGTGTACCGTGCCGCCGTGCCGCCATATCGGGGAGCGGATCGACCCCATGCGCGCCCGGCCCGTGCCCTTTTGCTTCCATAGCTTTTTGCCCGATCCGGCCACTTCCGCGCGCACCTTGGTTTTATGTGTGCCCGCGCGCTGCGAGGCCGTGTATTGCCGCACCGCCTCGTACAACAGCGCCTCGTTCACGTCCGCGCCAAACACCTCATCGGCCAACTCCAGTTCGCCGACCTTCTGATTATTCAAATCGACTATATCCACCGTGGGCATTTGCCTTACCTCGCGGCCCTCCGCACCATGACGTAGCCGCCATTCGGCCCCGGCACCGCGCCCTTCACCACCAGCAGGTTTTCCTCGGTATCCACTTCGATCACTTCCAGGTTGCGCACCGTCACGCGCGCGTGGCCCATGTGCCCGGCCATGCGCATTCCCGGAAGCACGCGCGAGGGGAAGCTCGATGCGCCGATCGATCCGGGCGCGCGGTGGAACATGGAACCGTGTGTGTCCGCGCCGCCGCCGAAATGATGCCGCTTCACCAGGCCCGCGAACCCGCGCCCCTTGCTGACGCCGATCACATCCACTTTGTCCTTGGGTTTGAACTGGTCTACGAGTACGCGGTCGCCCGGCTTCAAATCGTCGTCGCCGGGACGGATCGGGAATTCGCGCAGAAACTTCGCGCTATCCACGCCGGCTTTCTTCAAGTGACCGGCTCGGGGCTTATTGAGGCGGTGCGGCTTGACGAACTCGACCAGCCCCAACTGCACGGCATCATAGCCATCGGTGGTGGGCGTCTTCCGCTGTACCACCATGCAGGGACCTGCTTTGAGCAGCGTCACCGGAACGGCCTGCCCGTCCGGCCGGAACACCTGCGTCATTCCAATCTTTTTGCCAAGGATTCCAGAAGTCATAAAACCTCGGGGAGCGAGGAGTCAGAAGCCAGGAGCCAAAATCGCGTGTTACGAATTCTGGCTCCTGGCTCCTTCCTCCTGGCTCCTTTCACTTTCCAAACGCCTTGATCTCCACATCCACACCCGCCGGCAGATCCAGCTTCATAAGCGCATCCACCGTCTGCTGTGTCGGCTCCAGAATGTCGAGCAACCGCTTGTGCGTCCGAATTTCGAACTGCTCGCGCGATTTCTTATCTACGTGCGGCGAGCGCAGCACCGTGGTAATACTTCGGGACGTGGGTAGCGGGATGGGACCGGCCACCTGCGCGCCGGTCCGCTTCGCGGTGTCCACAATCTCCGTCGTCGATTGATCCAGCACCCGGTGATCGTACGCCTTCAGCCGGATCCGTATGCGTTCTCTGAGCGCCATAGTTAAGCTTTCAGCCATCAGCTCTCAGCTTTCAGCCAACGGCTACCGTGGTAGCTGAGCTAATCGCTGAATGCTGATCGCTATTTGCTGATCTCCGTAACCGTGCCGGCGCCTACTGTGCGGCCGCCCTCGCGGATCGCGAAACGCAAGCCCTTGTCCATAGCGATCGGCGTGATCAGATCGACCGCAAGGTTCACGTTGTCGCCCGGCATAACCATTTCGGTGCCTTCGGGCAGCTCCGCTACGCCCGTCACGTCTGTGGTGCGGAAGTAGAACTGCGGCCGGTAGCCCTTAAAGAACGGCGTGTGCCGCCCGCCTTCTTCCTTGCTCAACACGTAAACTTCGCCCCTGAATTTGGTGTGCGGTGTAATCGAACCCGGCTTCGCAATCACCTGACCGCGCTCCACTTCGTTCTTTTCCACGCCGCGCAGCAGCAGTCCGACGTTGTCGCCGGCTTCGCCCT
>DATBID010000595.1:0-5665 GCA_036557125.1 Bryobacteraceae bacterium | reverse complement strand
CTGGCGCATGTAATCCTCGAGCAACATCTGGCTCACCGCCGGACTGAAGAACGACTTGCCCTGAATCACGGCTTTTACCGCCGTAATGAGGTCGGCTTCCGCCGATTGCTTCAACAAGTAAGCGCGTGCACCAGCCTTGAGGGCTCGCAGCACGTACGACTCATCGGAATGAACGCTCAGCATGATGATGGAAACGTCCGGAAACGAGTCATGAATCTGGCGGGCCGCCTCGATCCCGTTGAGGTTGGGCATGCCGATATCCAGTATGGCCACGTTGGGCTTTTCTTTCTCCACCAGCTGCACACCCTCTCGTCCGTCGGCTGCTTCACCCACCACGCGAAACTCCGGCTGTTCTTCCAATACGTAGCGCAAGCCCGTTCGCAAGAACGGATGATCGTCGACAATGACCATGCGCACCATGCTCATGCGCCTCCTTTCACTCCGGGTCGAGCACACGGCAGCAGAACGGAGACTATGGTGCCGCCATCCTTCTCGGAATCAATGCGAAATGCGCCGCCAAGCTTCTTGACGCGCTCCTCCATTCCCAGAATGCCCATGCCTTTCTCCCGGACGGGATCGAAGCCGCTGCCGTCATCTTGTATCAATACCCGAATGTGGTCGTTTTCCTGCCGCGCTTCCACCCTCACCATGGATGCGTGCGCGTGCCGTGCGGCGTTATTCACAGCCTCCTGGACGATTCGATAGACACAAGTGCGATATTCGTCGGGCATGTCGTCCGCGACCTCCTCGGCGGCGACCTTCACTTTCACCCGAGTTCGGCGCGAGACTTCCCGGGCCTGCCATTGCAGCGCGGCCACAAGTCCCAGATCGTCCAGCATGGAAGGGCGGAGAAGTAACGCCATGTCGCGCACTTGGGAGGTGGCGCGGTCGGCCAGACGGCGCGCGACCGAAAGCATGGCGCGGCTCTCCTGTGACTGCGCCGGGATGCGGCTCTCCAGCCGGCCGAGCTCCACCAGCACCGCGGAAAGCGCCTGGCCCACCTCGTCATGCAGCTCCCGGGCCACCCGCCGGCGCTCCTCTTCCTGTGCGGCCACCAGCCGGTGCGAGAGGTTCTGCATATCCAGCCGGGCTCGGGTGACCTCGCGCAGTTGCGCCGCGGACGCTCGCTCCAGCACGAGGATCCGGCTGATGGTGAGCAACGCGAGCAACGTGCCCAGGGTTAACGCGAGAACCTCGGAGGCTACCAACTCCACGCGCAGCTGATGGAACAGTTCCGCGATCCTCTGGTTGATGCGCCGCACATTGCGCTGGTTAACACCATCCACGGCAGAGGTCAGCGCCAGCAACTTGCCTTGCCGGGGGATGATCTGCTCATGCAGGAATTTTTCAGCACGCTGCCGCCGTTCCCTTTCGTCCCAGTGGAAGGCCGGTTCCAGCGCGGCCCAATACGCATGAATGTCGCCGGTAAGCTGCGCCCACAGGGGCGCTTCATCGGCAGGCAAATCACGCCGGTACCGCTCGGCCGCGTCCGTGATCCGCCCGCGCAACTCTTCGAGGCCCTCCCGGCGTTGGGCTACCGCGGACGGCTCCCGATCGAGAAGGTAGTCGCGAACATCGCTGGCAGATTTGGAAAGCGAGAATCGAATTCCGTCCAACACTTCGTCCCGCTGCAGATACTCCATCCGCAAGCGACTATTTTCCGATTCGATAGACGACAGCGTGACTGAGCCCCTCCACGCCGTCAAAATGATAATCGAAAGCAGTCCTCCGAAACCAGCCCAAAGCCAAGCCCGACTAGACTTCCACAGATGTCGCACGGCCATAGCACGTCCAAACGGCCTTACCTTCATTCTATCGGGCGGTGGCCTGCGCCGTTCCCCGCCGCCGTACTGGAGGCACTCCCTGACCCGCCCGGGCGAGATCGTGCCTTCCCCAAGCGATCTGTCTCTCTTACTCGTCGTCTCTAAGCGCTCCAGTGAGAATTACCGACTTACCTGCATCAATTTACGGCCTGGAAGGGATAGCGCCAGTCAGCGTACTTTTTCACACTGGGATTAGAACGAGGGCTACATGCAATACACCGCAATCGAACTTAACGACTTATTAGTGACTCACGGCGGGAATCTGAAACGGGAGGGCGCTTCCTCAGCGATCTGCTATGCTCCATTCGAGTTTGATGAGCCTGTGCCGAAGTCCGAGTCGCGGGCAGGGGCCCGACCGGTGGAGGTGGCTCCCCTGCTCTTGGTCAGTCCCTATGCGGCGGATCACATCTTGATTCCTCGCTTTCTGGCTGACTCCGGCTGGCAATGCCGCCACTGCCTCACTGGCCAGCAGGCGGTCGATCTCTTGGCAAGAAGCAGGATCGGAGTGGTCCTGTGTGAGCGCGACCAGCCGGATGGATCCTGGCGCGACGTTCTTGAAGCCGCCCAGTGCCAGCAAGCCCCTCCCAGCGTGATTGTTTGCTCGCGCCTCGCGGATGAGAGTCTGTGGGTGGAGGTGCTCAGCCTCGGCGGCTACGACGTTCTCGTCAAACCGTTCGATCACGAGGAAGTGATTCGCGTCGTCCAGGCGGCGTGGCGCTCGTGGAAATGGGCGTGCGGCAAGCGACCGGCACCGCATGTTGCGGTCGAAGCATCGACATGCGCCACATCGGGGCGCGATGGTCATCAAGAACAGAGACCGCCTCTTTTGTAGGACCCCTGATAACTGCCTTCCAGACTGAAATTCCGCCCTTCTTTTTCCGCCCTGGAATCCGCGCGCCGCCTATCGGCGATGGTGGCACTCCGTGTTGTGACGCAGTCCGGTAGCCTAGCCCATGATTTGAATCGTCTGCGCTATATCGCCGGAACCCTCCGGAACGAATCGGACATTGACCCGGTCGGTCAGCTTCGACCGCACTTGGTCGAGCGTCAGTCTCTGATTTCCCGCCTCAATGCGTGTTGAGCGATTCACGACCATGTCAAAAGGTACACCCGCCGGCCCCGCGACGATCACGAGTCTCTCGGCGGGAACGACCTGGAGAATCGTGCCCGTTAGAGTCTCCGGCGGCCAAACACTGCGGACTGCTTGAACGGTGTGGGAGGGCGCCGTCGAGTTCTTTGCCGGCATTGCCGCGGCTAACATTGGAACTGCAAGAAGCAGGGAGCACGCGGCGATTCCCAGCGCTTCCATGAGCCTTACCTTCATGCCTGTCACCTCCACTAGTTTGGATGCGTTCGCAGAGCGGAGGTATATACCCTGGTGCCGGTAGTTTGGGGCGGACGGAGATGGTAGACGTCCCTTGCCCGGCTGTGTCGCTACGGCTTGCCGGGGAGGGCTCCCGGCTCGTTCCCAGGGCGCCTGGAGCCGCTACACGACGCCTGCCGATATCAGTCCGGCAGACGTGCGGTGTACTGTTCGCGCGGGATTGCTGCGCACCCGATCCGGGGGTACGGTGAAGGTGGAGGGGCAAGATGTTTCGAGGAGTAGTGGAGTTTGTGAAACATGTGAAACAGTTGCCCAATTTGGGGTGGCTCACTCATCTCATCGCAGTTGTTTTACCGGCGGTTGCCTTCGGCCTGCAATTGCTGATTGAACCCTTGGTACCCCAGACGTCCTACCAGTTATTCCTTGGTGCCGTGGTCCTCAGTGCGCTGCTGGGCGGAACCCTCGATGGAGCTCTGACCTTGGCTATCTCGGCAATCGGGAGATTTCTGTTCTTTCCTCCGCCACGCCTATTGTTTGCCTTTGCCCATCCCGCACTTCTCCTGCGGCTTCTGTTGTTCGTGCTGATCGGCGTTGCCGTGGCGTGGCTGGTGGGGCAGTTGCGGATGACGCAGGGGCAGCTGAGCGCGGCCTTGACGGGCACAGTAGATGCGGTTGTCCTCACTGACACCAAAAACCGCATCGTCTTCCTCAACCCGGTATCCGAAGCCTTGACCGGGTGGACTCGACACGAGGCTGCCGGCCGGCAACTGGGCGATATTGTTCGCGTGGTTGTCGACGCGCGCGGGGGCGGCAGGTCTCTCACCCTGAAGGATGGGACCACCAGACCGATTGAATACAGCGTTGGACCGATTCGAAACGATCGAGGCAGGGTGGAAGGGTCCATCATCGTGTTTCGGGATATCACCGAACGGAAACAATTCGAAGAGCAACTCCGGCAGGCTCAGAAAATGGAGGCCCTCGGCCGTATCTCCAGCAGCGTGGCGCACGACTTCAACAATCTTCTCACCGTGGTCGGTGGCCACGCCGAACTGATTGCGAACGCTGAGGATTCCCCGCCTGCGGTTCGGCGTTCGGCGGAAACGATCAGAAGCGCGTTCGATCAAGCCACACGCCTGACTCGTCAATTGTTGGCCTTTAGCCGGCGCCAGCCAGTGCAGTTGCGCAGTCTCGACCTGAACCGTGTTTTGGGAAAGCTGGAACCAACGTTGCGCAGCCTTGTGGGTAATGGGATCAACCTGGTAACGGACTTCGAGCCACACGTCGGTCACGTAAAAGCGGATACCGGCCAAATCGAGCAGGTTATGGTGAATCTCCTGGTGAACTCCCGCGATGCCATGCCCAACGGCGGCACCGCAACAATCCGGACCCGCAACACGCAGATCCCCGCATCACCAACCGGGGAAACCGGAAACGTCCGTCCTGGCGCTTATGTGCTTCTTGAGGTCATCGACACAGGGATCGGGATGGATGATAAAACGAAATCGAAGATCTTTGAACCCTTCTTTACCACGAAGCCTTCCGGCAAAGGGACGGGCTTAGGCCTGGCAATCGTATATGGAATCGTGCAACAGTGTGGGGGTTACATCCAGGTAGACAGCCAGCCCGGGCGCGGAAGCATTTTTTCCATCTTCTTTCCCCGCTCCGATGAGTTCGGCGGCGACACAGAGCAGGCGCCGCCGGCGGCAGAGGTCAAGCCCGGCAAGGGTCTCATTCTTCTTTCCGAAGATGACGATGTCCTGCGTGAGTTGCTTTGCGGGGTGCTGAAGTCGAACGGATACGAAGTCATGTCGGCCGCCGACGGTGGTCGCGCGTTGAATATAGCCGCCGTAGAACTCAGCCATATCGATTTAGTGGTGACCGATATCGATATGCCGGTAGTCAGCGGGACGGAACTGATGCAATACCTGTGGACGCTAAATCCCAGGCTGCCGGTCCTCTATCTATCCGGCCATGAAGATCTGGGCCAAGTGGTGACGAGCGGCCATCCGCTGGCGCATTTCCTCGCCAAACCGTTCAGCTTGAAAGCTCTGGTTGCGGAGGTGGCCACACTGCTGCCTTTCCCGCAACCCTTCTGAGGGTGAGGCTGGGAGCCGCGTCCGTCCAGACCGTATCTAAAAGACCCTCCGGGCGCACAAATAAGGGGGCGATACAATGAGGATGAAAGGTTATGCAATGGCCCACACGCACCGATACAGCATCGCGGACGATGAGGCCGTGGAAGTTCTGGTCGACAAGCTTTTGAGCAGAGGTCCCCATCAGCAGCGCCGCGAAAAGCTCATGAAGGCGCTCGACGACGCGTCGCGCCACTACAACGCATCCATGGACAAGGAGCGGAAGGCATTCTTTCACGGGCTGCTGACCGGCTATGGTGTCGCTTTGAAACTCTGGTAACCGGCGCCGCAAGACAGAAACTCGGTTCGGCCAGTCGTCCAGCATTTGCGCAAGTTGCAGCGTGATTTGCGCATGGCTGCGTGCTACACACAGATCCCGGCGGTTC
>DATBID010000594.1:0-2987 GCA_036557125.1 Bryobacteraceae bacterium | reverse complement strand
AGCCGGGCGCGGAGCGGGTGGTGAGCGGGTACGATCCGATTGCTTTAGACGACGGCTTTCTGGCCATCCCCACTCCCGGCCACACTCGGGGGCACGTGGCGCTGCTATACGCGAATCGCTTTCTGTTTACGGGCGACCACCTGGCTTGGGATCGCGAAGCGCTATCGCTCACCGCCCACCGGGATTATTGCTGGTATTCCTGGCGCGAGCAAGTAAGGTCCTTGCGAAAGTTGGCAGGGTACTCGTTCGAGTGGGTGCTGCCCGGCCATGGGCAGCGCGTGCGTCTGGCCTCTACCGAAATGCGCTGTGCGATGGAGAAACTGGTTGCAAGCTGCTCAATCGAGTTCGCGGCCTAAGCGGAAGGGGTTCACTGTGCAGGCACGGGATGGGTACTACGCGGGGGGCGGGTAGCTGTTACCTCCGGCGGCGGAACCAGTTCTCCATGGCCTCACGCAGTCGGTAGTTTGTTCTTCGGCGAGCAACTGAGCGGCTGCGAGGTTGGTCATCATGTCGTTGAATCGTGCTTCCCTTTGAGCGCGTCGCACGCGTTCCCGACGTTCGTCCTCGATCGCGAGGCGGGCCGCGCGGCGCAAAGTGCTCCGGATCGCTCGCATGTCTTTTTCGTGGCGGTTCATGCGCGAATCCTGCGCTCTAGAATACTCGATCCGTCTTATATCCTTCCCAGCGCGCTACAACCGCACTGGCGACGCAGTTACCGAGCACGTTAACGGAAGTGCGAGCCATATCGAGAACGGCATCCACGCCCAGCAGAATAGAGACGCCCTCAACCGGAAGGCGGAAGGTGGAAATCGTGCCCGCCAGAATCACCAGCGCTGCCCGCGGCACACCGGCCACGCCTTTGCTTGTGAGCATCAATGTGAGCATCATGACCAGTTGCTCGCCCAGACTCAGGTGAATTCCCGCCGCTTGAGCAACGAAGAGCGAGGCCAGTGACAGATAGAGAGCCGTGCCGGTGAGATTGAAGCTGTAGCCTAGCGGCAACACAAATCCCACGATATGTTTGGGCACCCCGAAGCGTTCCATGTTTTCGAGAGCCAGCGGCAGCGCGGCCTCGCTCGAAGCGGTGGAAAATGCAATGGCGAAGGGTTCGCGTACGACGCGGTAGAAGGGAGCGAACGGGATGCGGAAGAGTACCATAGTCGCGCCAAGCACGGCGATCACGAATAGCGCGAGGGCTACATACATGGCGGCCACCAGTTTGCCAAGGCCGAACAAGACGCTCGCTCCCTTGCTTCCCACCGTCACGGCAATGGCAGCGGCTACACCGAGCGGCGCCAGGTACATCACGTAACGGGTGTAGCGGAACATTACTTCGGCCAGAGAGCCTGCAAAGGAAACCACGGGCGCGGCTTTAGCTCCGATGGCCGCGCAGGCCGCACCGAAGAGAAACGAGAACACCACTACCTGTAGAACGTCATTCCGCGCCATGGCATCGATGATGCTGGCGGGAAAAACGCGTTCCAGGAGGTTTGCTGCCGTGGCCGGCGCCTGAGGCAGCGCTGCCGTTGCGCCATTCGAAACGGAAATCGGCACGCCCGCGCCCGGCCGCAGCAGATTCACGATCGCCAGCCCGACGAAGAGCGCAACCGTGGTAACCACCTCGAAATAGATCAGTGCCTTCACACCGATCCGCCCCATGCCTTTTAAGTCGCCAGCGCCGGCCATGCCGGAAACCAGAGTGCCGAACAACAGAGGGGCGACAATAGAACGAATGAGGCGCAAGAACACCTCCGAGATCGGGTTCAAGCGCCGGGCGAAGCCGGGGGCGGCGATTCCGAGAACTACGCCCGCCGCCATTCCGAAGAAGATCCATGCGGTGAGCGACGGCCGCTTCACCGCTGGCCCCATTTCAGCTTCTGCCGCAATACATCGAAGAACATTGCGCGCGGTGGCCGTACCAGGTGGAGTGCGAAGCGCGAACTGCGGCACACAATCGTATCGCCCTCTTCCAAAGGGCTGCCGATCTGCCCGTCGATGGTCAGAAAGACGGTGCCATTGGGAGCGCTGGAAATGACGCGCACCACGCTGGTCTCCGGCACGACCACAGGCCGGTTGGTCAACATGTGCGGGCAAATGGGCGTCAGACAGATGGCCGGGACGGAAGGGAAAATGATCGGGCCGCCGGCGGCCAGCGAATATGCGGTGGAACCGGTGGGCGTGGAGATGATCAGTCCGTCAGCTTTATAGTTAGCAACAAACTGTTCGTCGACATAGGCCTTCACTTCAATCATGCGGGCGATTTCCGACTTGGCCAAAACGGCGTCGTTGAGCGCGTCGTAACTGCTCACCACGCTACCGTTGCGCAGCACTTCCGTATTGAGGAATTTCCGTTTGGCGATCCGGTGCTCGCCGCGCAGGGCCCGCTCCAATTCGTGGAAAACTTCGTCCATGGTGATCGCGGTGAGAAAACCCAGGCCGCCCAGGTTGACGGGAAATAGGAGGATCTCCCGTTTGCCGATGGCTCGCGCCGCCGAAAGCAACGTGCCATCGCCTCCCAGCACGATCACAAGGTCACAGCCTTCCGGAACCTCTTCCCTCGGCATGCCGATTTCGGCGGGCGCATAGGCCGCCGTTTCGCCATCGCAGCGCACTTCGATGCGGCGTTCGCGCAGCCAGGCGATAACACGCGGCACCAGTTCCGCGCCTTCCGCTACCGACGGCTTCGAGATGATGCCAACTCGCTTAATATCGGGCATAACACAGGGCTTGCTCAGTATAGCGGGTCACCTTAGTTACTTTCTTGCATAGAGAAGAAACTCCTTGTTGCCTTCCGCTCCCAGAATCGGGCTGTCGATGATTTCGGTGGTGAAGCCGAATTCGCGCACTGCCGCGGCCACGCGATCGCAGGCGGCGCGATGCAGCTCCGGATCGCGCACAATGCCGCCTTTGCCCACCTGTCCTTTGCCCACCTCGAATTGCGGCTTGACAAGAACGACCATGCGGCCATCCGGCTGGAGCAATCGCAC